>JBMORX010000001.1:0-110692 GCA_049322615.1 Patescibacteria group bacterium
AAAAGTCGGCTGGGATTGGTCGGGTGTTTGGCAAATTGTCGCTTCGCTGCGGGGTTTTTCAACAAGCGCGAGCGAGCAAGGCGAGCGAGCGCATTCCCTTTCAAATGCTCAATGTCTAACTTGGTCGCAATTACTGAACGCTGTGCGAACCTATTTTGAACGAAATCCCGAATGATGCCGCGCCTGCGGCGCGGCAGAAACCAAACCGCTCGGGCGGGGCGGGCAGAAAAGGGGGTTGGGGGGAAATGAATGCCCGCCCCGCCCTCGCTTTCGCCGCCGCCGAATTTCGTATTTTGCATCGCAAAATGCGCCGCTAATAAAATGAGGTGTTGCCCTTGTCCCTCCCGCCCGTACGCGGGCAACGATAAGGAACTCCCTAAAATATCTGTTGAATGATTGCTATCCATAGACCAATCATACAACATTTGATAAAATCAATGCAAGAGCGGATAAATCCATATATGACAAATGGCGTTATACAATTTGGCAAGAAATTGCGGGAAGCTCGCCTAAAGAAAAAATTGTCGCAGGGTGATGTTGCGAAAATCCTAGGCGTTCACCGAACTTACATTAGCGGATTAGAGCGAGGTAGGAGAAATCCATCTCTATTAACGGTTCAAAAAATCGCCAAAGCGCTGGGCGTTCCCGTAGAAAATTTATTGAAGTAAGACATATGAAAAATATCAAAAAAATAATATCGGAATTATGGCGCAACATCGTGCGGACGATGAAGCTTGCTTATGAAATAGACGGGCGATTAGTTACGCTTTACTACTTGACCGCCGGAATAGGTGCCATTACTCCAATTGCCGCCGCGTATTTGTTCAAGCTCGTCTTAGACAACCTCGTCATTGGTTCTCAAGCACCAAGTCAAGTTGGTATTCCCTTGATTATTATTTTTGTTTTAGCCGGATACTTTTTGGTGCGTTTAGTGGAAACGGTGGTTTACTGGGGCCTAAATGTTGCTTACTACGACTACCTTTTAAGAAACAAATTTCAAGCAGGTTTGAATTATCGCTATGCCAAAAAACTATCTAGTTTGGATCTAGGTCATTTGGAAAACCCTGAAATTCAAAATCTCATAACGAAAGTTGAACAAACTTTTACTTGGCAGATACCCGACTTTATCAGAATGTGGAATTACATCTTTTCTCACGGAATTGGAATGATTGCGGCAACTATTGCTTTGATACCATTCGGCCTGTGGATTCCGCTCGTTGTTTTATTGGTTGCCGCCCCAAGAGTTTATCTAAAAGCGAGACATGGAAATTTTGTTTGGTCTATGTATGGCGGTAGCGCACCTGAAGCGAAAAAATTATGGTATACCGGTGATTTGCTCACCGACCAATCCTCAATCATTGAAACGAGAATTTTTCAATCTCAAGGCGCGCTCTTGGAAAAACTACAAGGGTTACAAAAATATCTTTATGAAATAAACAAAAAACCGCTTGATAATTATAGGTGGGTATTATTTTTGGCTCCGCTTGTTGAAACGATAGTGGTGTTTGCGATTATCTATTTTATGCTACCGAATGCGCTTTCCGGTGCACTAACAATCGGTTCGCTGACATTCATTATCACCACGCTGGAACAATTAAGAAATAACACATCGTGGGGCTCGGCTCACTTGGGTGAACTCTACCAAAATAGCCTTTTTGTGAATCCGTTTTTTGAATTGATGGCATTGCCAAAACTGATAAAAGAGAAGAAAGACGCTAAATCGTTTGATGATATTAAACCGCCAAAAATAGAATTCAAAAATGTTTCGTTTACATATCCCAATGGACGCGAAGTATTGAAAGACATTTCATTTGTCATTGAGCCAGGCGAAAGTTTGGCAATGGTCGGTGTGAATGGTGCGGGAAAAACAACTCTCATAAAACTACTATGCCGTTTTTATGACGTAACGGGTGGAGAAATTTTGGTAAATGGCGTAAATATCAAAGATCTCAATATTTCCAATTGGTATGCTCATCTTGGCACCCTGTTCCAAGATTTTGTCAAATATAATTTTACCGTTCGCGACAATATCATGCTCGGCGCGCCTGACATTAAAGACGAAAAGCGAATGCACGAAGCGGCAGTAAAATCAGGCGCATATGAATTTATTAAAAAGTTTCCGAAAGGTTACGACCAAATGCTTGGTCGACGTTTTGAGGACGGAGAAGAACTTTCCGGCGGCCAATGGCAAAAACTGGCGATAGCAAGAACTTTTTATGAGAAAGCCCCTGTGCTTGTCATGGACGAACCGACAAGTGCGATTGACGCGCAAGCGGAATATGAAATATTCCAAAATTTGGAAGAAGTTTACAAAAATCGGACGCTTATCTTGGTGTCACACCGATTTTCAACCGTCCGCAATGCGAACAAGATAGTGGTAGTTGATGAAGGCAAAATTATTGAATCGGGAACGCACGAGGAATTGCTCAAGAAAAACGGAAAATACGCAACAATGTTTACAACGCAAGCCAAAGGTTATCAGTAGTATTTTGTGATATTATTAAGGAGATTTTGAGCGGCGCGCCAACTTCGTTGGCACGAAATTCGGCGGCGGCGAAAGCGAGGGCGGGGCGGGCATTCATTTCCCCCCAACCCCCTTTTCTGCCCGCCCCGCCCGAGCGGTTTGGTTTCTGCCGCGCCGCAGGCGCGGCATCATTCGGGATTTCGTTCAAAATAGGTTCGCACAGCGTTCAGTAATTGCGACTCTTCGGCAAGCTCAGAGTCTTCGACTATGAGCGAACCAGAGTCTTCGACTATGAGCGAAGACGAAGAGCCCTGAGTTTACCGAAGGGCATTTCATGTATTCTGTTTACCTCCTCCGTGGTCCCAAAAATCACCTTTATATTGGATGTACTTCCAATCTAAAACCTAGACTAGCAAGACATAAATGTGGTAATGGTGCGGAATTTACAAAGCGAAATAAAACATTTGAACTGGTTTATTGCGAGGAATTTTCTACTCTTATAGGAGCTCGTCGACGAGAAAAACAAATCAAAGGCTGGCGTCGAGAAAAGAAAGAAAATTTAATTAAATTTGGAAAACCAATTTTATAATCATCCGCGGATCCTTCGATGAACTCAGGACCTTTGGCGCAAAAAATTACCTGTCCTCCCAAAATCCGCCAGCTGGCGGATCAATACAAATTTTGGGGGACTGTTTTTCCCTCCTCGTCCCACAAATCTTACCACTCGCCTTTTTGGTACTATTCGTACACGGCTCGTGGAGCGATTAAGAGGGGCTGCGACGCAAAAAACTTAACGCTTGGGGCTTTGCTTTTTGCGTCTTGCCCCCAAACAACCTTACCACTCGGCTTTTCAATTCTATTCGAATACGCCTCGTGGAGCGGTTGAAAGGGGCTACGTCGGAAAAAGCTCACCTCTTCGGGGACTGCTTTTTCCTCCTCGCCCCCAAACAATCTTAGCAGTCGGCTTCAGGTACTATTCGTACACGCCTCCAGCTGCGATTTGACAGGGCTTCGGCGAAAGATTATCGTTTAGGACTTTGTTTCTTTCGCCTCGCTTTTCCGCCCATGCCGATTTTGCGGCGTTCGCGGACTCTTGAATCGCGAGTGAGAAGTTTTTGTCTTTTTAAAATTGGCTTAAATTTTTCCGGATCAGCCAAGGAGAGTGCCCGTGAAAGACCATGGACTATTGCTCCAAGTTGACCAGATTTTCCTCCACCAAAAACTTTAATCGTCGCATAATATTTGCCAATTGTATCAGTCAATTTGAAGGGTTTTATATAAGTCATCTGGAAGACTTCTGCCGGAAAATATTCTCCAATAGGTAGGTCATTGACTAAAGTTTCTCCTTTACCCTGGTAAAGCCTTATCCGAGCAATAGATTCTTTCCGGCGACCAACAGCAAACACGTACTCCTTGGTTTCAGTTTTTTTTACCATCTTAATAAATGAAAAATTAAAATATAAAAATTAAAAATTACAATGCAAAATTTAAAAATTTTAAGATTTTTATTGCGCAGCAACAAGCTTTGCTTATTTGTCGTTTTTCATTTTTCATTTTTAACTTTAAATTTATCTTTAAACGGGTGTTCCTCTTGGGCAAATACGTATAATCTTCTAAGCATTTTATCTTTTAATTTATTTTGAGGAAGCATCCCGGAGACGGCGTGGATAATTATTCTTTCAGGATGCTCGACTCGCATTTTTTCAAGTGGAGTTACTTTTAACCCACCTGGGTAACCTGAGTGTTTGATATAGAGTTTTTGCTTTTCCTTTTTACCGGTCACGGCGATTTTGGCGCTATTTATAACTACCACATAATCCCCACAGTCTAAATTTCGGCTAAAATATGGTTTTTGCTTTCCCATTAAAAGTTTGGCAATCTTAGTTGAAAGCCTTCCCAAAATCTCTCCCTTGGCATCAACTAAATGCCAATCTCGTTTAATGTCTTTTTGTTTAGTTGAATAAGTCCCCATATAAATTTCATTTATTATTTTCCGCGCTAATCCGCGTTTTAATCGGCGTCAATCGGCGAGGGCGCCTTTTGACTGGCCCAGCGACTTTCTTTAACTCAAGAGGCTTGGCAACAGGCTGCAGTTCGGAAGATTCAACAAATTCCATCTTCACCATCATTGCCTGATCTCCGGCTCTTCTCCCTAATCTTAAAATTCTGGTAAATCCACTGGGACGATTTCCAAATTTTGGGGCGATTTCATCGACTAACTTATTAACCACATTTTTATCCTGAAGAAAAGCCAAAACCGAACGCCTAGCTTGAAGAGTTCTTTGTTTGGAGCGACTAATAAGTCTATCAACCAACCCTTTTATTGCTTTTGCCCGAGCCTCAGTTGTTCTTATTTGTCCGTGAATGACAAGTGAGGAGATTAAATTCTTAAAAAGGGCTTTTCTGGCATTCTTATCCTTGCTAAGTTTTTTTCCATAAACCCGATGTCTCATACTGCTTTTGAAAAATCAACCCCTTTTTCTGAAAGAGCGGCTTCAACAATTTTTATTGACTTTGCCCCTAGGTTTTTAACTTTAGAAATCTCATTTCTTGGAGCCGAAACAATATCCTCAACAGTTTTAAAGCCTGCTTTTTCCAGGGCATTGACAATTCTTGTCGGCAAAGAAAGCTCCTCAATCATTAACCTTAAAACTTCGGGAGAGGCTTCAATCTTCTCTTTTTCCTCAACCTTGGGTTTTTTAGGTTCAAGAATCTGCTCAAAATAAGAAATAATGATTTTAGTAGACTCCTTAACTGCCTCCAAAGGAGAAATTGTCCCATCAGTTAAAACCTCCAAAATAAGTTTGTCAAAATTGGTCATTCTTCCAACTCGAGTTGCTTCAACTTTATAATTAACCCGCAAAACCGGAGAAAAAATAGCATCCACAGGAATTACTCCCAGAGTTTCTGATTGTCTCTCTTCAAAGGGAGAATAGCCAAAACCTTTTTCCACGGTCAAATCTATTTGAAGTTTGGATTTTTTATCAGCCAAGGTTCCCAAAACCAGGTCTTTATTGACAATCTCCACATTTGCCGGAGTCTTAATCTTAGAAGCTAGAATTTCTCCCGGTCCAGTTACTTCAAGATTAATCTTTACCGGTTTGTCGCCGTCATAGCGGATTCTTAATTTTTTAATATTTAAAATAAGCTCAACCACATCCTCTTTAAGTCCTGGAATGGTCGTAAATTGGTGACGAACTCCAGCGATTTTAACAAAAGTAACCGCCGCTCCTGGAAGCGAGGTCAATAAAACCCGCCTTAGAGCATTTCCAACCGTCTGCCCATAACCCTGTTCCAAGGGCTCAAGAATAAATACTCCTTCATTTTTTGTTTCTTTTTCAGTTTTAATTTGAAAAATCGGTTGAATCATCGTGAGTAATATTCTACTATTAATTGCTCGGCAATGTCACCCTCAATTTCATCTCGTTTGGGCAATCTTTTCACCTTGCCTACGGCTGCCTTTCTTTCAAGCCACAAAGGAATTATAACATCTTTTTGCCCTATTGTCTCCTGGACTTCTGGGGTCTTAAACCCGCGGGTGGAAAAACTTATTGTCTCGCCAACTTTGACCTGATAGGAAGGGATATTTACTCTTTTTCCGGAAACCAGCACATGTCCGTGAGAAACAAGCTGGCGCGAGGCTGACCGTGAAGGAGAAAACCCTAGCCGATATAAGACATTATCAAGTCGTAACTCAAGCATCCGAAGTAATGTCTCACCAGTTGCTCCGGAAACCTTACGGGCTTTTTCAAAATATCTTTTAAATTGGCGCTCCAAAACCCCATATGTCCTTTTTGCTTTTTGTTTTTCCCTAAGTTGAGCTCCATATTCAGACATTCTTCTTGCCCCTTTTATCCCTTTCATTCCTGGCGGAACCGCCCCCTTCCTCTCGATCGGACATTTAGGGGACAGGCATCTTTTTCCTTTTAAAAACAATTTTACTCCTTCCCGGCGACAAAGCCGGCATTTTGAATCTTTATATTTTGCCACCCTTCGGCTCCTTTCAGTTGCTCAGGGCAAGTTGCCCCTGAGTCTTAATTTTAATCTTAAATTTAAATATTCACTATTTGTCATTTGGAATTTGAAATTTGTAATTTGTAATTTCGCCTAGACTCTCCTTTTTTTGGCTGCCCTAGTCCCATTATGGGGAATTGGGGTAATATCGGCAATTAAATTCATCTTAAGACCTGAAGCCCGAATACCCCGAAGAGCAGCGTCTCTGCCTGGTCCTGGACCTTTAATATAAACCTCAACCTCCCGAACTCCTAATCCTTGAATTTTTCTGGCTAATTTTTCAACTGTTGTCGCTGCCGCATAAGGGGTGGACTTTCGAGTTCCCTTAAACCCAGCGCTTCCCGAAGTCTCCCAGGCAATAGTATCTCCCAAAGGGTCAGTGGCGGTAACCAAGGTATTATTAAAGGTTGCCGTTACGTAAATTTTTGCCTGTTCAATCTTCCCTTTTTGTCTTTTTTTTGCTTTTATTTTTGCCATATTTTAATTAAACAGCCTTCTTTTCACCTTTAACTTTTTGACCTGGCTCAATCCTGGTAGTCAAAACTTCTTTTTTCATTGCTCCAATAGTGACCCTTTTACCCCTTTTAGTTCGGGCATTAGTCCGAGTTCTTTGTCCCCGAACAGGGAGATTCTTAGCATGTCTTATCCCCCGGTAACTTCCGATTTCTTTCAGTCTTTTTATGTTTTCGGAAACCTCCCTCCGAAGGTCTCCCTCAATTTTGAAGTCTTCCAAGACTTTGGAAATTTTGGCAATTTCCTCGCTTGAGAGATCTGATGCTTTCTTGGCACCATCAATTTTGGCTTGATTTAAGATTTTAAGCACGTTTTTCCTTCCTATCCCATAAAGATAGGTTAAGGCAATCCAGGTAGGCTTATTTTCCGGTATATCTACTCCAGCAATTCTCGGCATGTTCCCTCGCTTTCGCTTCAGTCAAATGGAAAAATTAAAATGAAAAACTAAAAATGACAATGTTAAATTAAAAATTTTAAAAATTTGATCTTTTTAAATTTTGAGTTGTAATTTTTCATTTTTATATTTTATTTTTTATTTTTATCATCCTTGTCTTTGTTTGTGTCGGGGGTTTGAACAGGTAACAAAAAGCATGCCCCGACGTTTGACAATTTTACAATTTTTACAGCGTTTTTTTACTGATGCTTGAACTTTCATAAGAATCTTAAGTTACTTAAGTGACTTAAGTTACTTATATCTATAAATAATCCTTCCTTTTGTCTGGTCATATGGCGTCATTTCCACCTTAACCTTGTCTCCTGGCAAAATCCGAATATAGTTCATTCTCATTTTCCCAGAGAGATGGCAAAGCAAAACTCTGCCATCAGAAAGCTTCACCCTAAAAAGAGTATTGGGCAAAGCCTCGATTACTTCTCCCTCAACTTCAATTGTTCCTTGATGCACCATCATGAAATTACTTCGTTAACACTAAGGGATCGTTGGCGGTTACGGCGACGGTCTCCTCAAAAAGCCCTGATATTTTACCATCTTTTGTCTTAATTGTCCAGCCATCGGAGGTTAAAACTACCTCAGGTAAGCCAAGATTATAGATAACCTCAATTGCTAAAGTCATTCCTTTTTTAAGTTTTGGTGTTTTTTCTACCCTTCCTTCCAAAAAACAGGGAATTTGCGGCTCCTCATGAAGAATCCTGCCAATCCCGTGCCCTGTCAAAGCCCGCACTGGAGAAAACCCAGCCTTTTTAATTTCCCCCTCAATGGTTTTGCTTATCTGTCCTAAATAATTTCCCGCTTTTGCCATTTTAATCGCCTCCTCAAGCGCTTTTCTCCCAGTTTCTAAAAATCTCTCTGTTTCTTCATTTTTAATTTTTAATTTTTCATTTTTAATTTTTATCGTCTCTGCCATATCCGTATGAAACCCCTTATAATACATTCCCATGTCGACTCCGACAACATCGCCCTCTTTAATCTTTCTTTCTCCCGGGATTCCATGAACCACTTCCTCATTGACGGTAATACAGGTTGCCCAAGCATAGCCTGGAACCATTTTAAAGGATGGTTTTCCTCCAAAAGCTAAAATTTTTTCTTCGGCTTGCTTGTCAAGCTGCAAAGTCGTTATTCCAGGCTTCAAATTTTTTAGAACATGCTCTAAAACCTGTCTTAACCTTTTTCCGCCTTCTACCATAATCTCAATTTCTTTTTTGCTCTTGAGTGGTATCACTTTAATTTCCCTAAAATATCCTTTAAAACATCCTTAACTGTCTGTTCGCCGTTAATCTCGACCACCTTGCCCTTTTTTCTATAATAATTAATCATTGGGGATGTTTGGGAGTGATACTCTTTTAGTCTTTTAACAATAGCTTGCGGTGTCTCATCTTCCCTGATAACTAACTTAACATCGCACTCATCACAAAGTTCATCATTTTTGGGTGGCATAGTTAGCATATTGTAATTCCGTCCACACTTTGGACAAATTCTTCGAGCTTGCAACCTCCTTATTGATTCCTTTTTGGAAATGTTTAGATAAATTAACTTATCTATCTGATTATTTTTCTTGGCAAGGATCTTGTCTAGCCATTTAATCTGCGGCAACGTTCGCGGAGAGCCATCAAGGATGAATCCCTTCTTTAGAACCTCTCTGGTTAAAATCTGTCTTAATAGTCTGACAACTTCTCTATCAGGTACCAATACACCTCTGTTAATCCAGGCCTTAACCTCTCTTCCAAAAGCCGTGTTTTTTTCCGCAATCTGCCGAAACATCTCCCCAGTCTCCAGATGAACTAATCCCATTTTTTCTGCTAAAAGCCGAGCCTGCGTTCCTTTCCCTGAACCCTGGGGCCCGGTAATAATGAGATTCATCCTCAATATCCCTCCAAAAATTTTTCGTAACCTCGCATTTGAATCATATTTTCAATAACCTTAACCGTCTCCAAGACCACGGAAACAACAATTAGAATTCCCGTCCCCCCGATGGTTAAGGTGGCAATTCCGGTCATTCCCTGGGCAATTGAGGGAAGAATCGCCACCAACCCTAAAAAAATTGCTCCGGCTAAGGTAATCCTTGTCAAAATCCAATTTAAAAGGTCTGCGGTTGGCGGTCCAGGACGAATGCCGGGAATAAAACCTCCATATTTTTTGATTTCATCAGCAATTTTTGTCGGGTTGAAGATAACCGCAGTATAAAAATAAGTAAAACCAACCACCAGGAAAAAGTAAGTTAGATTATAAACCACGCCTCCTGGATTAAAGAAAGTAGCAAAACTGCGAGCAATTCCCGAAAGAAAGGGATTTGGAACCTGTTCTAAAAACCGACCAAGCATCGAAGGAAGAAGGACCAAGGAAATAGCAAAAATAATCGGAATTACTCCTGCCTGATTAACTCTTAAAGGCAAATAAGTGCTAGTTCCGCCATACATTCTTCCTCCCCTTATTCTTTTAGCATATTCGATCCGAATTTGGCGCGAGGCTTCATTAACCACCGTAATCGCCCCAATAACCAAAACTGCCATAACAGAAAAAACAACGATATTGAAAAAGTTCTGGGCTTCAAAAGTGGCTAAAGTCTGCCCAAGAGCAATTGGGAAGCGCCCGACAATTCCGGCAAAAATAAGAAGGGAGATTCCGTTCCCAATTCCATTTTCGGAAATCAGCTCCCCAAGCCACATCAAAAAAATTGTCCCACAAGTCATCGTTGTCACCAAAGATATTAGGGCAACAGGAGAAAGGTTCCCCATTATCCCTTGATTTTTCAAAAGGGCGTACATCCCAAAAGCCTGAAGAGCCGAGAGAGGAACAGTTAAAAATCTAGTATATTGATTAATTTTTTCCCGACCATATTCTCCCTCTTTTGAAAGTTCTTCCAAATAGGGAAAAACCATGGTTAAAAGTTGAAAAATAATTGAGGCATTAATATAGGGGTTAAGCCCTAAAGCCATGATGGAAAAGTTAGCCAGAGTTCCGCCTGAGAAAATATCCAAAAGTCCTAAGAATTGACTCCTTTCAAATAAAGCCCGCAAAGAGGGAAGGTCAACCCCCGGAACCGGAATATGGGCTGCCAGTCTAAAAATTATAAAAATAAAGGCAGTAAAAACGATCTTTCTTCGCAAATCAGGAATTTGAAAAGCGCTTGCTAGAACTTCAATAATCCTATTCATGGCATCACTGAGACGCGGAACCCCGCTTAGCGGGGCGCAGAGACGCGGAAATTTTCTGCGTTTCCGCCTGCCCGCCAAGGCTTACGCCATCAGGCGTTGGCAGGCGGGCGGTTACAATTTTTCCTCCCGCTTTTTCGATCTTTGCCTTAGCTCCCTTAGAACACGGCAGTTTGACAATTAAGGGAATTTTAACCTCGCCTTCACCTAAAATTTTAACATTTTTGGATTTGCTATCCTCAATTCTTAATATTCCCTTATCTTCCAGAGTTTTTAAAGTAACCTCTTCTTTGGGAGAAAAAAGATTCAGATACTTTAAATTGACGATAATTGGTTTTTGGGAACTTGGTTTGAATTTGCCTTTCCCCCTTATTAAAGGCAGTCTTTTAAGAAGAGACTTCTTTATTTTTGTTCCCTCAAAAAGAAAAGCTATTTTTCCCCTCGCTTTCTGACCTTTGGCGCCCCGACCAACAGTATGACCTCCCTTGCCTGAACCGATTCCCCGACCAATTCTTTTTTTAGATCTAGTTGTTATTTTAGGTAGTTTGCTTAACATATAAGTTACTTAAGTCACTTAGGTAACTTAAGTTTTTTTAATGCCTCAAAAGTGGCATAAACATTCGAGGCTTGATTCCGAGTTCCTAAGATTTTTGAAACAATGTCTCTAATTCCTGCCGCTTCAACCACTGCCCTGACTGCTCCTCCGGCAATAACTCCTGAACCTTCAGGCGCTGGCTTAAGCAAAACTTTCGCTGCTCCAAGTTTAACATAAACTTGATGAGGAATAGTTGTCTCTCTGGTAGGCACAGAAATTAGATGCTTTTTAGCGTAAGTTGCTCCTTTTAAGACGGCTGCGGAAACATCAGGAGCTCGGCCTAAACCTACTCCAACTCGACCTTTTTTATCTCCAACAACCACTAAAACAGAAAAGGAAATTCTGTTTCCGCCTTTGGTTTTTTTGGAAACCCGATTTACCTGAACTACTTTTTCCTCAAATTCTTCGTTTTCCATAAGTTACTTAGGTTACCTAAGTCACTTAATTGACTTAGAACTCTAACCCTCCTTCCCTGGCTCCTTCGGCTAGGGCTTTTACTCGACCATGATATTTAAATCTTCCTCGGTCAAAATAGACTTTTTTTATACCTTTTTTCAAGGCTTCCTCGGCTAACAGTTTTCCAACCTGACGACTTCTCTCGATTTTACTTAAGTTACCTAAGTCACTTAAGTTACTTAAGTCGTTTACCGCCACTAAAGTCTGACCCTCCTCATCGTCAATAATTTGCCCATAAATATATTTATTTGAGCGAAAAACCGAAAGTCTCAGACGGGTTCTTTTCATTTCGTTCCTCCTTTTGCCATACCGGCTGGCGCACCCGCTATTCCAACCTTAACTTGCTTTCCGGGCTTTAATTTAATTTGCTCTTGCTCAAAGCGGATTCCCTTTCCTTTATAAGCATCTGGGGGCTTAATGGCTCTGATCCGAGCAGCCACTTGCCCCACTAACATCTTATCAGCCCCCGAAACCGTGATTTTATTTTGGGAAACGGTAAAAGAAATTCCCGGTGGGGGAACAACCTGGATTTGATGGGAAAATCCAAGCGAAAGTGAAAGTTTTCCCTCAAGCAGGGCTACCCGATAACCTGTTCCTATAATCTCTAGAGTTTTTGACCAACCATCTTTCACCCCTTTTATCATGTTAAAAACAAGATTGCGGATTGTTCCCTGGTAAGCTTTGGTTTTCTCGGAGGTAGTTTTTTGCGAGAATTGAATTTCCCTCGGGCTGACCTTAACTTTTATTTCCGGAGGCAAGGTTAGGGAAAGTGAACCTTTTGCTCCAGCCACTTGAATTTTCCCGTCTTTTACTTCTACGGTTACTCCATCTGGTATTTCAACTGGTTTTTTTCCTATCTTAGACATTTGCTCCTTTCTACCATATTTCGCAAATCATCTCTCCGCCTAAATTTTTCTTCCTTGCTTCTTCTCCAGTCATAAGTCCTCCGGGGGTAGAGATGATATTTATTCCTGTTCCTCCCAAAACTTTTTTTATCTCTTTGGCTTTTAGATAAACTCTTACTCCTGGTTTGGAGATGATTTTAACCCCGCTTATCGCTGGTTTTTTACCTTGGTAAGTTAAGCCAATCTCAAGGACTTTGTTTTTTTGTTTTTTTGACTCTAAAACCTGAAACTTGGCGAGAAATCCTTCATCTACTAAAACCTTCGCCAACCTTTTACCAAAACCAAAATAAGGAAAAGTGACATCCTTTTTCCTTGCCAAATAAGCATTCTTAATTCTAACTAACATATCTGTAACTCTATCAGTCATAAAGATATAATTACCAAGAAGCTTTTTTTACTCCTGGTAATTCTCCTTTCTGGGCAAGTCCGCGAAAACAAAGTCGACAAAGCCCAAAAAGCCGCATAAAACCTCTTGGTCTGCCACAAACCGCACAGCGATTCCGAAAACGGACTTCATATTTTAGTCTCTTTTGGGTTTGCTTAACAACTTTTGATTTTTTCGCCATTTATTTCTCCTTTTTAAAGGGTGCACCTTGCGCCTCGAGTAATTTTTTTGCTTCCTCATCGGTTTTACTCGAGGAGACAATTGTTATCTCAAGTCCCATCGCTTTTTCGCCTTTTGAAAACTCTGCTTCTGGAAAAACAGTTTGCTCCCTTATTCCAATCGTATAATTGCCATGCCCATCAAAACTTTTTGAGGATAATCCACGAAAATCGCGGACTCTTGGCAAAACTAAAGAAAAAAGCTTTTTTAAAAAATCAAACATTTTCTTTCCTCGAAGAGTTACCGCCAAGCCAATGGGTGCCCCTTTCGAAATCTTAAAACCGGCGATTGATTTTTTCGCCCGACAAATTTTGGGTCTTTGCCCGGTTATCTTTGCCAATATTTCTCCTTGTTTAGCCAAGAGATTCTCATCGCTTGCTCCCTCTTTTATTCCCACATTGACTACCACCTTTAAAAGTTTTTGTTCTGACATTTTAAATCACCTCTTTGCATTTTCGACAAATCCTTAATTTGGAGAGGGCTCCGTCCCCTCCAACTCCCCCAATTATTTTAAAACCTATTCTCGTTGGTTCTCCACACTTTGGACAGATGAAAGCAACGCTTGAATAAGGCAGGGGGGAAACAATATCAATAATTCCTCCTGAACTTCTGCCTTCCTTTCCCTGGCGGCGTGAGTGTTTTTTGTAGATATTGCAACCTGAAACTAAAACTTTTTCTTTCTTTGGAAAAACCTTCTCCACCATTCCCTCTCTGCCTTTGTCTTTTCCTGCTATTATTTTTACCTTATCACCTTTTTTAAGCTTTGTTTTTCTCATACTAGTTCCTCTGCCAGTGAGGCAATTTTGTTAAAACCTTTTTCCTTTACCTCGCGCGCTATTGGTCCAAAAATTCTCGTCCCTAAGGGATTTCCTTCTTTATCAATTAAAACTCCAGCGTTGTCATCAAAGCGGATGTAAGAACCATCAGGTCTTTTTATTTCTTTTTTTGTTCTGACAAGCAAAGCCTTAACAATCTGGGAGTCTTTGACCGCTCCGTTTGAGTCTGCTTGATCAACCACACAGACAACTACCTCTCCAATTTTAGCAAAACGGCTTTTAGTGTGAATTACCTTTAACTTTTTGGCGCCGGTATTATCAGCCGGAACAAGCACGGATCTCAATTGAATCACTTTTTAACCACCTCCACTATTTTCCATTTTTTTGTCTTTGAAATTGGCCGTGTCTGAACAAATTTGACTAAGTCTTTCTCTTTAACGCCAAGTTCGTCATGAACATGATATTTTTTCCTCACCTTTATTCTTTTTTTATAAAGAGAGTGGATTTTCTGACGGACGACTCTGACCACGGCTGTTTTTGGCGTTTTTGTCGAAACAACTTCTCCTTTAAATTCTTTCATTTTTCCTCCAATGCTTTCTTTTCGCTAATTTTGGTTAATATTTGGGCTATTTCGTCCCTTTTTCTTGAAACCGCCCGAACATTTTTGGTCTTCGCCGTTTTCAAATCCATCTTCAGCTTCACTAAAGAAATTTGCGTCTCCTCCAAAAGTTTTTTAAGCTCTTCTTGGGTTTTGCCTGAGAGTTCTTTTATGTCTTTTCTTTTCATACGTTTTTAGCAACAAAACGAGTTTTAAAAGGAATCCTATATCCTGCTCGGCGCAAAGCCTCTCGGGCTGCCTCAAGAGGAATTCCGGAAACTTCAAAAATTATCTTACCCGGAGTTACCGGAACTACAAACCCAACCACGTCCCCCTTACCCGAACCCATTCTTGTTCCGGCTGCCTTTTGGGTTACAGGCTTATCGGGAAAGACCCGGACCCAAATTTTGCCTTCCTTGCGCGTAAAAAAGGAAATAGCCCGCCGGGCTGCTTCAAGTTGTTTTTCGCTTAACCTTCCCCTGGTAACTGCTTTAAGACCAAAGTCGCCGAAAACAATGTTTGCGCCTTTTTCAGAAATTACCCTGGCTCCCCTTCTGAACTGTTTCTTAAATTTTTGTTTTTTTGGTTGCAACATTTACTCTCCTTTATAAGCTTGCTTTCAAGTTTTACTTATATATCCAAACCTTGACTCCGACAAAACCTGATTTGGTCAAGGCTGCCACTTTAGCAAAATCAATATTCGCCCTAATAGTACTTAAAGGCAGTTTTCCAGCCGCAAATCTCTCCCGGCGGGAGATTTCTGCTCCGGCAATTCGACCAGAAAGAACGACCTTGACGCCCTTGCCCCCAGCCGTCATCACCCTTTCCATGGCTCGCTTAACTACTCTCCGATGGGGAAGACGACGTTCAAGTTCACTTGAGATTCTTGAAGCCACGAGCATTGCCGAAAGCTCAGGGTCGGAAACCTCAACTACCTCGATTTGAACATTCTTCTCCGGTTCAAGCAGAGAGACTAGAGGCATTAACATTTTTTTAAGTTCCTCAAGTCCCGAGCCTCCCCGACCAATGACCACCCCGGGTCTGGTAACATGAATAGTGATTTTCATTTTGTGTATCAAGCGGTCAATCTCCACCCCCACAATTCCCGCCAACTTTAATTTTTCAAACAAAAACTTGCGAATTCTTAAATCCTCAACGAGATTTTTTTGGTAAGCCTTTTTTCCGGCAAACCAATGTGATTGCCAAGTTTTCCCTTGGCCCATTCTAAAACTTATTGGATTAACTTTTTGTCCCATATTCGCTGATTTACGCAGATTTTTTAACTGATCTACGCTGATTGCCTCCTTTTTCGTTAGCCCCTGATACTTTTGATGTCTCTAACATCTTCTTTTTTTCAGCTTCCGCCTCAAGGATCACTTTTATATGACTTGTTCTTTTTTTAATTGGATGAGCCTGACCTCGGGAAACTGGCTGAAAACGTTTATATATCGGTCCTTCGCTTACTTCTATTTTTTTTATCTTCAAATCCTCATTTTTTAAAGAAAAATTATTTTGGGCGTTGGCAATTGCCTGTTTTAAGGTTTTGCTTAACCATTCTCCTCTTTTGCCTGCTTGAGAAAGCAAGACAAGTGCCTGTTTTGAGTTCATTCCCCGAATACTGTCGGCGACCAAACGCAGTTTTCGCGGGCTAATCCTTGTATATCTTGACTTGGCAACAATTTCCATTTAGGTTTTCTCCAAAATTCTTTTGACTACTTGTCCGTGACCTCGGAAAATTCGAGTTTGAGCAAATTCACCAAGCCTATGCCCAACCATTGCCTCAGTCACAAAAATTTCTTTAAAATCCTTTCCGGTATGAACTTGAAATTTGTGACCAACAAACTCTGGCGGAATCTGGCAGCTTCTTGCCCAAGTTTTAATTGGCTCATGAGAATCTTTGGCTTTTTGAGCCTGAACTTTTTTGAGCAATTTTTGATCAATATATGGACCTTTTTTAGAACTTCGTGCCATAATTTACCTCCGTCGCTTAATAATCCATTTATCGCTATATTTTCCTTTCTTTCTTGTTCTTTTCCCCAAAGTTGGTTTCCCCCAAGGAGACACAGGTCCGGGCATGCCAATCCCTGACCTTCCTTCTCCACCTCCATGGGGATGAGAGGCCGGATGTTGGGCAACCCCCCTTACCGTTGGTTTTATTCCCATGTGTCTTTTTCTCCCTGCTTTAGCAAATTTGACATTTTTCCAATCAATGTTACCAACTTGGCCAATGGTGGCAAAACAATTTAGGGAAATTTTTCTTGTCTCTCCAGAAGGAAGTTTAACCACGGCAAAATCTTTCTCTTTAGCCAAAACTGAAGCGGATGAGCCGGCTGACCTTATAACTTGTCCCCCTTTGCCTGGGGTAAGTTCAAGGTTATGAATCGGAGTTCCAATCGGAATTTTAGAAAGTGGTAGGTGGTTACCTATTTTTACTTCGACTTGGGGCCCTGAAACCACCTCGTCCCCAACATGCAAGCCCTCTGGGGCTAAAATATAGCGTTTCTCTCCATCAGAATAGGCAAGAAGAGCAAGGTTAGCAGTCCGATTCGGGTCATACTCAAATGCTAACACTTTAGCCTGGATACCAAACTTTTCTCTTTTAAAATCTATTTCCCGCATAAATCTTTTTTCTCTTCCTGCCTGATGACGAACTGTCACCTTTCCCCACGAGGATCTTCCTGCTTTTTTCTTGAGAATTCTTATTAATGACTTTTCAGGAATGCTTTTGGTTATCATTTTTTCTCCTCCTCTTTTCCGGTTTCGAAAACATCAATTTTTTGTCCTTCTTTTAGTTTAACAATTGCTTTTTCCCAATTGCCTAAACGATATTCTCTTCTGGTCTTAAGCGCCCGCCGAGTCTTTCCCTTGACAACCATTGTTTTTACCTTCTTAACATCTACTCCAAAAACTTTTTTTAATGCTTGAACAATATCTTTCTTTTTGGCGTTTTTGTCTACCTCAAATGTGTATTCACCTTTAGAAGCAGCCTCAAGCGATTTTTCGGAAATTATTGGTCGTTTTAAAACTAATCCTTGCTCCATTTTTCCTCCATAATTTTAAGCGCTTCTTTGGTGATTAAAATTTTCCTCGCTTTTAGAATCTCGTAGGTATTTAATAAATTAACCTGGGTAGGTCTTACTCCTTCAATATTTCTGGTAGCAAGAATAACATCTTCAACTGATTCAGGTAGAACAACTAAAATTTTTAATTTTGCTTTGCCCGCCTGTCGGCGAGGCAGGTCATTTTTCATTTTTAATTTTAAATTTTTAATTATCTTTAACATCTCTTTTGTCTTTTTCACTTTTTCAAGTCCTTCAACAACCACTATTTCTTTGTCTGAAGCTTTGCTGGATAAGGCAGAGATAATGGCAGCTCGGCGCATTTTTTTAGGCAAAGTCATTTGGTAATTCTCAAGTCCGGTTGGTCCATGTGCCTTGCCGCCACCGACAAAAATCGGAGCCGAGCGGGCCCCATGCCTTGCCCGACCAGTTCCCTTTTGGCGAAACCATTTTGCTTTTGTCCTTGAAACTTGAGCGCGGGTTTTGGCTTTTGCCCGAGCTTTCCGTTGGTTACTCAAATAGACCCTTACTGCTTGAGCCAAAAGAGATGGGTTTATCTTTGCCCCAAAAATTTTTTTGGGCAGGGAAATTTTTGGTTTTTTTGTTCCTGATAAAGTTATTACCTCGGCATAAATCATACTTTTTCCTCCTCACCTTTCTCTGGGCTCTCCATTTCTTTCTGCACCCTCTGCCTTGCAGGTTTCTTAATAATCAAAAGCCCCTTTTTTGCTCCAGGAACCAAACCCTTAACTAAAAGTAGATTTTTCTCAGGCAAAACTTCAAAAACTTGCAAATTCCGCACTGTTACCCTTGCCCCACCCATTCTTCCAGCCATTTTCTTACCTTTTAAAACTCTTCCTGGAGTGGTGGTTGAGCCAATTGAGCCTGGAGCCCTTTCTCTGTCTGACTGACCATGAGTTTTAGGTCCTCCGGCAAATCCCCATCTTTTAACCACCCCGGCAAAACCTTTGCCTTTGGAAGTGCCCGTAACATCAACAATATCTCCAGGTTTTAAAACATCCCCAACTTTAATCTCATCCCCAACTTTAAGATTAGCGCTGATTTCCTGCTGATTAGCGCTGACTTCTCGCAAAAAGCGGGGGATAATTTTTAACCCCGCTTTTTTTATGTGCCCTAAAATTGGTTTCTTGGTCTTTTTTTCTTTTTTTTCACCAAATCCAAGCTGAACTGAATCTTTTTTAATTTGAACCACGAAACAGGGACCAGCCTGAATTTGGCTTACTGGGATTCGCTCTCCTTCGCTGGTAAATTTTTGCGTTTGTCCTAATTTTATTCCTAAAATCGTATCCATAAGTTACTTAGGTTACTTAAGTCACTTAAGTATTACCCACCAAAAAAGTGCCAGGAGGCACTTCTCTTGAAAACTTGTGCCAAGCCGAAAAACCTCTTTTTAATCGGGTGAATTCACCTCCATTTCAATTAGGAAATATTATACTAAAAAGGAAGGTAAGATGCAAATGAAGAATTGGGTATTACAAAAAATGGCGCGGTCGCGCCAAAATATGTAATATTGCGATGGAAAACCTACATCTTGATTTCGATGTCGACGCCTGCCCCAGTATAGTCTTACCACTCGCCTTTTCAGTATTATTCATACACGGCTCGTGGAGCGACCTTTGCGGGGCAATCGGCGTCTACATTTTGATCTCAATGTCGACGCCTGCAGGGAGATCGAGGTGTTGGAGGGAATCAATGGTTTTTTCCGTAGGTTCTAAAATATCAATTAAGCGCTTGTGAGTGAGAATTTCAAAATGTTCCCGGGCATCTTTGTCAGTATGAGGAGAAGTGGTAACGCAGATTAATTTTCTCTGGGTTGGTAAGGGGATGGGTCCGGAAATTTTGGCACCTGAGGCTAGAGCCGCCTCCAAAATTTTTGAAGCGGCTTCATCAATAACCCGGTGATCGTAAGATTTTAAACGTACTCTAATTCTTCCTTTAGGCATATAATTTAAAGGGGTGGGGATGAGAAATGGGAAGTGGGTAAGATAAATCTCACCTCTCACCTCTCACCCTCACCCCAAATTGTCAAACTTAGGAAATTACTTTGGAAATCACCCCAGCCCCAACTGTGTGTCCGCCTTCCCGAATAGCAAATCTTAATCCTTCTTCCATTGCCACTGGTTGAATTAACTTTACCTTCATCTTGGCATTATCCCCTGGCATAACCATTTCTACCCCCGAGGGCAGAGTGGTTTCTCCAGTAACGTCAGTAGTTCTGATATAAAACTGGGGTCTGTACCCGGTGAAGAAAGGAGTGTGTCTTCCTCCCTCTTCTTTGGTTAAAATATAAACTTCAGCCTCAAATTCGGTGTGAGGAGTAATTGTCCCAGGCTTTGCTAAAACCTGACCCCGCTCAACATCATCTTTTTCAATTCCCCGAAGTAAAACTCCAATATTGTCTCCTGCCTGACCTTCGTCCAATGACTTTCTAAACATCTCAATCCCGGTGACAACTGTCTTTTTGGTTGGTCTAATTCCCACAATTTCAATCTCATCATTTAACTTTACCTTACCTCGTTCAACCCGACCGGTAACGACTGTTCCCCGACCTTTAATTGAGAAAACATCCTCAATTGGCATTAAAAATGGCTTATCCAAATCTCGAGTAGGGGTTGGAATATTCTCATCAACCGCCTTGGTCAAATCCAAAATTGCTTTTTCTGCCTCAGCGTCTCCTTCAAGAGCCTTCAATGCCGAACCGCGAATAATCGGAATTTTATCCCCTGGAAACTGATATTTAGTCAAAAGTTCCCTAATTTCCATCTCAACCAAATCTAAAAGCTCTGGATCGTCAACCATATCAACTTTATTTAAGAAAACGACAATTGCCGGAACATTTACCTGGCGAGCCAAAAGAATATGTTCTCGGGTTTGAGGCATTGGTCCATCAGGAGCGGAAACGACCAAAATTGCGCCATCCATCTGGGCCGCTCCGGTAATCATGTTTTTGACAAAGTCCGCATGTCCCGGACAGTCAATATGAGCATAGTGGCGATTATCGGTCTCGTATTCGGAATGATGAATGTTAATAGTTACCCCGCGTTCTTTTTCTTCTGGAGCATTGTCAATGTCATAGAAATCCAAGGCTTTGGTTTTATTACCTGGCTGCTTTGATAAAACGTGGGTAATGGCGGCGGTTAGAGTAGTTTTTCCGTGGTCAACGTGACCAATCGTCCCAATGTTTAAATGGGGTTTGGTTCTTTCAAATTTTGCTTTTGCTGTTTCTGCCATATTTTTTGAGTTAAAAAAGAGGTCTAAACCTCAAATCTTTTTGTATTTTACAGGCTTATTTTACAGATGTCAAGCCCCGATTGCAAATCGGTGTATAAGTTAAGTCAAGCACCTTATTTGTAACTTCTTTGTATCATTGTCATAGTACAATAGTACAAAAACTCGGCTTTACATGAGTATTTTCTCCCATGCCTTAATAAGTAGAAAGTCAAATCTGAGTAATCCCCAACCTTAGAGGTTGAATCTTATTCTCTATAACTTCTATAACTTGATTTCAATCACCTTTCTTGTTATAATTTCTCCTCTAATATGTCCAATATGTCCACGGAAAGAGTTACTGATAATCAAAAAGATCAAAGAGTTCAGCAAGAAATAGCCGATATTATGGCGTTAACTCCGTCTGGATCTAGGAAAGAGAGGCTGCAAAGAGGTGCAGAAATGGCTCAACTGTATGCTAGGCTTAGACAAAATTGAAGCAGGTTTCTGACCCTACAATTGCTCACCTAGCTTTAGGGGGACATCGTTTAGCAATGACAGAATTTGACAGGAGACTTGACGAAGGAAGAATCTTTCCGTTAGATGTATTGTTTGAAGCCGCAATGCCTCTTGCATCAAGCTCTTTAGTAACTAAAGGAGATAAGAGATTATATAAGCGGATAGTTGACGCCATTGAAAGACATGCACCAAGTGCCCCTCTTGAAGAAGTAGTGAATGCATTTGAAAAGTATGCAGGAAGCCAATTAGATCTAAACGTTGACCTTTTAGATGTTTTATTAAGTTGTAGAGATGATGCCGACACTATTGTTTCGGCAGTTATAGCAAGCGCATCAGATAAAAAGTTTTTAATTTTAGATATGGAGCAGAGAAAAATAAGAGCGGGGATAATCCGAGACAGAAGGAAGAATAAGGTTTAGCGCCTAACTCTTCCTCGCTAAAATTGCTTCTTGAATGTTTTTTGGGACTTCTTCATAATGAGAAGGCTCCATATAATAGGCAGCCCGACCTTGGGTTAGAGAACGCAAGGTGGTGGCATAACCGGGAATCTCGGCTAAAGGAACCAAAGCAGTAATAACCCTAACTTTCCCTCTTATTTCTGAACCTAAAATTTGGGCTCGGCGAGAAGACAAATCGCCAATGACTGTTCCCATAAATTCTTCAGGAGTGGTCACCTCAAGCTTCATAATTGGTTCAAGTAAAGTTGGCTCTGCTTGTTTGACCGCCGACTGTAAAGCCATACTTCCAGCAATCTTAAAGGCGATTTCTGATGAGTCAACTTCATGGAATGTTCCATCATAAACCGCCACTTTCATATCAACTAAAGGATAGCCAATCAAAACCCCATTTTCCATTGCCTCCCGGGCTCCTTTTTCAATTGCCGGAATAAATTCTGAAGGAATAGCCCCACCTTTAATTTCTGACTTAAATTCGCAGCCTTCACCCCTGCCTTTTGGTTCAACCCGCAAGAAACAATGACCATATTGTCCTCGCCCACCAGTCTGTCTAATATATTTCCCTTCAGCGAAGGCTTTCTTTTTAATCGTTTCTTTATAGGCAACTTGGGGACTACCTGTAGTTGCTCCGACGCCAAACTCTCGTTTCATCCGATCAACAATAATCTCTAAATGTAATTCTCCCATCCCGGAAATTATTGTTTGTCCGGTCTCTGGGTCAGATTTTATCTTGAAGGTTGGGTCTTCTTCAGAAAGTCGACCTAAAGCATAGCCTAATTTTTCCTGATCAGCCCGAGTTTTTGGTTCAATCGCCAAAGAAATAACCGGTTCGGGAAATTTAATTGACTCCAAAATTATCGGATGAGCGGGATCAGCCAGAGTATCCCCAGTGGTCGTCTTAACCAGTCCGATAGCGGCGACAATTTCCCCAGCAAAAACTTGGGAGATTTCTTCACGTTTATTGGCATGCATTAAAAGAAGTCTGCCAACTCTTTCCGGCTCGTGCCTGGTAACATTCAAAAGACTTGTGCCAGACTTAAGTGTTCCTGAATAAATCCGCAGATATGTCAGTTTTCCTACATGGGGATCAGTTTGAATCTTAAAAGCCAAAGCGGAAAAAGGCTCCTCGTTTTTGGGCTGGCGGGCTTCTTTCGAGTTTGTTTTTGGATTTATTCCCGAAACTGGCGGAACATCTAAGGGCGAAGGCAGAAAATCTACGACCCCATCCAAAAGTGGCTGAACTCCTTTATTACGAAGAGAGCTTCCACAGTAGATTGGCACAAGGCGAGAGGAGATAGTGGCTTTTCTAAGCGTCGCTTTCAAATCAGCCAAAGGCGGTTCCTCTCCCTTGAGGAATTTTTCAATTAAAGCTTCATCTTCTGAGCAAATTTCCTCAACCAGTTTTTTGCGAGCCTCTTCAACCTCTTTTTCCATCTCCGCAGGAATTTCTTTCTCGGAAAATTTCACCCCTGATTCGTCCTGATCCCAAATTAAGGCTTTTTTCTCCAAAAGCAAAACCACACCGCAAAAATCTTGTTCTTTGCCAATCGGTAAAGTTAAAACAGCGGGTTTTGCTCCAAGCCTGTCTTTAATCATCTCAATCGTTCGAGGAAAATTTGCTCCAAGTTTATCCATCTTATTGACGAAAACGAGCCTGGGAACATTATATTTTGAGGCTTGATGCCAAACAGTTTCCGACTGTGATTGAACTCCTTCTTCGGCATCAAAGACAACCACTCCACCGTCTAAAACGCGGAGTGACCGTTCGACTTCGGCCGTAAAATCAACATGACCAGGGGTGTCAATAATATTTATTCTAGTATCTTTCCAAAAGGTTGTCACTGCGGCGGAAACAATCGTAATTCCTCGCTCTCTCTCTTGAGCCATCCAGTCAGTAACCGTTGTTCCCTCATCAATATTCCCCAGTTTATAAGTTCGACCAGTATAAAAGAGAATCCGCTCGGTCGTCGTCGTTTTTCCAGCATCAATATGGGCAATAATGCCAATATTGCGAACTTTTTCAAGCGGGACAACTCTTTCTTTAGTGATTTCAATTTTAGGAACTTGTTGAGCCATAAATATAATCTAAAATTTAAAATGTATAATTGATAATTATTATATCTAATTTTAAGCGTACAAAAAACTGCTTTTCGCAGTTTTGCCTCGAAAGATATTTTAACAAAAACGAGTTTGTAATTCAACAACTTGAAAATATATGATATAATTTAAAAAATGACTAAGGTAATCTTTGATTCCTCTTCTTATCTAAAAAACAGAAAACGAAAGCGACAAATCCTGGCGCTTTTGGTTCTTCTGCCTCTTCTTTTTGGGTTTAGCCTTTTTTCTAACTTGCCTTTGGTCTTTGGTCATTTCCCCATGCTTATCCACCTCACCCGACCCCAGCC
Organism: Patescibacteria group bacterium; assembly: GCA_049322615.1. Taxonomy (GTDB): domain Bacteria; phylum Patescibacteriota; class Microgenomatia; order CAYGWK01; family CAYGWK01; genus JBMORX01. The sequence goes on from JBMORX010000001.1 coordinate 24,198, forward strand.
CTCAAAACGGGTTTACCTGCTTGGTGAACCGGTCACAATCAGTCTTAATATCCAAAATGTCAGTCCAGTCGGTTTTTCCACCCCTGTCTGTGTTCGGGAGATAGTCGCTCGGAAAAGCTACCATATTGGTTGCGTCCCTGAAGTAACTTTTGCTCCGCTTGACGGTGGAAGTAGGTTTACTTTCGAGGTTAGTCGACCAGCCCAACGTCCTGGCCGCCATTTAGTCATTTTTTCCTATCGCGATATTTATGGAAATTGGCATGAGATTATGGACTCTGGTCATCACCTCTTAAGGACCTCTTACCGCGTCAACTAAGTTGCCTCTCGCTTTTGAAGTTAAAACTTTCGAAAAATTCCCACCTAAAAGGCTTTACATCTGCGGACACAATTTCGTCCAATAGGATGAGATTATATCGACAAACTTGACAAAATTTTTGTATCATTGTACTATGACAGTGATACAAACATGGGAAGAACAACTTACTATCCAAGAATTAAAAGAATTGAAAAACTAAAAAGAGAAGAGATTTTGGAATTGATGTTTGACTTACTTAATGCCTTTCGCCTAGTGAATTCGCCCCTTGAGACGGCTTTTTTAATCCAAGATCTTTTAACTGCCAATGAAATTAAAAATTTAGCCAAAAGACTTCGTATCGCCAAACTTTTATTGGAAGACAAAACCCAAAGAGAGATTGCCCAGGAAGTCAAAGTAAGCTTGGCGACGGTCACCAAAGTTAATTTGTGGCTGATGCAGGGAGGAGAAGGATTCAAAAGAGTAATCTCAAAACTGCCAAAAAAATACCAAATACCAAAAAAACTGCCGCCGCGACCACTAACTTTTAATCTTCCGGAAACTCTTTTAATTTTGGCTTCTTATGGTTTAGCCAAAAGACAGGAGAAAAATTTGGAAAAATTCCTTCAAGGAGTTGAAAATAAACAAATCCTTGATAGAAACCTTCGCGAAGTCTTTGATGAAGAATTCAGAAAATAACTCTTCTGTACTACTGTACTATGACAATAGTACAAGGAGGTAACAAGATAAAGTGAAAAAATCTAAACCAGGAAAATTACCAACGAAAGTGAGCAAAGGCTTTGTTGGCTTCTGCCATCCGGTGGGTATCTTCTTTCTTTTTAACCGCCCCACCAGTGCCGTTTGAAGCGTCAATGATTTCTCCAGAGAGTTTTTCGGAAAAAGTAGGGAATTCCTTTGGGGAACGCTTTTGGGCAGCCTTAATTAACCAACGGATTGCCAGGGTTTCTTTTCTTTCTCCCCGAACTGGCATTGGCACTTGATAGGCTGCCCCCCCAATCCTTCTTGGCCGGACCTCCATCTGGGGTTTAATATTCTCCAAAGCCTGATTGAAGACAACTATTGGGTCTTTTTTTGTTTTCTCTCTCACCAGTTCAAAAGCCTGATAGATTTGTTTTTGGGCAACAGATTTTTTTCCTGATTTCATTGTTCGGTTTATCAACTTCGCCACCAATTTTGACCCAAAGAGCGGCTCTTCTGCGATTTGTCTTTTTTTAACTTTCTTGTGCCGTGGCATTTTCTCCTCCCTCTGGTTTTGGCTCTTCCCTAACTACAGTGGTTACTCCAACTGGCGCAACCACTCCAGATTTTTTCGTCCCGTAGCGAGAACGACCTTTTTTGCGACCCAAAACTCCGGTCGTGTCGTATTTGCCCCTAACGATATGATATTTAACTCCAGGCAAATCCTTAACTCTACCGCCCCGAACTAAAACAATCGAGTGTTCTGCTAACTCATGACCAATTCCGGGAATATAAGCGGTTACTTCTTGCTTGTTCGAAAGCCTAACCCGGGCAACCTTGCGAAGAGCGGAATTTGGTTTCTTGGGAGTCACGGTTTTCACCAGAAGGACGACTCCCTTCTTAAAAGGGCTTTTGAGTTCTTTCATTCGTCTTTGCCTGGCATTAAAATATCTCCGCAAAGCTCCAGCCCGAAATTTCTTTTTAATTTTTTTTCTGCCTTTTCTTGTAAGTTGGAATATTGTTGGCATAATTTAAGTAGGGGTAATAGTCATTAGTAACTCGTTATTAGTAAATTACTAATTACTAATAACATAAAACTTCTACTTTCTACTCTCAATTCTATCACAATTTAGGTTCACTTTTCAACCTTTGCCCTCTCTGAAAGAACAGGAATGAGCCTACCAATAATCACATTTTCTTTAAGCCCCAAAAGCTTATCTTCTTTACCTGAAACCGCCGCATCAGCTAAAACATTAGTCGTTTCCTGAAACGAGGCGGCTGAGAGCCAAGATTCGGTATTAATTGCCGTTCTGATTAGTCCCAGGATAGCGATCTGGGCAGTCGCCGGCTTGCCACCTTCTTTTTTAACTTGGGCATTTTCTTCCTCAAGGCGAACTTTATCCACTAATTCCCCGGGAAGTAGGGTGGTGTCTCCAGAAGTAGTTACTCTTACCTTCTCGCTCATTTTCCTAACAATTACCTCAAAATGTTTATCGTGAATCGGGATTCCTTGAGACTCATAAACACTTTGAACTTCAGAAATCAAATATTCTTGGGCAGTCTTAAGCCCGCGAACTTCCAATATTTCCCTAACATCCAAAGCTCCCGAAGCAAGTTGGGTGCCAGCGGAAACTAACTCGCCATCAGAAACCCAAAGAGTTGAAGTTAGGGGAACAAGATATTCTCTCTCCTCGGCTGGTTTTACGCCAACACTTTTAATCCTAACTCTAAAACCCTCCTCAGTCTCGCTAACAGAAACTTTACCGGAAATTTCTGCCAAAGGCGAAAGGGTTTTAGGAATCCTTATCTCAAGTAATTCTTCAACCCGAGGAAGACCTTGGGTGACATCCAAGCCAACTACTCCCCCGGCATGTTTCGTTTTTAGAGTTAACTGGGTTCCTGGCTCACCAATTGATTGGGCAGCAATTACCCCAACTGGCGTTCCCACCTCCACCATTTTTTTATTAGAAAAATCCCAACCATAACAGGTACTGCAGACTCCATAGCGAGTTTTACAAGTCAGGGGTGAACGAACCATAACTTTCTCAATCTTGTGATTCTCCAACAGAGAAATATTTTCCTCAGTTATTTCTTCGCCTTTCTTCAAAATTACTTTTTTGCTCTTTGGGTCTTTTAAGTCTCTGCCTAGAATCCGTCCCAAGACTCGAATCGAAAACATTTTTTCCCTTGGACCCTTTCTTCCAATCTCAATTCCCTCGTCTGTGCCACAATCTTTCTCCCGAACGAGACAATCGTGAGCGACATCAACCAGCCTCCGGGTTAAATAACCTGCATCTGAGGTTTTAATCGCCGTATCAGTTAGCCCCTTTCTTGAGCCCCGAGCCGAGGTAACGTATTCAAAAACCGACAAACCTTCTCTAAAGTTTGATTTTGTTGGCAAATCGACAATTCTTCCTAGGGGATCAACCACTAACCCCCTCATGGCAGACAACTGCTTAATTTGATCTCGGGAGGCTTTTGTTCCTCCAGAATCAACTAAAAGTCTAACCGAAGAATCAGGAGGCAAGGCTTCCCAGGTTATATCAGCCACTCTTTCGGTTATCTCCATCCAAACTTCTCGAACTAGACGTTTTTTTTCTTCAACCGTAATTAAACCCTGTTTATAATTTTCTTCAATCTCCGCCGCTCTTTTGTCTCCTTCTTTAATAATCTTTTCTTTTTCCGAAACCAAAACACAGTCAAAAAGGGAAACTGAAATAGCCGAAATGGTGGCAAAATAGAATCCCACATCTTTAAGATTATCAATGAGAGTGGTAACTTCCTCACTTGAACAAATCTGGAGGGCTTTAGTAACAAGAGTCTTAATCGTTCCATACTGGACCGTCTCATTAATAAACCGTAAGCCCAAAGGTAGTATCTCATTGAAAATAACTCTCCCAACAGTGGTCTCAATTAATTCTTTATCCATGGCAATCAAAACCATCTCCCGAAGCCCAATTTTTCCTGCTTGATAGGCAAAAACTGCCTCCTTGGTACTTAAGAAAACCTGTCTTTTCCCTTCCTCTTTTTGATTGCCGCCTACTGAAGTCAGATAATAAATTCCAACCACCATGTCTTTATTAGGAACGGCAATGGGTGATCCATCGGCTGGTTTAAGTAAATTTTTATCGGGCATCATCAGGGTTACTGCTTCTTCTTTTGCTTGGGAGGATAAAGGAACATGAACTGCCATTTGGTCTCCGTCGAAGTCAGCATTATAGCCAGCGCAAACGCAGGGGTGAATCTGGATAGCATTTCCCTCAATTAAAATTGGATAAAAGGCTTGAATCCCAAGTTTATGGAGAGTCGGTGCCCGGTTGAGTAACACCGGATGAGCACGAGTTATCTCTTCTAAAATATCAAAAACTTCAGGTGGACGGTGTTCAAGCATATTTTTCGCCGATCTTACATTTGGGGCAATTCCCCTTAAAATCATCTCCCGAAGAACATAGGGCTTAAACATCTCCAAAGCCATTTCTTTAGGTAATCCGCACTGAGTGAGTTTTAATTCCGGACCAACGACAATAACACTTCTGCCTGAGTAGTCAACCCGTTTACCTAAAAGATTTTGTCTAAACCTTCCCTGTTTACCTCTCAACATATCAGAAAGAGATCGCAAGGGTTGGGTTAGCCTTCTCCTTTCTTTGGTCCCCCTGCTTGAGGAGTCGATTAGAGCGTCAACTGCCTCTTGAAGCATTCTTTTCTCATTCCGAAGGATAATTTCCGGAGCTCCCAAATCAATAAGATGCTTTAGTCTGTTGTTTCGATTTATAACCCGACGGTACAGATCATTTAAATCAGAAGTGGCAAATCTTCCACCCGAAAGCTGGACCATTGGGCGAAGATCCGGGGGAATAACTGGTAAAACCTTAAGTATCATCCAAGAGGGAGAAATTTCCGCCTTTTTCATTCCTTCGATAAGCCGAAGTCTCTTGGCTGCCTTAAGATGACGCTGTCCAGAAGTTCTAGCCACTTCTTCTCGAAGTTTGCCTACGAGAAAATTAAGGTCAAGATTTGAGATTGCCTCATCTAAGGCTTCTGCGCCCATCCCAACTTTGAAAAAAGAAGCGGCGTCGTATTGACCAAGTTTTAGGTATTCGTCTTCCGTTAATAAACTTAAATTTCGCAGTAGGCGAACTTTTTCAATCAAATTTTGATAAATTTCCCGGCACCTTCCCTCTTCTAAAATTTGCTCATCTCTGATATTTTGAATTTCTTGCTTAGCTTTTAAATCAAGCTCCCGAAGAGCAAGGGCGCAAGATTCCTTATTTTTAATTTTTTTCTGGGAATTCTTTTTTTCTTTTTCAGTCTCTTTTTTAACTTGTTTTTCCTTTTCCTCGGCTTCCTTCTTAATCTCCTTAAGTTTTCCTTCAAGTCCTTTTTCCAACCGTAAAACAGCCTCTTTCTTCCCTTTCTGATCAATTTCACTGACAAGATATTGAGCAAAATAAACAACTTGTTCTAAAGCTCTTGGGGTTATGTCTAAAATTAAAGAAAGCTTAGAGGGAGCACCCTTGAAAAACCAAACGTGAGCACAGGACGCGGCCAGGGTAATATGCCCCATCCTTTCTCTGCGAACGCGTGACTGGGTAACCTCAACTCCACATTTATCACAAATAATTCCTCGGTATCTTATTCTTTTATATTTTCCACAGTAGCATTCCCAATCTTTAGTTGGACCAAAAATTCTTTCGCAGAAAAGTCCATCTTTTTCTGGACGAAGAGTCCTGTAATTTATTGTCTCTGGTTTTGTCACCTCACCTTTTGACCACGATTTTATTTCCTCGGGTGAAGCGAGGGCAATTTTAAGTCCTGAAAAATCAATAATATTTTTAAGTTCCATTTCCAGTTTTTACTATTTCTACCTCCTCAGGCATTTCAACTGTTTCCAGTCCTTTCCCTTCAGCAATAATTTCTGCTCCAGCTGCTTGAGCTAATTCCTCTGCCTCTTTTAATGTTTTCTCCTCCTCGGGTTTCTCTTCTACTTTAGCCTCAACTACTCCGGTTGAGATAACTGATAGAGAAAGACTTGCCAACTCTTTGACCAAGACTTTAAATGACTCCGGAATGCTTGCTTGGGGAATATCCGTACCCTTAACAATCGCCTCAAAAGCCCTTCCTCTGCCAATGACATCATCTGACTTTATGGTCAACATTTCCTGGAGAGTATAGGCAGCCCGATGAGACTCTAGGGCCCAAACTTCCATTTCTCCTAATCTTTGTCCACCCATTTGGGCTTTTCCCCCAAGGGGCTGCTGGGTCACCAGTGAATAAGGACCGGTTGAGCGAGCATGGGTTTTGTCCTCAACCATATGAATTAGTTTCATAATATAAGCGATTCCAACCACTACTTTTTGATCAAGGGGCTCGCCTGTTTTACCGTCAAAAAGAATTGTTTTTCCATCAATTGGCAAACCGGCATTTTTAAGTTCCTGAATAATTTTTTCCTCGGAAATCTTTTCAAAGACAGGGATGGCAAATGATTTTCCTTGTTTTTGAGCGGCAATGCCTAGATGCGCTTCAAGTAATTGTCCCAGGTTCATTCTTGCCAAGACGGAAAGAGGAGAAATAATGATGTCAACCGGAGTTCCGTCTGGAAGATAAGGCATATCAGCCTGGGGAATAATTTTTGAAATCACTCCTTTATTGCCATGGCGTCCAGCCAGTTTATCGCCGACAACGACCTTCCTTATTTGGGCGACTTTAACAATTACCTTTTTATTAGCTCCTGGTTCAAGCTCGTCTCCCTTTTCTTTGTCCAAAATGGAAACATCAATGACAATTCCTCTCTCGCCGTGGGGCATCCTAAGTGAAGTATCCCGAACTTCCCGAGCTTTTTCTCCAAAAATTGCCCGCAGAAGCCTTTCTTCAGCCGTTAACTCTGTTTCTCCTTTGGGAGCAATTTTACCCACCAGAATGTCGTTTGGACCAACCTCTGAACCGACAACCACAATTCCATCAGAGGCAAGGTGAGCCAGATCCTGTTCAGCCACATTGGGAATATCCCGAGTCAGCTCTTCTGGTCCAAGCTTAGTATCAACCACTAATGCTTCGTGTTCTTCAATTGTAATTGAGGTCAAAATATCTTCGCGAACAAGTCTCTCGGAAATAACCACTGCATCCTCATAACCTAAACCCTCAAAAGAACAATAAGCAATAAGTAAATTCTGACCAAGAGCAATCTCGCCGTTGTCTATAGCTGGACCATCAGCCAGAAGATCTCCCTTTTTAACATTTTCGCCAACGGAAACTTTTGGTCTTTGGGAATAACAAGTTGAGCCAGGATTTGTCCGGACAAATTTGGTCAAAAAATAAATTTCGTTCCCTCCCTCAATCTTAATATTTTCTTCAAGATTTTCCTCATTTTTTGGCTTCTGGTTAAGCCTAACAATGATTTTTTCTCCATCAACGAAAATAATCTTTCCGTCGTGTCGAGCCCGAACCATTCTTCCCATTGCCCCAGCAACCAGGAACTCCATTCCTGTCCCCACCGTTGGAGCTTTGGGTTTAACTAAAGGTACTGCCTGACATTGCATAATAGTTCCCATTAAAGCTCGGTTTGCTTCATCGTGAGAAAGGAAGGGAATCAAAGAGGCAGAGGTACCAACAATTTGTCTTGGCAAAAGATCAATAAAAGAAACAAGTTCTGCCGGTCCTTCTAAAAATTCACCCTTATACCTTACTGGAACCCAGGGATCGGAGATAAAACCATCTTTATCAATGGCAACCCCCGCGTGGGTAATATAATATTCTTCTTCGTCATCTGCTTGAAGATAGATAACCTCATCAGTAACCCGCATTCTAGTTTTGCCACCAATTGTTACTTTCTCCACTTTTCTATACGGTGTTTCCAAAAATCCATATTCATTAATCCGAGCATACAAAGCCATATAAGTGATAAGTCCGATATTCGGTCCTTCAGGCGAACGAATCGGACATATTCGACCATACTGGGAGGAATTTATATCTCGAATTGAAAATGAAGCTCTCTCTCTGGTTATTCCTCCTGGACCCATCACCGAAAGTCTTCTTAAATTATCTATCTCAGATAGGGGATTTGTTTGGTCTAAAATTGTTGAAAGTTGATTTGAACGATAAAATTCATTGATTGAAGAGATAATCGGTCTAGCGTTAACTAGCATCATGGGGGTCACCTGTTCCTCGGTTCCCACCAAACTCATTTTTTCTCTAACTGCCCTCTCTAGCCGCAAAAGTCCGGGTCTAAAGGCAGCTTGACAGACTAATTCTCCAACCCGTTTGACCCGACGATTTGCCAAGTGATCAATATCATCAGTCCAACCTTCTCCGCTTTGTAAGCTCATAAGATAAGAAGTGGTTGCTAAAACATCCTCGGGTTTTAAAACCCAGTTTTCTTGAGTGTTAGGAATAGATAAGCCGAGGCGTTTATTCAGTTTATAGCGACCAACCCGACCTAAATCATACCTTCGGGGATTAAAAAACATATTAAAGATGAGCTCCTGAGCATTTTCCAAAATGGCTGGCTCACCTGGTCGCATTTTTCGATAAAGTTCGATTAAAGCTTCTTCTCGAGTTTTGCTGGGATCTCGCTCCAGGGTGGCGGTAATAAACGCCCCAAAAGGCTGCTCCTTTTTGGCAAAACGGGAAAGAATTTCTTCATCAGAACCTATCCCTATCGCCCGCAAGAGGGTGGTAACGGCAAATTTTCTTTTTCTGTCAATTCGAACCGAAATAACATCATTTCGGTTGACAAAGAATTCAAGCCAAGAACCACGAATGGGTCTAATCTCAGCCATGTAGAGCATTCGCCCGGTAACCGGATCTATATCACCAGTAAAATAAACTCCAGGTGAACGAACAATCTGATTGACAACTGCTCTATCAATTCCATTAATAACAAAGGTGCTCTCGGTCGTCATTTGGGGAATATCGCCAAGAAAAACTTCTTGGGTTGTTTTCTTTCCGGTCTGTTTATTAATCAGGGTTGCCTGAACTTTTAGGGGAACATCGTAGGTTAGACCCTTAATCCTTGCTTCACTTGGGGTTCTTGAGGGCTTACCAAAGGAGTGTTTACCAAATTCCAAAATCCAGTTTTTACCGGTAAAATCCTCAATTGGAGAGATTTCCGCTAAAACTTGGGCAATTCCTTCTTCTAAAAACCATTGCCAGGACTCTCGCTGGACGTAAGATAAGTCAAGCAATGGTAAGTTGGGGTAGGTTTTACCCCAAAAAAGCCGAGGAGGGGTCTTTTTATTTGGCATTATTTTTTGAACGACAAAAATTGGCGTATGCCATAATACGCCTATCAGAAAATAGACTTATACTATAAATAACATATTTTTTTCTTTTTGTCAAGCCCTGAACCAGAATGAAATTCGGTTCAGGGCGCAGACCCCGTATACTCGCCCCTCGGAGGCGAGGACGTAGACCTCGCGACGAGGTAAGAGTTATACGGGGTCAAGGGGTAAATTTCTTTCTTCTTGACAGCATTCCGAAAATCGATTAGTATTAAAAAAGATGAAAAAAATAATTCTCGTTTTTCTTTTGGGATTTTTGCTTTTCCCCTCTTATGTTTTAGCCAAACCTCCTTCTTGGACAACTCCACCTAATAAACCAGAAGTCACAAGACCAGTTATTACCAGGGTGCCTCTCCCAACCAAAAAGGCAGAAATAAAAGCAAGACTTACGGAGAAACGTCAACAATTTATTCGTCAGTTTTTTAATCAAATGGTCAAACGGCTTGAGGCGGCGATTGCCCGATTAGAAAAGTTAATCTCCAGAATTGAATCAAGACTGGCAAAACTTGAAAGCCAGGGCGAAGATGTCTCAAAAATTAAAACCGAGGTTGCCGATGCCAAAACAAAACTCGCCAAAGCAAAGGCTGATTTGGAAAAAGCTAAGAATAAACTGGAAACAGTTCTTGCAAGCGATGATCCCAAGGCTGCTTTTGGGGAAGTTCGAACTTTAATCAAGGGGGTTAAAAGCCAACTAATTGAGGTTCACCGAATTCTAGTTCATGTCATTGGCGATATTAAAGGCTTAAGAGTCGGTCAGATTACGCCTACACCAACAATATGAAACTGAAAAAAGAAAACTCATTTTTAATTTTACTGGCAGCGGCTATCCTTTTAATAGGGATGGTGGGAATTTATCTTAGCAAAAAACCACCAGCTCGAGTTAAAGACACCCAAACCCAAAAACTTCAAATCCAACAAAAATCTGATGAAACCTCCTCAATCGAGCAAGATCTAAAGGCAACCGATTTCTCCGGACTTGACAAGGAGCTTGAAGATATCGAAGCCGAACTCTCGGGAATTTAACCTCACCAATGGAAAATAATTCTCTAATCTCTTCTTTTGGTTTTGCTTTCTCGGGAATTTGGCAGGCAGTCAAAAGAGAAAGAAACTTAAAAATTCACCTCTTGGCGGCAATCCTGGTAATCTTGGCGGGAATTTATTTCAAGATTTCCAGACTTGAGTGGCTGGTATTGGTCTTGACTATTTCTTTGGTTTTGACTGCCGAGATTTTTAACTCGGCCATCGAGGAGATCTGCAACCTCTTAAAAGAGAAACTAAGTCTGGATTACGGCAAGACAACCCTTATTCGCAATCTTTCTGCGGGAGCAGTTCTAATTTTGGCTATTGGTTCGGTAATTTTAGGCTTAATTATTTTTCTTCCCCATCTACTTTCCCGCTAATTTCCTCACTAATTTTATTTGCCAGAGGAAAAATATCCCAGCCAAAATAGAGATTGCCCCCCAAATTAAAAACCCTAAATAACCTTTTGGATAAATAATTGAGTCTAAGAAAGCAAGAATTGCCAAACCTGTCGGCGATAAACCAGTTTCTAAAAGACCGAAGAAGGAAATTTTGTAAAACAAGGGGTGGAAAATCAGAAAAATTCCAAAAATCAAAAAACTACCTCCCAGAGCCGCCTTTACATAACATAAAAACTCATACCAAAGATTTGGATATGGGTCAGAAAGTTTTAAAATTTTCCCTAACTTCCCCATTTTCTCTATTTTACCACAAGCAAGAAATTTTTCGCGATTTTTGCTAAATCCCGCAAAAAGATTCTGACCGTAACCGGCCCAATTCCTCTAAATTCTAAAAGTTTTTTCTCTAACTCCCTTTGATTTTTTGATTGACGAAGAAGGTTAGTCAGACTCTCATATTTAGTTTTAAGTTCTTGACAAATCTCTAAAAGTTTGGTGGCGGTCGAGAAATCGTATCTCACATAGTGCCCTCTATCCAAAACCTCAACTAATTTATCCCAACCGGCTTCTAAAATTTTTTCAGGAGTAAGCAGGTCTTCTTTTTGAAACTCAAAATAAGTTCTTTTAGCCACCTCTTGCTGGATGGGCTTACCAAATAAAAGACAGGCTAAAAACCACTTAAAAATTTCCTTTTCCTTGCCCGATTTTAAATCAATACCCAACTGGTAAGAATAAATTTTCTTTTTCCGAGGGGAAGCCTTCCGCAAACGAGATGAGGTTTTAATTAAAACATAGCGGGCTAAAGTTTCGGCGGCGATTGTCTGAAAAGAAACCTTTTTGTTTTTATAAATCGCATGTCTTCGAGGCAACCAAGTTTTATGTGTTTTCCATAAAAGCACTAGCTGTTCTTCTGATAAATTTGCTTTAACCCATTTTCTTGCAGACTTTCTAAGTTTATCAAATTTGTTATTAAATTCACTCAAAATTTGCTTTTCTGTCCTTAGTTGAGGATTAAGATATTTTTCTTTTATCTTTAACAAATTTATTGATTTTTCTTCCAAAAGAAGGTTAATTAACAGTTTAAATAATTGAAGTGGCGCTGTTTCTGGTAATTGATGAGAAATTAGATGGCGAAATTCTCTTAGATTTTCTGGAACCCTCCGATGATTAGGTAATCCCCGAAGTTTCAAGGCCATTTCCTTCTCGAATTGTTCTTTAATTTCTTTCCAATTTATCTTTCTCACAATTTCATTTTAGCAAATCCAGGAAGAAACTTTATTATAGAACAGAGCGGGTATCCTTATTCCAATATTCTCAAGAGTTCGAGAATGTTTTTGAGAATGTTTGGAGAATATATCATATATCGATATATGATATATGAATTCGTTCGTAAGGGATTCAGAGCAAAACAAATTTCGATTAAGATGGGTGATTTTAGGAAAGACCGGCCACGCGGGGCTGTCCCACCCCGAGGTGGAAAAACGTAAATTTAAGTTCTCGATTTATCGGAATCTGGTGTCAATAAATTTGATATCTTTAAAACTTTACCTATTAATTTAGAATCTTTGTTGATAAAATTCTTCATTTGATAGATCCTCTTGTCGGTATAGCTAACTTGAAGCCAAAGAATCATCTCCAGAGAAAGTAAATCTTTATTGGAATCTTTTAGAAAAGTCCTTTGTCTAAAATCTCTTATTACTTTCCCATTATAAGCTACAGCACCGATGACGTTATGGACAAAATTGGTCCAATTTAATTGAGGATGATTAGAGGTAAAAGCAACCACCCATGAATGCTCGTGACCGGAATCGTAGTCTTCAAATTGTTTTTTAGCAGTATGCAAAAACCTTCTAAGTTTGTAAAAGGTGGTATCCCAGTGATACATTCTTGTAACCGGATTAAGTTTATGCTCGGGAGTTTTGACTTCGCAATAAAAAATTAAGTTGTTTTTATTTGATACCATAAAGTCTGGAGATTTTTTACCTGGCGGCAATTTTTTAGTTTTAATTTCCTTACAATCAAATCCGTGTTTTTCAAGGTAGTTTTTTACTAACGTGCGGCCTCAAATTCAGTTAAAGGTTTGATACTCGCCCAATCCATGTATTTTTAAACTGATTCTCCTTTCTCTGTTTTATTTTGCTGATATCTTCTAACATCACCTTAAAATTTTATCCATCATGGTGAGTGTCTTTCTACGTAAAAAGGGGCACTTTATGAGAAATACCAGAGAAATCGCTGACACTACCGCTCCTCCGAAACCTATGATAGCTTTATACCAAGGAACTAACGATACTAAGCCGAAGCCAACACTAGCAGAAAGCCCCAAAATAACACCAAATAAAGTTAAACTATTCGTGTCCCAATTTCCCTTTAAAATTTCTTTTACGTATCCTAGTTCGGCTTTTGCCCTGTCTTTTATTTCTCTTAATCTCTTTTCCTGTTCCCATCTTTTCTTGGAACCATGTTCAAATGAATATTGGTAATAATCCAGTGCTTGATTAATCAGCTGGTAGTCAGCTTCCCAGGAGAACAATAAATTCTCTATCTCGTTACTAATCTCTTTGGCCCTACATCTTTTCTTGCTCTCTTTTTCTTCGAATGCGAGCGTACCCCCATATACTCTTCTATTATTTAGTTCGTTAAGTCTTTTTCCTTGAGGAGATTCCCAAAACTCAATTTCCTTTATCCGCCTTTCGGCTTCTGATAGTTTCCTAGTAGTTTCTATTTGCTGTTTTTCTTCTTCATAAATTTTCCACAAGGCCTTAAGCTCTCTTTCCTCACCATCAGACAAAAGAGAAGCAGGATCTTCAAACTCGGGATCTAAAATATCTTCGTAAGGACCTAAGAAGCTCATTTTTGAATTAGCCAAAACATCTATTACATCTTTCGCCTTACAATCAATTGGTTTACGGGAAGTAACTATCAAAGAAATTTCAATCTTGTCTTGAACCGGGGTTAAAACAAGTTGTGTAAAATTTTTTTCAAAATCGCTTAACCTTTTCTTTCTAAAATCAGAAAACAAAGATTCATCTTTCAATAATTCATGCTTTATATCAAAAACATAGGTGAGGAATCTTGCTAAGCACCAAAGTGTGTAATCGCCCGAGGGAATCCAAATAGTTTTTGCTTTTTCTTTTTTTTGTTGGGCAATGGCTGCTTTCTGTTTGGAATGCCAATAATTTGCAATAACCTCTCTAATCTCTTTCCATCTATAATTTTTACTATCATTTAACCAAGGCTTTAAATCTAAATCTAGCAAAATTTTCTCAAGCGCTCCTCCCCAAACATCATCCCTTGCGGAATCTAGCTCCGTTATCATAAACTTCCTTGCTTCCCGCACTTCTATCAACCTTGCAACCGTAGCTTTATATTCAACTCCATTTTTTTTAAGTACACCCTTATACCGTCTTGTTTCAACTTTTACATCTACAGAAAAGGATTCTAGTTTACCCCGGCGGTTATATAGAAATGGCAAAAAACTTCTCATTTTATTTTGTTAAAGCTTCAATTTCTTCCAGCGTGAGGCTAATATATGTCCTTAAATTTAAAAGTATTTCTCGATCCTTTGTGTGAGTAATTTGGCTAGATTTTGATAAGGAATAGCCTTATTAGCAGAAAAGAAGTTCAATGTTAATCTTAAGACTTTCCCCTTTCTAAACATTACCTTAATAATTCCTTCTTCCCATAATTTTTCATTTTCTAAAATTTTTCTCCAATTCCTTAATTCTAAGTTTTTAATTTCCTTAAAGCTTTTCTGTGGTGACGCATCAAAGTCTATCTTGGGTAATTCTGGTAGGTCATCTTTCCATCGTTTCAACCAAGAAAGTATGTTATCCCAAATTTCGGGATGTTTTAGATATTCAAATAACTCTTTTCCATAAAAGAGATACAACTCTACGCCGTAAAATTCTTTCAGTCTGCGGAGCTCTTGAAGATAATAATTTTTATTTTTGGTTAAATCGGGATCTATAAAATACATAATCCCAAACAACGCTGATTTATGCTTTTTTTGTAAGATTTCAAGTTTTGTTTCAAAGTTAGTTATTTGTCCTCGTTTTTTGGAAGAATCATGATCGTCTCTTACTTTCTGTTCAACAAACCAATATATCTTTCCGTCAGTAAAATATTGGTCTAATGAGAACGCGTTTCCATTCTCATCAGTCATACCTTTAGGCATAACTTTAAAACCTAGGGAATTAAGAATTTCTTCTATTATTTCTTCAAGCGCGTCACCCATCCGGATTTCGTGAGATTGTAAAAGATGTTGCAAAATCTTGGCTCCTGGTTTTGTTGGCCTGAAAAGACCCATAAAACGCTCTGGGTTTTTAGCTATATTCCGCAGCAATTCTACTTTCTCACCTTCAAAAATATGTTTATTTAAAATGGCACAAAATCTTTGATAATTCATTTAAATGCCCCTAAATTCATGTATTTATTTATATATTCTTCACTCAAGGAGGGTTGCTCTGTTATTTTTAATGGGTGTTTAAATCTCTCCTCTATGCCCTTTACATACTTTGGGTTGATTTCTATCATAACAAAATTTCGTTTTAACGCCTGGGCAACATACCCTGTTGTTCCAGTCCCTGCTACAGGGTCTAAAATCAAATCGCCCTCTTTTGTAGATGTTAAAATTACTCTTTTAAGAAGATCTACTGGTTTTTGGGTAGAGTGCAGTTTTTTGCCTTTTTCATTTTTAAGTCGCTCGTCTCCCCAACAAAGCGGCAAAACCCAAACATTCGCACCTACTTTGCCAATCCCAAATTTTTTAGCATATTCTTTGTTAAATGTGTATTTTTTAGAGTTTTTGTCTTTTACTGCCCAAATGAGATTCTCGGTAGCGTTTGTAAATCTCACGCCTAACCAGTTCGGCATAGGATTAGTCTTTACCCAAATCACATCATTGAGTATCCAATAACCTAAATCTTGCATAATTTTCCCTATTCTAAAAGCACTATGATAAGTAGAAATAACCCAGATTGTAGCGGTTGGTTTCATTACTCTTTTTACTTCGGTAAGCAGTTTTCGGATAAACTCATCGTACTCTTCAAATGAAGAAAATTTATCCCATTCGTCATTAACTCCCTCAACTACAGTTTTGACACTCCACCTTCTTAATTCTTTATTTGGTAATTGTAAGAAATAAGGTGGATCAATAAATACCATATCAAACGTTTCGTCGTCAATTTTTTTAAGCACTTTAAAAGCATCACCCAAAATGACCTTATTTTTGATTTCGTTTAACTTATATTTCTCACTCGCTGGGGTATCTTTTACTACTAGATTGTCCATTGTCTATTTATTTTCCCAATTTTATCATTTTCTGAATCTTTTAACAAACCCGACTTCGGGAAATTAAGATATTAAGAGATTGAGAAATTAAGGGTTTTTAGAGACTAGAGAGTAGAGATTATGATAGACTAGGACTAAATAAGAAATTAATCTAATTAATCTAATTTCTAATTGACCTAAATGAGAAAGAAAAGGATAAATTTTAGCCTAATTTTGTTTTTACTTTTAATTCCTTCCCTACTTTTAAACATCTTTCTTTTTCAAAAAACAGAAAAGCTAGAAGAAAACAATCTGGTTACAGGAGTAATTGATGGCGATACTTTTGTCTTAAAATCAGGACAAAAGGTAAGATTAGGAAATCTTGACGCCCCAGAACTGGAATTTTGCGGAGGCAAAGAAGCCAAAGAAAGATTAGAAAAGTTAATTTTGGGCAAGACCGTCGAGCTTGATATCTTCTCCTATGGTGAATTCAACCGCCCCCTGGCTTTGGTCTATCAAAAGGGAACCTTAGTTAATGAAATTTTACTTAAAGAAGGTCTGGTCAGATATGACGGCGATCCCAGTCCTCAAAGAGAAAGACTCAAGAAAGCTCATGATGAAGCAGTTGAGAACAGAAAAGGGATTTTTGGTCCGCCCTGTCTTTCTTTAGAGCCTGATAAACCAGGTTGTCTTATTAAGGCAAATATTGATCGCCACAGTGGTAAGAAGATTTATCATTTTCCGGGCTGTAATGAGTATCAAAGCGTCAAGGTAGAAAAGGATTTAGGGGAAAACTGGTTCTGCTCAGAGGAGGAGGCGGAAAAAGCAGGCTTTAGCAAAGCTCTAAATTGTCATGGGAAGAGTTATAATGATTGATTTATTGGAGTAAGTATTTGGTGATGTTTTCTTGGTGTTCTTCGGAAGTTTTGGCATAGTGCATTTTGCCTTCTTTATCCGAAAGATAATACCAATAGTCAGTACTTTGGGGATCTAAAACTGCCTTAATTGCTGCCAGACCGGGATTACAGATTGGTCCTGGCGGAAGACCGGGGTAAAGATAAGTATTGTAGGGAGATTTGATTTTTAAATCCTCGCGGGTTAAATTTTTTGGCCACCAATCTTCACACTTTTCACTTCTCCCTTCGCACTTCTTGCTCCCCACCGCATACTGGACCGTCGCATCCGCCTGCAATGGCCAGTTCTTTGCCAGGCGTTTAAGTAAAATTCCCGCCACAATCGGTCTATCCTGGCTATATTTTGCCTCTCTTTCCACAATTGAGGCTAAAATCAGGACTTCTCTTGTCGGTAGAGGAGTTTTTTTGGCAAAATTTTTGGTTAAAATCTCAACAATTTTTTTAGCATCCGCCTCTCGAGGAATTAAATAGGTATCAGGAAAAAGTTTTCCCTCTAAATTTTTGGTTTGTTCCAGAAATTCCTCATATTGGAAATTGGAATCTGGAAATTGGAAATTTGAGGCCAAGTATTGGCCGATTTGTTCTCTTCTTAATCCCTCAATAATTGTTACCCAACGATCTAGGGTTCCGTGGGTTAATTCCCTGGCGATTTCTAAAGGCGCCATCTTTGGATTAAGCCGGAAATCGCCTGCCTGAATTTTTCGAGTAATCCCTTGGCTGGTTGCCAAAATTTGAAAAGCAACTGAAGAACGGATGAGTTTTTCATTCTCCAGGCGCTGGCTAACTGAACCTAAACTTTCTCCTTTTGAAACCACAAAAATTTTAGGCTGACAGTCTTTCTGGCAGGCTGGCGAAGTCGCCCAAGACCACCATAGCCAAGAGAGAAGAAAGAAGAGAGAAGAAAGAAGAATAAAAAATAATACCTTTTTCATTCGTTTAAATTCGCGAGCCCGAAAATGCTTTTTGGGCATTAAAAAAGCTTACTGGCATCCAATATAACACAACAAAACCAGTAAGCAAAATTCGTGTTAATTCGTGTTGGTCTAGACTTCTTCAAAGAGGGCCCGGCGATATTTTTTAGTCTTTTTATCAAAAATGTAAATTCTGCCACATTTGCAAGTCACTTTTTCCCCTAGGTCACTTTTGATCTGCCTTTTGCCTTTTTCTAAAGATACACCACAACCAACACACTTGCCTTGGGCAAGTAACCATGCTTGAACTGGAGCAATAATTTTTTTAAACATATTATAACGCTAAGACGCTGAACCTCGCTTCGCTCGGCGCAGAGACGCTAAAAATTTTGCGTTTTTGCTAAATTCTACGTTTTTGCGTTTCCAGATACTCTTGCAATATTAGCGCCGCAGAGATAGCATCTTCGTCTTTGACTCTCTTGCCTATCTCTTTCATTTTAGCAACTGCTTCTTGACTCGTCAAGGTTTCATCTTGAAACTTAACTGGCAACCCGGTAATTTTTCCCAAACCACGCCCAAATTTTCTTGCTCTTTCCGCCATTTTTCCTTCAGATATTCCGACGACTATTTTCTCAATTCCCTCTTTCTGGCAAATACTTACAATTTGCCTGTTACTTTTTACTATTTTTAAGGGCTCGGCTAGCACTCCTTCAGAGATTGCCAACCCAATTTTTCTCTCACCATAATCTATTCCCAATATTTTCATATCTTGACCAACCTTGTCCTAACCACCAACCTGCGCAGGTATGTCCCCGGCGGAACACAGGTAATCAGGGTTAAATATGAATCGTCATATTTTTGTTCAAGAACAGAAATATCTTCTTTTTTAACTTCAGTCATTTGTTCAATCATGTACTTATATTTAACCCCGTCAAAATCAACCAAAATTTCATCTTTCACTTTTAAGGTCGGTAAGGTTGAAAAAATGGTTAAATAGTTTTTGGGGTTATAGAATTGAGGCAAAACCGAATGACCAAAGACAACCGTATTGCCAAATTGACCAGGAAAAGCTGTTCCTTCATATTGAATCAGGCTTTTTTTCAAATCTTCGCCACCAATTTGAACTACAGCCTCGGCAATTTTTAGTTTTGGGATAGTCAAGGTATAATGGGTGATTTTTGAGGGTAAAGGTGGAAGTTTTGGCGCAGTCGGAAACCAGTTGGATACTTTAGTAAAATCAACTTCCTCTACATTTTTTTCTCCTAAAACTTGCTCTTGGGGTATCGGTTTTATCATCTCGGAAAATTTTGGGGAAACAAAAAATTGATAGAAGAAAATCGGTCCGGCTGCGCTTCCGATTAAAATAAAACCGACCAAACTCAAAAAAATAGATAAAAATTTGCTATTTACGGCATGTTCTCGAGTTTGGCTCTCTTTTTTAACATAACAATAGTGCATCTACTTACTCCTTATCTCAAGGGTAATCTTATTCTCCCTTCTAGGGATGGTTCCCAATATTCCGGGAAGCCGGGGAGAAAGGATAATTTCTGAATCAGCATACCCGGAAAGACTTGAAAGATACTTTTTGGCAAGATCTGGGTACTTTCCCTTGATATTTTTAATAATTTCTTCTTTGTCTAGCTTTGGCAAAAGATTGGCTTTAATAATTGTCTTGAAAAGAATGCTCCCGTCCTCATTTTTCTTCTTAATCTCAAAACGGGCAGTGATTTCTTCTTTCTTAAGTTCGAAATCTTGGGGAATTGAGCCTGAGATAAGTTTCTGAGCCAAAAAAGCAAGATCCTCATCAGTAAAAGTCAGTCCAGTTACTTTAACGGTTAGGTTTAAAGCCAGCGTTTGGGCTTCATCGCCGACTTTATGATCAAAATTTGTAGAAACAGGCTGAGCCAGAATCTCCTCAATTAATTTTTTACCTGAGGACACTTTAGATAAAAGACTCATTTTCCCTTTCTCAGTAAGTTCTTGAGAAAGTTTTACGAGAAGGTCTTTTTGGTCTTTTTCGGAAACTGCTTGGATCTGCCGACTTGTCCCGCCAATGAAAGCAGACTCATTTTTAGCCAAATATGAAGAGGTGGGAAAATCTTTAAAAGAAAACTGGGAGGAGGAAGCTAAATTATATTGAGCGCCAATATCAACAGCAGTAACGGCAGTTTTCGTCTCTCCCCACTTATCCACTCCGCTTGCTAAATCTGGGGTTTTAGAGGCAACAGTTGTTTCTCGATCAAGAGTAAATTTAAGATTTCCCGGTCCAACAATAATTGTTCCCTCAGCAAAGATCTTCTTGCTATCTGTCCGGTTATAGACAGTTACCTCGCCACGAGCATGCTCACCCACAGTTTTCTCCCCAGTAGTTGGGGCGGTTTTCTCTCCAGTTTCCTGGGTTTCAATGACTTGAGCCGGCAAAATAAAATTTTTCTCATCAACCACTTCTTGATTTGGATCAACGGTCAACTCTAGCCCTTTTTCGAGAGCTTGAGGAGTGACATAAATTGTCACTTGAGCTTTGGGCACATTCCACCAAAAGACCACCACTGCTCCTAAGATTAAAAGGATTATTCCAACACCCATGGTAACAAGCGGCATTCCAACCGGCAGGGCTGGTAATGAGGGGAGATGAATTGTGGATAACTTTTCTTTTAAAAGCCCGAGTGTTGGTTTGGGTTTTTCCTCTTGGGGCGGGGCAAAAGTTGGTTCCTCAGGCACAGGGACAACCTCTGCTTTAAACTCTGAAGCCACATCTTTGCCTTTAACAAATCCCAAATCTCTAGAGGGTTCCACTTCTTTTTTTGGTTCAGAGATAACTTTAAATCCTAAACTTTTAGCCACTTCTTTTCCTCCAGCCAAGGAAACGGCAGTGATATCAAAATCATAAGGAAGAATTTCTATTTTGGGAAAATGTAAAAACGGAAGCCTTTTTCCCTCAATTTGAAAAGTTTGCCACTGATAACCAATTAAAACCTGCCTTGCTTCCTCCATGTCCTCACCATTGAAAAGAAGCATTCGTGAAGGCAAAATTTCAATCCCGGTAAATCGCAATAATCCTTCACAAACATCAGCTGCCAAATTCTCGCTTCGCACAATTTGCTCTACTCCCTTTATTTTCCCAACCTCAACAATCGCCAAAGTTACTTTTGTTCTGCCGGGACTAATTAAAATTGCCGAAGCTGGTGTCCCTTCGACATCTTTTAAATGATGATTCAAGGCATCAAAAGTTGAAACAAAACCAACTGGCTCAAGCTCTAATTTCTGACAAAGAGCCGAAAGCTTTTCCTGATACTCGGGCTTAATCTTGTTCTCCAATGTCCAGTCTTCTGGTAAGCCAAAAATAACTTTTGAGGGCTCGCCTCCTTCGCCAACAAACCGTTCAGAGGCTGTCGAAAGACTTTTATCAACGGCAATCGTTAACTCTTCAACTCCATCTTCCCAAGCCTCATGGCTCCCTAAAGCCACAACCTTGGTTTTCTCCTCTTCAACCGTCCAGATAGCGCTTTTGACTCCTTCGTCCCAAATTTGAAGAGCCCAAAAATATTCTTTTTTAGCTTTTTCTTCTGGATGAGTTATTTTATCGATGATGTTAGGCAGCTCCATGATTATAGTAAATTTTAAATAGTAAATAGCAAATAGTTAGTCTAGTGTTGCATAGATCCGACGGATACCGGCGCCTGCCGACCCTTCTTTTATAATCTTAAACCTTCCAAGCCTGCCTGTAAAGTCAACATGAGGTCCACCGCAAACTTCAACCGAAAAAACTTGCCCTGAGCCTACCGAAGGGTCTCCGATTGAGTAAACCTTAACTTTTTCACCATATTTTTTTTCAAATTCAGCCATGGCTCCTTTCTCCTTGGCTTGCTCAAGCGTCATCATTTCCATCTCAACTGGCAGGTTTTCTTTTATCTTCTGGTTTACTAATTCTTCCGTGTCTTTCAGTTCTTTTTCCGTGAGTTTCCGTGGGTTGGGAAAGTCGAAACGAAGCCGCTCGGCCGTGATATTTGAACCAGATTGTTTAACATGCTCGCCTAAAATTTTCCGCAGGGCAGAATGCAAAAGATGGGTAGCTGTATGAAGTTTTGTAACTTTCTCCGAATGATCCGCCAAGCCGCCGGCAAATTTTTTCTCTGCCCCAACCCGAGAAGTTTCCTGATGTTTTTTAAATTCTTCTTCAAATGCTTTTTTATCAATTTTTTGCCCCCTTTCTTGAACAATTTCCTCGATCATCTCCAGAGGGAATCCATAGGTTTCGTAGAGATAAAAAGCAATTTTTCCATCAAGTTTTTTACATTTTTCTATTTCTTTAAGTCCGCGCTCTAAGGTTTTTTTAAATTTTTCTTCTTCCAAAGTCAAAGTTTCCAAAATCTGGTTCTTTTTCTTTTCTAATTCTGGATATTCTCCTTTCATTGTCTGAATTACAGTTTCTGCAGCATTTGGAGTAAACAGTTTAATTAATTGTCCGCCTTTGGCGGAAAGTGTTCTTCCAAAACGGACTGCTCGTCGAATCAGTCGGCGCAAAACATATCCCTGTTCAACATTTGAAGGTGTCACACCATCGGAAATCAAAAATGTTGCCGCCCGAAGATGATCAGCAATAATTCGCATTGGTTTTTGGTTTTCTTCTTGCTCGTAATTTTTTCCAGAAAGCACTTCAATTGATTGAATTATTGGTTTAAACAGTTCTGTTTGGTAATCATCATCAAGTCCACCCAAAACCGCAACCGTTCTCTCAACTCCCATCCCGGTATCCACGTTTTTTTGTTTAAGAAAAACATATTCGAAATCCTTTTCTCTGGCGTTCTCATTTTTTAATTTTTCATTTTTAATTTTTAACTTTTTTTCGTACTCCATAAAAACATCATTCCAAATTTCAACCCAGGAAACATCATCTGGATTAAAGGTTTTTGGTGCTTCATCTTTGCCCACCCAAACAAACATTTCCGTATCCGGTCCGCAGGGACCAGTTTTCCCAGCCGGGCCCCACCAATTGTTCTTTTTGGGTAATTTTGCTATTCGAGTATCGGATATACCCAATGAAACCCAAATATCATATGATTCCTTATCAAATGGAGCATCGTTATCTCCAGCAAAAACGGAAATTGCCAGTTTGTTTTTGTCAATTCCCAACCATTCTTTACCGGTTAAAAACTCAAAACTCCACTGGATCGCTTCTTTTTTCCAGTACCCGCCTTGTCCGATGCCGTCAGGCGAGGCAGGATCTCCCAAACTCCAATTTCCCAACATTTCAAAAAAGGTATGATGGACAGTATTTCCGACTTTATCAATATCATCGGTCCGCAGACATCTTTGAACCGAGCAAAGTCTCTCGCCAAAGGGGTGAGGCTCACCAAGTAAATATGGTACCAGCGGGTGCATGCCGGCGGAAATAAAAAGAGCAGTTGGATCGTTTTCGGGAATCAAGGAAGCATTGGGGATAACTCTATGCCCTTTTTTGGCAAAAAAATCAAGATATTTTTGCTTTAATTCTTTAGCGGTCACGAAGAAAATTATACTATTTAGGAGAGCCTTTTACCAGCCCGAAGGAAGAAGCGGCGCGCCGGCGATTCCGAAGGTAATTCTTCTTGTTTTTCCTTGTCCTCCGAAGCTTCAGCGAAGGAGGATTTTTTCTCAATCTTTTTCTCTTCGCCTCCACCTTCTTTCAAAAACGTCTTAATAAATTCTGCCAAGGAACGAAGACCGGTAGCAAGATCAGAAATGCCTGAAATTGGTTTGGCAATAGATTCAGAAATTATTCCCGTGTCATCTAAAATTTTGTTCATTTTTCGAACTGACTGGCGAAATTCCTTCAAGATTAGAAAAACCTCAACTCCGACAATCGAAAGGATAGTGGTTAAAACCAAAACCGTAATGATAAGAAGAATTTGAGTGGTATCCATGGCACGTAAATTGCGAAACAATAACGTGCCTACGGCGTTAATTCTCGAGAATTTTACGCCGTGGGCAGTCTACTTCTTCTAAAAGTCTAAATCCTAAAATCTGTGGTGTCAAGGACCAAAGTAAATAGTTCTTTCAATTTTTGTCTTCTTTCCCCGGCGGGATAGGGCTTCAATTAAGATTTTGTTTTCTCCAGGAGAAAGGGCGAGAGTTTTTTCAAAAGAACCATCGGCTAGAACTAAAGCCATTTCTCCATTAATAAAAACTACTGCGTCAGGACTAGTCTTCCCTTGAATTCTCACCTCATTTGTTTTAAGACTTTCTCTGTTTGCCGGAGAATAAATTTCCAAGGGGGGAGAACCTAAAAACCCCAAAAGTTGGAATGCTAAATAGGTAGCCAGAATGAAAAATAAAGCCCCGACTCCAAATCCAATCGTCAATTTTGGTGTCCAAGAAAAATTTGGCTGATAAAGTGGTTCATAAACTCCCCGAGGCAGAATCTTTCCCTTTTCATCCTCAATAAAATCCCGGCGAAAGATAGCCAGCAAATCACGTGAGGAGAGCCCAAGGAACTCGGCATAATTTTTGATAAAACCGCGAACTACCGTAGCTTCGGCGATTTTGGAAAAATCATTCTTTTCCAAAGCCTCAAGAAAGCGCACTTTTATTTTTGTCGCCCCTTCGACTTCGCTCAGGGCAAGCTTCTTTTTCAGTCTTTCATTTCTTAGAATCTCGCCAACAGTTTTCATGAAGTTTCTCCAGAGGAGCTTAAGAATTCGTCAGGATTACGGACTAAAACATCCCGAGGCTTTGAACCTTCTCCCGGACCAACGACTCCTGCTGCCTCCAGCTGATCCAGAATCCGGGCCGCCCGGGCATAACCGATTGAGAGCCGACGCTGCAAAAGGGATGCACTTGCCCGTTCATACTGACAAACAGTCCGTAGGGCTTCTTCAAAAAGCTCGTCTCTTTCCTCTTCCTCACCCTTTACCCCCCAACGTCTTACCCCAACTGGCATAGTCGTTACTTCCTCGGTATAAGCCGGGGCTGCTTTTTTCCGTAAGAAATCAATTAAGCGTTGAATTTCTGGTTCGGAGACAAAAGCACCCTGAATTCGAGTTGCTTTTGCTTGATCAGGAGGAATATAAAGCATGTCTCCTCGACCTAAAAGTTTTTCTGCTCCCCCTTGGTCAAGAATAACTCTTGAGTCAACCATTGAGGAAACGGCAAAAGAAATTCGACAAGGAATATTGGCTTTAATCAATCCAGTTAAAACATCAACCGAGGGACGTTGGGTTGAAATAACCAAATGGATTCCCGTTGCCCGCGCCATTTGGGCAATTCGACAAATGGCATCCTCAACCTCAACTGGAGCAAAAAGAATGATATCTGCCAACTCGTCAATGATAATCACAATATAGGGCATGGCAACAAAACCAGAAAGCTCGTTATAAGAGTCAATGTTGCGGACCCCGGTTTCGGCAAAAAGCTTATATCTTCTGTCCATCTCGGAAATTGCCCATTTTAAAGCCGAAAGAACCTTTTCGGGATCAACGATAACTGGAGTTAGAAGATGGGGAACACCATTGTATTGAACAAGCTCGACCCTTTTTGGATCAACCAAAATTAATTTGACTTCATTTGGAGTTGTCTGAAATAAAAGGGTGGCAATAAAAGAGTTCAGAAGAACAGTTTTCCCGCTTCCAGTTGAACCAGCAATTAAAACATGAGGCATTCGGGCAATATCAGCCACAACTGCCTCGCCTGAAACATCAAGTCCTAAAGCAACCGTTAACTTGCTCTTGGCATTTTTTAAAACATTTGACTCTAGCATTTTTTTCAAAGTGACAAACTCAAGGGAACGATTGGGAAGCTCTATCCCAACCAAAGACCTTCCGGGAATCGGCGCTTCAATCCTAATCTGTCCATGGGGAGCAGCCAACGCCAAAGCCAAATCATTTGATAAAGCGGTAATTTTAGAAAGTTTTGTTCCCAAAGCAACCTCAAAAGCATATTGGGTAACTGCCGGACCTAAATTTACCTCAACCACCCGAGCAGAAATTCCAAAAGACTCTAAAGTTTTCTCAATAATGGCTGCATTACTCTTGATATCACCCCTGTCTGCTTTACTTCCAAAAACATCGGAAAGAAGCGTTATCGGTGGATATTCCCAAATTTTTGTTTGAGCCGAGGAGATGGCGCTTAAACCTGGAGCAAGTTCTTCCTTTGCGGGCACCGCTTTTAGGGGTTGAGCTTCAGAAACTCGAAGGAGGGGCTTTTCTTCCAAAACCTTTGGGACTTTTGGTTTGCGAACTGCGACAACAAAACCTTTAATGCTTTTTAAAAGATTAATTATAAAAATAATGACCTGGTCGATTGAAGTATTAAAAAGAACAATTAGACCAATTAAAACTCCACCAACCAGGACTAATAATGCTCCGGCAGAAGTAATCATTCCCGCGGTCCCAATCCAGATTTCTCGACCAAAAACTCCGGCTTTGGTCAAACCAAGAGATGAAAGCAAAAGCAAAATGGCACCAACAAAAACGTGGGGTTCGTTAACTGGGGTTTTTAGTTTAGTGAGCACTAAACCGGCAACAGTTAAAATAAATGGAAGAAAAATTACCCCCCAACCAAAAAGATGTAAAAGATAGCTATTTAGCTTAATCAGTAAACTCCCCTGTCTTAAAAAAGAGATAATAGTCAGCCCTGCTAAGGAAAGAAAACAAACACTCCCGATTGAGAAAATAGTTGATCTTCTAAGGCGAACCCGAAAAGAGCGGCGTAAAAACCGTCGGGAGGGAAACTGTGATGGTAAACCTGGCAGGATCATCAAACTTAATTATACTCGCCACGCTTGGCGGGGTCAAACTTTAATCACCTGGGTAAGGATTATCGGTCGGCGACCAGTTTTTTGAAAGAAGAATTTCTCAAGAGCGTCCTGAAGATCTCTTTGGACAAAACGAAATTCAGTTTTTTTGCCTGTCCATTTTGCTAAAATTTTCTTTATCTCTGTCTTTGTTTCCCTGATTAATTTTTCTGACTCCTTAACATAAACAAAACCTCGGGTAACAATTTCTGGCTCACTTAAAAGTTTAAAAGTTAGTTGGTCAATCAGAATAATTGCCACCACAATTCCTTCTTGGGAGAGAATTTTTCGGTCGCGTAAAACTACATTGCCAACATCGCCAACTCCTAAAGCATCAACCATCACTGTCCTAACCTCAATGGCTTGGGAAAGATCCACCCTCCCTTCGGAAAATAATTTAACTATTTGACCATTATCGGGAAGAATTATTCTATCTTTTTGAAAACCCAATCCTTGAGCCAATTTTTGATAGGCAATCATGTGGCGAAAATTTCCCCCAATGGGTAAAACAAATTTCGGTTTTACCATCTCAATTAGTTTTTTTAAATCGGAAGAAGATCCATGACCAGAAACATGGACGTCAGAGGTCACATCAGCATAAGAAACTTCTCCACCTTGACGCATAATTTCATCAATCAAAGCGTAAATTGCCGCTTCGTTGCCAGGAATATAATCCGTAGAAAAAACAACTTTATCTCCCCTTTCAATTTTAACTTCATGCTCGCCCGCGACAATTTTTTCCAGAGCCGAACCTGGTTGTCCTTGACTTCCAGCCACCAAAAAGGTAAGACCCAAAGCGGGGAATCTTCTTGCTTCTTTCACTGATAAAAATAAGTTTGGGGGAAATTTTAAATAGGAAAGTTTTAAGGCTTGAGCCACATTTTCTTCCACCGACCGACCGACTAAAACCACTTTTCGCTTGTGTCTTTGAGAAACCTCAATTGCCTGCTTAAGCCTGGAGATGTTCGAGGACATGGTGGTAACAAAAAATTTTCCCAAGGTTTTCTCGATTTCTCTTTCAAACATTTCTTGAAGTTTTGCCTCTGAAGGAGTAAATCCCTCTCTTTCTGCTCGCAAACAATCCGAAAGAAGACAAAAAACTCCTCTTTTACCGACTTGAACAATAAGATTCTGGTCTGTTGGCTTCCCCATCACTGGGGTTAAATCAAGTTTAAAATCAGCCGCATGATAAAAAATTCCAATTGGAGTCGAAATTACCAAATGCATTGTTTCGGGAATCGAATGAGTCACCTCAATGAATTCGATTTGAAAATTTCCCAAAAAAAGTTTTTTACCTTCGGATATTTCTTGAAAATTTGCCCCAAAACCAAATTCAGAAAGTTTTTCCCTAGCTAAGGCTAAAGCCCACTTTGAGCCGAAGACAGGAATTTTGCCAAGTTTAGGCAAGATGTAGGGAAGAGCACCGATGTGATCATCATGACCATGAGAAATTATAAGTCCCTTAATTTTTTGTTTTTTAGGCAGGAGATAGGAAACATCAGGAATAAGCAAATCCACCCCTCTCATTTCTTCAGTGGGAAAACCAATACCACAGTCGACAATTAAAATGTCTTTTTCCGTCTCATAGACAAACATATTGTTTGTCACCTGTCCAAACCCGCCAAGGGAAATGATTTTTAAATAATTTTTCTCTGCTTTCTGGTTCATTTCAGTGTCCTCTGTGTTGCAAGTTTTTTATTCAATAATTGTCCCAGTTTACTAAAATCGTTTCTTAATTCCTTCAAGATTCCCCCATTTCTTAACCCAGCCGCCGGGTGATACATCGGCATCACCATTATCTTTCTGCTATTCCAGTATACCATGCGACTTGTTCCATGAATTTTAGAAATAGATTCGCCTGGCAAAAATTTTGCCATCGAAAATCTACCCAAAGTAACAATAATTTCTGGGTTTATAATTTCTATTTGTTTATCAAGCCAAACTGAACAAGATTGAATCTCTTCCGACAGTGGATCACGGTTGCCAGGTGGTCTGTGCTTTATCAAATTTCCAATCCAGACATCTTTTCGAGCCACTTTAATTAATTGAAGTAATTGTTCCAATAACTTACCGGCTTGACCAACAAATGGTTTTCCTTGTTTGTCCTCAAAAAAACCGGGCGCCTCACCAATAAACATAATTTTTGTATTCGGATTTCCCTCTCCAGGAACTGCTTGGGTGGCAGTTTTATAAAGAGAACATCTCCGACAAGAAGAAATTTCCTGGGAAATTTCTTTTAATTTTTCTTCCTTTTCTTCTAAAGTCATTTAAACAAGTACTTTAAATAATTAAAGTGGCTTTCTTTCACCCAATTCTCTACGGTTTAATGATACTTATTTTCTTGTTCTTTTATATATTTTCTAACCGTCCCAATTGTAACATTTCCGGCAGCTCGATACTCTCGGCACTGAAGTGTCGAGTCTCAAAAATTTAGGTTCTAAACTACTCGGCTCTAAAGAGCCAAGTTTTCAAAAACAGGCTCGGCATTTCAATGCCGAGTATTTGAGGGCATCTGAGACCACTCCCGGCAATTCATTGTCGGGTAACCAACTTCCGATCCACCTACCAGGTAGGCAAAAATTCCTTGATGTTCTCCTCTGTCAGCCGGAATTTTTTGTCTTTTTTCTCAACCATCATTTTGGCGACTTTGCGGCAAATGCCATTAATTGTCCGCTCCAAGGTTCTTACTCCCGCGTCATAACCTAGGGGTCTGACAATTTTGGGCCAAACTACCTCGCTTATCTCCAAATTATCTTTAGTTAGTCCTGCTTCTTCTATTGTTCTTGGCAAAATATAATCCCGTCCAATGGTAATCTTCTCCTCATCAGTATAAGAAGGCATCATCATCGGTTCAAGTCGATCCATTACTGCGGTTGAAATATTAGTCGTATTGTTGGCGGTGGCGATAAACAAAACCTCAGACAAGTCAAAAGGATAGTCTAGATAGTGATCAGAAAAAGCCATATTTTGTTCAGGATCTAAAAGTTCAACTAAAACTCCCATGATCGTCGCCCGCGATTCCTCAACTACCCGATCAATTTCATCAAGTAAAATTACCGGGTTTTTTGTCCCGGCTCTACGTAAAGCCTTTATAACTTGCCCTGGTTCGCTGTCTGGGTGAACTCGCGATTGCCCCCGAAGATATAAAGGATCTCCCATTCCGCCAAAAGGAATTCTTTCAAATTTTCTTCCCATCGCTTCGGCAATTGAATAAGCAATCGTTGTTTTCCCAGTTCCAACAAGACCGACAAAACAAAGAATCGGCGCTCTCATAAAACTCCCTCTCACCCTTTCGCTCTCTTGCCCTCTTGCTCTTTTTAATTTCAATACTGCTAAATATTCTAAAATCCTTTCTTTAATTGGTCCCAAACCATAATGATTCTTATCAAGAATTTTCTTGGCAAAATCAAGGTCTAAGATGTCATCGCTTCTTTTTATCCACGGAAGACGGCAAACCCAGTCAACATAAGTTGAAATCTGGACGTACTCTTGAGTATATCCGCCAGACCCAGCTAGTCTTCGGAGTCTTAGGGTTTCTTCTTCAAGTTTTTCTTTGAGTTCAGGCGGGAGGGTGACTTCCTTTATTTTCTTTTCAAGTTTTTCTATCTCGATGAGAATTTCTGGTTTTTCGGTCATGGGCAGCGTCGTGTCCTTTTAGGTTTATATTAGCAAACCTTGCTAAATTTTACCAGCTAGGTCGACGAGGACGGAAAAATCGGGGTTTTAAAGCTTGAGGGCGAAATTTCTGCCTTTCCTTTTGTTCACCAAAAAGCATCGAAAGATTAATCCTTTTTAGCTCGTCAATCTCCGTCACCCTCACTTTTACCTTTTGCCCAACAGAAACAATTTCTGATGGGTCTTTGACAAAACCAGGGGACATTTGCGAAACATGAATCAGACCTTCCTTTCCTGGTATTATCTCGACAAACGCCCCAAAAGGCTGAATTCTTTTGACGACTCCCTCGTAAATCTCACCAGGGCGAACCTCTTTGGTTAAACCACCAACCAAATCAACTGCCTTCTTTACCGAAGCTTCGTCAATTCCGGAGATATTGACTGTTCCGTCGTCTTCAATGTCAACCGTCGCTTGGGTTTCGGCGATTATTTTTCTAATTACTTTTCCACCTGGACCAATAACCTCACCAATCTTTTCCGGATCAACATGCAAAACAACTACTCGGGGGGCATACTGGGAAAGTCTTTCTCTCGGCTTGGGTAGGGCGCGGGTCATCTTTTCTAAAATAAAAAGTCTTGCCTGGCGGGCTTTTTTTATGGTCTCTTCAATTACATTACTGTCAAGTCCGGGGATTTTAACATCCAGCTGGACGGCGGTAATTCCATTTTTGCTTCCGGCAACCTTAAAATCCATATCTCCATTAAAATCCTCCATTCCTAAAATATCAGTCAAAATCATAAACTTCCCGTCTTTTCCCATCATTAATCCCATGGCAATCCCAGCGACAGGCTCTAAAATTGGTACTCCAGCGTCCATTAAAGAAAGACTCGAACCACAGGCTGAAGCCATTGAAGTTGAGCCGTTCGAAGATAAAACCTCGGAAACCAGACGAATAGTGTAGGGAAATTCATCTACCGAAGGAATCACCGGTTCTAAGGCTTTCTCTGCTAAGGCTCCGTGTCCGATTTCTCGACGATTTGGGCCAACCACTCTGCCTACCTCACCCATTGAATATGGCGGCATACTATAATGATGAATAAATCTTTTGGTTTCTTCTCCTTCTGGACTTTCAATTAACTGTTCAAGCGAAGGACTGCCAAGGGTTGTGACCGTTAAAACCTGGGTTTGACCCCGAGAAAAAAGGGCACTCCCATGAGTTCGAGGTAGAAGTCCAACCTCAATTTCGATTGGTCTTATCTCATCAGCCTCTCTCCCATCGATTCTTTTACCTGACAATGTCTTTTCTCTAACTGCCTTTTTGAAAACCTCATCAAAAATTTTCCCAATCTCCCTCTTTTTCTCTTCTGAAAATTCTTCCAAAATTGCAGTTTTTACCTCGAAACTCTCTATTTTATCCGAAAATATAAGGTCCATATTTTTCTTTATTGCTTTTTCTATCCTGCTTTTAATTTCCTGGTCTACATGCTCTTTCTCAACCTCTTTTTTGGGAACTCCTGCCTCTTTTGCCAAGGAAGAAATTAGAGAAATAATTTTTGAAGCCTCTTGGCTTCCAAAGTTTATCGCCTCTAAAAATTTCTCTTCGGGAACCTGTTTGGCTGCTGCTTCAATCATTACTACCTTATCACCACTTGAGGAGACGACTAAATCTAGGTCAGAAAATTCCAATTCGCCATTAACTGGATTAACAAAACAACTTCCATCCTTAAGCCCTACTCTGACTGTTCCGACTGGTCCACTCCAGGGAATATCAGAAATCGCTAAAGCAGCCGAGGCGGCAATAACTGACAAGGTATCCGGACTATTCTCCAAATCAACCGACAGAACGGTAATTGTTATCTGGGTCTCATTTAAATATTCTTTGGGAAAAAGTGGCCGGAGAGAGCGATCAACTAACCTACCAACTAAAATCGCTTCATCCGAGGGTCTTCCTTCTCGCTTTACCCAACGGGAGCCCTTAATTCTCCCCCCGGCGTAGAGCCTCTCAACGTACTCAATGTCCAAAGGAAGGTAGTCTAGATCCTCTCTCTTTGCTCCAGAGCAAACTGCGGCTAAAACCTCGGTGTCTCCATAACGGGCTAAAACTGCCGATTTTGCCTGATAAGCAATCCCGCCAGTCTCAAGCATCAAGGTTCTTCCTCCAATTTCTGCTGATTTGGAAATTTTTCTCATGAAGTTATTTTGGAAGATCGAGGTCTGAAATTACCTTTTTATAACGATCTTCATCTTTTTTTAAAAGATATGATAAAAGTCTTCTTCTTTTTGAGACCATAGACAAAAGTCCCCTTCTTGAATGAACATCCTTTTTATGGTCTTTAAGATGCTCGGTGAGTTTTTTTATTTTTTCGCTCAAAAGGGCAATTTGGACTTCAGGACTACCAGTATCACCCCGAACAGTGGCAAATTTTTCAATTATTTTTTTCTTTTCCTCTAAAGTCAGCGGCATAAGTACATTAATTATATCAAAAGTAAGTCTTGCTTCGCAAGAAGAGATTATGGCAGGGTTGAGCCTTTGTAGATTTTGGGTTCAAGCCAGTCCGAGGGGGCCGCCGCTTGGGTTTTCTTCTCTTCTTTTGGAGGAGAAACCACCTCTCTTCTTCCTCCGGCTCGCAAACAGAAAGCCGCTGCCTCAAAGGTATCAGCGGAAACTTTCGGATTTTGAAAATTTTGCGTTGCCTCTCCTATTCCTTGGATTAAATTAGAGCCAATGTCTTCATCAATCGGCAAACCTAGACTCTGAATAATCGCCGCCACCGTCTCCGAACAAGAGGAAGACTCCAAATCCACCAGGTTTAATCTCCCGAAATTAGAATTTTGAGGGTTATTGTCAATGTTGACTATCGGTTTTTCCTGAAAAATTACCTGGTTTTCTAAATATATTTTTCCTAAGCCTTCAACTTTCCTTGCGCCGACGGTAATAACAAGATCTACTCCTCCCCCAGATTGGTTAAAAATAATTTGTTCTTTAGTGATTGGCGAGACCCCTGCTTTCGGGGCAATAACTAAACTTAGGTGTTGACCATCATCTGTGGTTGAAATTTTATCAACATTCTCAATTGGGGTATTTATGGTTAAAACTAAATTTCCCCCTAAGATTTTATCAGTTATTTTATCAAGACCTACAAGGTGGGAGAACCCAACTGTCATTGGTTCGGGAGAGACGATATTGACACTTTTTCCTGTTTTTGAAAGACTTAAAAATAGAGAAAGACCGGCCGCTGCCTGATCTAAAGTAACGCTTTTAGGCAAGCAAATCAAAACATTTTTTGCTTCTCCTAAAAGTCTTTGAATTTCTGTGAAAGGATAATTCTTATTCATTTGTCTTGGGCAGGGCGGGCTGATATTAACACATCACCAACCTTGAAGTCAAGTGAGGGCGTGAAAACTGCGCCAAATTCTTCTCCTTCTAAAGCCTCGGAAATATCAGTTTTTTGATGTTTCATTGAAGAAATTTTTGTTTCTCCAACTTCCTTTCCCCCTCTTTGAAGAGACAAATTGCAAGTCTTATTTATTCTTCCTTCTAAAACCTTGCAACCAGCAATTCTTGTTCCGGAGATATTGAATCCCTTAATAATCACCGCTTTACCCAAGATTTCTCTTTCAACTTCAGGCAAAACTTTCTCCAGTCCTTTTTTCTCTACATCCTCCAAAAGTTCATAAATAATTTTATAGGTTTTTATCTTCACTTTTTCGGTTTCTGCCAGTTTCTCAACTTGAGAGGAGGCTTTGACATTAAAACCAACAACTTCAGCGTTAATTGTCCGGGCAAGTAAAATATCAGATTCCAAGATGTCTCCAACGCCTGACATAACGATAAAAACATTTCCTGGTAAACTTCCTTTTATCGCCTCTCCAGAACCAAAAGAATCAGTTCTTAAAATAATTTTAAGTTTGTCTTTTGCTTCTTCTGGAATTTCAAGTTTTCCTATCTCCCTGGGCAAAGCTTGGGGAGTTGTTAGTTCTTCTATTTTCTCCACCTTGGCTCCCACTAAAGGAAAACTCTCAAAACCCCAAACTTCGACTGGCTGACCAGGTTTAGCCTCAGTTAAATTCCTGCCATTTTCATCCATCATTCCTCGAACTCGAGTGGAAACTTTCTCAACCAAAATCTGCTCACCTGTCCTTAGGGTACCATTTTTGACAATCATCGTTCCCACCATCCCCCTCCTATCCATTTTTGATTCAATAACGACAGCCTCAAGGGGCGCTTGCGGGTCGCTTTTAATTTCTTCCATCTCCCCCAAAAGAAGAATCATCTCTAGAAGTTCTTCTATTCCTTGTCCGGTCTTGGCTGAAACTGGGACGCAGACGATATCTCCACCATATCCCTCAACTAAAACTCCATTATCAGCTAGCTGTTTTTTTACTTTCTCTGGGTCGATTCCAGGGAGATCAATTTTACTTATGGCAACTAAGAATGGCACTTGGGCTTCCTTGATATGCTCTAAAGACTCTAGGGTTTGGGGCATGACACCATCATCAGCCGCTACCACCAAAACGACAATATCAGCCACGTTTGCCCCTCGAGACCGCATGGCGGAAAAAGCCTGATGTCCTGGAGTATCAATGAAGGTGATCTTGCGTGTTTGGTCCACAAGGTCATCCTGAGCTTGCCGAAGGATCCCTCGACTCTCTTCGGTCGCTCGGGATGACGGTTCCACCGTCACCTGATAAGCGCCTATTTTTTGGGTAATTCCCCCGGCTTCCCTTTCAGCGACGTGTGTTTGGCGGATACGGTCAAGAAGGGTGGTATTGTGAATAACGATACGCTCAGCAATAAAGTTATGCGTGTCAGGGACAGTAAAATCGTACACAAATTTATCCCGTGCTCTTATTTTTTCTACCTTGCGAACTCTCACAGAACTTAAACTGGTATTTAAAACCGCTCCCATCTGATTCTTAAATTTTAGTAATCCTAAAGAAGATAGGTGTTTTAAAAAAGGACGAGTTAAAAACCCGCTGGTTTTCTGGTAACTGCCCCAATACGGAATTACCTTGTTGTTAGTTTTAATTCCCTTTAAAAACTGAGAAGTTAAAGGAGTAAAATCAAAAATTCTACTCACCGAGGACCTAGTTAAAGCATTTTTAATTCTTGTTTTCTTATAATCAAGCCGTAAATTAAATTGTCGTAAGAAAATCTCAAGATAAGGCTTGTTGGCGATACGCAAATAAGTATAACCATTCTTGCGATAGAGCGTACTGTGGATGCCAAAGTGAAGTAAGGTCACGCCTACCTGTCTTAACAAAATCTCACTTCTGCTTGTAAATTCGGCGCTGTAATTAATTTCCGAAACATAGCCGTCGGTATCAAAAAGGCCAGCAATAAATTCTCTCATTAACGGAAGGGAACGGGTTATTAACGAAGGCACCCCTACCTCCGAGCTTTTCCGAAGGAGGGGAATATCGAAAATCTCTGTCATAAAACGTCGCAATGTTTTACCGCCAGTGGTATAACTCTTGAGGGCGGGATGACCGCGCCTAGTTTGAGTAGCGACACCAAATATTTCCTCCATGTATTTCCTAAAAGTTCCATAAACCTGAGCATCATTGTTGTGAAGGAAGATATTGTTCTCATTAAGGCTACCATCACCGACAATACAGCCAGTAATATAAGCCAATTTAGTAAAATCTGTTTTGGTTTTAGGGAGAATAATTTTGTTACTTGTGTGTCCAACTCGCCATTTTGGGGAAGCATTCTTGACTGCCGTTATAAAATCATAAAGCTCCTCATCAGTAAAACCCAGAATAGAACCAAGATTAAGATAGTCCTGGAGGCGCAACCGTCTTTTTCCAAGCTGCGTCCGGGCATCAGTCGTGAATAAATTCTTTCTCACAAGATCGCTGGTTTTGCATTTTTGGATTTTTTGCCAAAACCTTTCTGCTTCTTTATGTAAAAAAATTACCCAATTCCCCCGAGCTATCATCCTTTGCAAAATATCTCTTTTAATATCTTTCAGGCTTGCCGAGCGGATAGGTAAATCTTTCGGCACAATGACAAAATCACCTACTGTTAACTGTTCTGCTTTCTTTTGGATGATTTCTCCATGGGGAGTAAAAAGATAGAAAGGATGCTCTCCTGTCGTCACCACCCTATCACCCGAATAAAGTGCTGTCCTAACAAGGTACTTTGGAGAATTTAGTTTCCAAAGATGAGAAACGCGACGCGTGGTTATTCTTTTTCCATCAAAGCTAAAAACTTTAAGTAAACCTTTCAATTCAAACCTTGATCCGTCTGGAAATTTTTCTTCTTGAAGACTGCCGGAATAAATCTCGAAAAT
This sequence comes from Patescibacteria group bacterium, assembly GCA_049322615.1. Lineage (GTDB taxonomy): Bacteria > Patescibacteriota > Microgenomatia > CAYGWK01 > CAYGWK01 > JBMORX01. Next base: position 60,661 of record JBMORX010000001.1, read on the forward strand.
TTTGGCGGCGGTAAGAACTCTACCGTCGGCGAGGGGAATTAACGTCTCACCGGTAACGCACTTTCCATGGTCAACGTGTCCTAAAACCGCCACAATCGGCGGCCGGGTAAAAGCTTTGCTTTTCTCTTCTTTTTTGGCCATTTTTTCTCACTTCTTTTTTGTTTTTTTTGTTTTTTTCTGTGCTTTCTGCTTGCCCGCCGTAGCCTTGCTCGGCCTCCGCAGCCGCTTCGGCGAAGGAGGCGCGGAGGCGGGTGTTGCAGGTTTTCCCTCTCCTTCACCCATAATATCAATTTTGTAGCCAGTCAATTTTGCCGCCAGCCTGACGTTTTCTCCCTTTTTGCCAATTGCCAAAGATAATTGATCCCCAGGGACAACCACTTTAGCAGTTTTTAGTTTTTCATTAAGCTCAACGCTTATTCCCTGAGCTGGAGATAAAGAGGCGGTAATAAATTTTTCTGGATTATCGCTGTGCTGAATGATATCGATTTTTTCCCCATTTAACTCTTCAATTACTTCCTGAACCCTAACCCCTTTTTGACCAACGCATGAGCCAACTGGATCAACTCCGGCTTGATTTGAGAAAACAGCAATTTTAGTCCTTCCTCCCGGTTCTCGGGCAATGGCGGCAATTTCAACTGCTCCTGAGGAGACTTCAGGTACTTCTCGTTTAAAAAGTCCTTCCACCAAACCCCTTGAGGCTCGAGAAACAATAATTTGTTGACCGCGAGGTCCCTCTTTAATTCCTTCAATATAAAACGTCAGTCTTTGATTAAGCTTGTAGCCCTCGCTTCTGACTTGTTCTGAAGGAGGCATAACCGCCTCGGTTTTACCAATATCAACCACAATGTTAGGACCATCAAAACGGAGAATCATTCCCGAAACTAGAGTGCCTATTCTTTGCGAATACTCATCCAAAATAGCACTTTTCTCAGCCTCGCGGATTTTTTGCAAGATTACTTGTTTTGCGGTCTGAGCGGCAATTCTTCCAAATCCAGGGGGGGTAATATCTTCTCTTTTTTTGCCCTTTTTCTGAAAAATCTTTGCTTCGCCTGAAGAAGGGTTTATTTCAACTTCAAATTCTTCTTCTTCAGGAATTACTATTCCCCGCTCCCGGGCATCCCGCCGGTAGGCGGCGACAATGGCTGCCTTAATTGTTTCCAAAACCACCTCGGGCTCAATCCCTCTTTCTGTGGCAACTTGAGTTAAGGCAGTGGCAAATTCAGTTCTTGGTATATAAGCCATAATAGTATCGCAGAAACGCAAAATTTTCTGCGTTTTCGCGCCCCGATTTAATCGGGGTTCCGCGCCTTTGCGTATCTTAAAAAGGTGGGTTCTTCCCACCTTCAGAACGTCTGACGTTCTCAATCTCACTTAAACTTAAGAAAAATTCTATCACGAAGACTTTCAGAAGTCAAACAAAAATTACGGACAATTTAAAGCCTTGCGCCAACCGGCTGCTTTGGCTTCTTCTTCTGAACAAAACCAGCGTTCGCCCCGGCTCTCATCTATTTTGGTTTTGGCATAAGAACCACAAGTTTGAAGATGATAAATTTTTTCTCCAGAGGAGCTGATGTTTCCCTTAATATTACAATCAGCCGAAATCTTGCCGCTGGGGGATGGGCTGGAAACTGTTGGTGATGCCAAAGGACAAGCGGACCAAAGTCCTCGATTTTCTCTTCTGGCTTCTGCCTCGGCGGCAAGAATTTCAGTTTGATGTTTTACGTCTGGCGGATAGGTGTAAGAAGTGGCAAAACCAAGTTTTACCAACTCAAGATTAACAAAGACGACTTGTCCTGAGCCTGTCGAAGGATCCACGTAAACATAGCGCAAAAGCCTGCCATACTTATCTTTGTCAGAAATATCTTTTTCCAAACGAACATTTTTCCCTTCAACCAATTCTTTATTCTTCCTTGAAGCCTCAACCCCAAAACATTGAACTGGTTTTCGGGGATCAACTGTTTCTGGAGTATCAATCCCTAAATAGCGTACCCGTTCACCACCTTCGATTTCGATAGTATCACCGTCAATTACCCGAGTTACTTTAAAAGTTTCTGAAACTGGCAATGGCAAGGAAGATTTATTATCAATGTTTACTCGACCTAAAAGAAAACCAATCAGAAGAAGGAAAATCCCGCCAGCCAGAAAAACAAGGCTCTTTTTCTCAATTTTCACCAAAACCATGATAATTAATCAAATTCGGCGATGAGTTTATGCCAACGGCAAAATTCACACTCGGTATGTTCTTTTGGAATTGGTCTTTGGAGGGTTTCGACGGCTTTGTTAATTAAATTTTGGGCATCATTTAAATTTGTTTTTATTTCTTCTGGAGTAATTTCAAATTTGAAGATTCCGCCTTCCTGCTCACTTTTTGGGTAAAAATAAATTAAATAAGAAGTTCCGTCGGTTTTATAACCATTTTTATCCAAAAGAAAAGTATAAAGATCAAGCTGGTGTTGATAAAATTCTTTGGTTTCCCCTTTTGCCTCCGATGCTCGGGTTTTAAAATCAATCGGAATAAAAATTTCGCCATCTTGCAAAACATCATCAAAAGCACCGTATAAGGACCACTCCTCGTTTCCTATTCTTAAGCTTGTTTTCCAATTTCGCCAGCGATTTAATAATTCTTGATCATCGAAAAGAACACCTCTGACTTTTCCTTGTATTTCCGGAGGTAATTTTCCTCGATATTTGTCAAAATATTCTTTAATAATTAAATCCATTCCGCCAGGAAGTGAGGGAAAAGCCCCACCCGGTCGTTTATGACCGCGATTTACATGAAGCCAAAAACACCGCGGACACTCTTTATAAATTCCCAACAGAAACGGCGAAAGAAAAATCATAATTCAATTCTTCCCTTCTTCACTCAAATTAAATTCTAAATTAATAATTTTTGCTAAATCCAATGACGCTTTGCCTAAACGAACCATCTTGCTCCTTAATGGTCGCAAAGGCTTATGCTCGGCAAGATTGGCTAAGGCCTCACCTACCGAAATTAATCCATTAACAACAATAAAAGCCGAGGTTTCGGCATCAAAAGTTCGAAGCTCTGGGTCTTTTTCTTTTTCATCTTCCAACCTTGAAGTTAAAGCCCGGTAAATTTTGGCTCGAATTAATGGTTGGTAATGAGAAATAACCTCCATATTTTCCAAAACAAGCCTTTCATTAGTCTCGATAGGAACTATCTCTAAATTTTTTAAAAGTTTTTCTAATCTTTTTGAAAATTTTTCAACTAAATTATAAAGAGGAAATTTTTCTGGTTCCGGGGGTGGCTCGTAATCCGAATCGTCAATTTTACTTAAATCAATTCCCCATTTTTTCGCCCCTTTTTCGATAAGTCTCATTGTCTTTTCAAAACTTTCTTTAACCGTCACAAAAACATATTCCCAAGAGTCAGGATCTTTACCTTGCTTTATCCACTTTTCTCTTGATTTTTGCTCGTCCTGAAAAACTTTGCAGATTTCCGTTAAGTTGCATCTCTCGCACCAACGATCACAATAATTAAAAGGAAGATGATAAAAATCTTTTTTGTCAATCCAGGGTGGTCTTATTGCTCCAGCCATTTCATTCTAAATTGTAGCAAATTTTGGGGCGGGATTTTAAGAGGTCAAAAAGTTGGTTTTATTCTTTGCCGAAAAGGCTTTTAATCCAGTTTATAAGTGAGCGCAACCAGTCTATGAGAGAGACGGCTCTATCAACTTTCTCTCGACCCTCTTCCAGTTTATCTAAAGTTTCCATATTCCAATTATACAACAACCCTTCCCAGGAAGTTTACCCTGAATGAAATGAGGGGGAATTTTAAGGGCCCAAATCCCGAGGTGGAAAAAACTTTGCCACTTGACAAGGGGTTTATTTTAGGTATAATATCGTCTTGCAGTCGAAAAGGCTGTTTATCAACCGCCTTCAGTCCCGACACTTGTCGGGATTTGGCTTTTTAAGAAGACCTAACCAAGAATTCTTCTCTAAGTTTCCAAACGTCTTGATAGTGATCTATATTCTTTGAGGTTCTAAGCTCATCAGCCACATGTCCCCTTCTAGATAAAACCAGCACTCTCTTCTTATGCTTTTTAAGAAAGGATGTTAAATAGACAAAATCACTATCTCCAGAGAAAAGTACGAAGGTATCAAAGTTATTCAGCCAGGAGACCGCATCAACTGAAATCTCAACGTCAAAATCGGCTTTACGCTCATCTGCCATTCTATTTTTATGTCCACACTGTTCGCATGTGATAGTCTTTCCTCTGCCCAAGATAGTTTTTATTGGTTTCCAAACAACGCGATATCCGTTTTTCTTTAAAAACATAAGAAATTTATCATGCGACCTTGTCCCAAAACGAGCTGTATAGAAACTTATACTTGAGACCCGAGTATTCTTTCTAAAAAATTTGTGAAGCTTCTTATAGTCTACTCGCCAAAGGTTTTTATTCGCTTTCCAATTTGCACCTTCGGCGAGATGTTTTGGCGGGGTAAAACCCAATGCTTGAACCGATTTTCGAGGTTTGCCGCATCAATATAAACAGCCACCAGACCCTGTAGTTGACTAATTAGTTCCCTTGTTATCTGTTTTTCTGCCGTTTTTAAACTCTTACCTTTTCCTGGTTCCTTTTTTCTTTTCATTAAATCCATTGTAACAGATTTTAAGGAGAGAAATTTTGGGGCGGGGCGGGATTTTAAGGGCTCAAATCCCTAGGTGGCGAACCTGTTTTACCTCCAAGGTGGAAGAGTCACTTTCCTCCACAATTTTAATCAAATTTGGCAATAAGCCTATACCAACGGCAAAATTCGCACTCGGCAACAAAAACGGCGACAAAGAAATCATAATTAAAAATAATGGTTCAACTATGTCCTGAGGGTATATTTTGGCCAACATAGTTAGCCAAAAATCTTGCCTGCCAGTTAATTTTTCCGACCTTTCCCCTAGATAAATTAGATAAATTTGGAAGTCTGTCTCGCTGATCCCGGTATAGTAGATAAAACTGCGCCTCATTAGCTATCGATACAAAAGCATGTGCCATCGATTCAAATACTGCCTCTTCCACGGTTCTATCTCCCCATTGAGGTCCAGTTTCATACTTCCATTGTTTATTAAATCTCTCTTTAAAAAGAGGACTATCTAAGAATTGTTTAAGAGATTTATAAGGATCCTTTATCCTAATATCTTTAGGAGGGCGTTTATTCCAAAATGCTATGATCTGTTCTGGCTTAAAGTGCATATCCAAAATAATCGCTAGGGCTACTTCTGGCGAAGATTGCATAGTTAGTTCTGATAATTGCTCATTACTCATATTTACAGGACGGAAGAGATTATATCATAATGATTTAAATCATTTAAACAATTTGTGGGAGATTTTAATTAAGACAAGGGAAGTTTAAAAAAACTCACTCGGGGCGGGATTTTAAGGGCGCAAAGAGGTGTGAACCTAGAATTTTATAAATACTTCATTGCCTTTTCCCAAAGACTTCAATTCTCATGTTTGGATAAGAAAGGGAGGAGACAGGTAAAGAAAATTCCTTGGCAAAAATTCCCCTCTTTTCTAACCCTTCCTCTTCTTCTACTACCAGGGTTGTCAGGAGGAAATTAGCCTTTGTAGAAATTCTTCCAAATTGATCAAAAAATAAACTCTCAAAAAATAAGTCTGAAGGATAACAATAAACCAGATCGGCTGTTAGAAGTAAGCCATCTTCCGTCTCTTTTAATAATCCTAATTGACTATATGGGTTTGGCCCAGTTTCTCCTAGAACGCAGGAGATTTTTTCCTCCACTGTCGTTTCTAAAGAAAGTCTGCCCGGTGATACTAAAAGCGAGTCCACATAATCCTTGAAACTGTCAGTCTCCAAACAACCATATTTGGAAAAACGCCTTTTCAATTCTTCAACCATCTTTTCTTTTAACTCGCCAGCCAACTGGGGAATATAATAAGAACCAATCGCAATCTTTCCTTCGCTGAAAACTAACCCTTCTTTATATGCCCTAAAATTTATTTCCTGGGCGATCGAGGCTAAGTCTTCGCTTGCCTCAATCCCAAAACTCTCAAATCCTGCCAATCCCGCTAAAACCATCACTGTTCCATCTCCACAACCACAATCTAGAGAAATCGGTCTGGGTTCTGGAAACATTTCTCGAAGCTTAATAAATCCTGCCAAAAGAGAGGGTAATATTTCCTTTGGCTCGTTAAGATATGAGGGCCACCAATGCTCCAACTTACTTAATTGGGGATTTTTCTCTTCGAGCAGTCTAAGCACTTTAGGAATACAATCAGATGGAACCTTTCCTCTCTCTTTCATTGGCTCATACGGGCAGCGAGTTGGATTATATCATTTTTTCAAGACAAGCAGGACCATAAAAAATTGCCTTCAGTAATCTCATGGCAAGCGGGGCGGGATTTTAAGGGCTCAAATCCCTAGGTGGCGAACCCCATAAACCAGAAGAAACGGTTTAGGGCCATGAACCGATTAAATCTGGTTCATTGGCTATTCCACCTCCCAGGTGAAAATTTCTAGTATATCTTTTTTTAATAAGAGAGTAACTTTATTAACTTCTCGAATATATAAATTCTTCTATTTTTAAAACGCACTATTTTCACTACGTCTAACTCGCTAAATTTTGTCAATAACCTCCTTATAGTTCTTTCTTCAATTTTCGAGCTTTTACTAACATCTCTCACCTTAAATATGGGCATCCTGAACATGAAATTTACAATCTTATAGGTATAGGGAGATTTTAGATGTCCGGTTAAATTTTCGACTTCTTTCATCAATGTATTAATTTTTGAGATTAAATTTTGCGTTTCTTTTGCTTGGTTCTTAACAGAAATTAAGAAAAACTTCAACCATCTTTCGTACTCTCCTGTTTTGTCAACTTGATTTAAAGCATCTATATACCTATCCCTACGTTTATCAAAATAACCACTAATATAAAGAGTTGGTTGGAAAAGTAATTTTTTCCAAAATAAGTATAAAGGTATAAGTAATCTACCAATTCTCCCATTGCCGTCTTGAAAAGGGTGTATTGCTTCAAATTGATAGTGAAGAATCCCAACCTTAATTAGAGGATGTTCACCGTCTCCAAGGAGATATTCTTCTAAATTTTCCATATAGTCTTGAATTAATAATGCCTCGAGTGGAATATAGGTTGCTTTCTCAATAGGCTCTCCTTCTTTTCCAATCCATACTTGTTCTTTTCTGAAATTTCCTCTTGTTTTATGCCCTCTGGTATTCTCCAAGAGTATTTGGTGAAGACCCTTTATAAAACTCAAGTCAATAGGTGTATTTTTCAGTTGTTCAATCGCCATGACCATTGCTTTTTTATAATTAGAAACCTCAACAGTATCGGGATGTTTAATTTCGCCTGTTGCTTCATATTTAAGCACGTCAGAAATAGTGCTTCTCGTGCCTTCGATTCTCGAACTAATAGTTGCTTCCTTAATCAAAAGAGGAGAAATTAAAATTTGAGGGTTTGGTAAGCTCCTTTGAAGTCCATCTAACCTACCTAATTCAAAAGAAGCGCTAGCTAGCTCGTTTGACAAGGTTGAGAAATTATATTTCGCTAACAATTTAGGTGGGTGATGTGGTTCTATCATTTTACGCTGATATTAACATATCCCGGACACTTTGTCAACTTTCTGTCCGAAAACCTCGATCTCCGGACACAAGTGTCCGAAAATAAGAACTTAAATAAGAAAATTAATTAAGGTACCTATTCCACCTCCGAGGTGGAAAAATTAATTCTCTTCATTTTTTCTTCTTTAAAAGTTTCTCAAATTCCTCGATGCTTATGTTGGCAAGTTTTAATTGTTTTCTGAGTAAAAATGGAGCAATCTCTTTATGTCTTGGAATAGAAATATTATAAGGACATTTATCACTCTTCAAAATTATATGAGCACCATCGTCGCTTCTAATATAAAAATCGGCCCGTTGAAAGGCCACAACAACTTCTTTCCAAGAAAGTCCGACTAACTTCATTTAGGCAGCGGCAAATACTTTGGGAAGCGAAACCCGAACGTTTCTGACTTCACCTACTTCTTTTTTCTCTTCTTCAGCCCTTACTTTCAGAAACGCTTTAATTGCCTTTTTTACATTGGAGACCGCCTCTCTTTTTGTTTTTCCTTGAGACATACAACCCGGAAGATTTAAAACCTCGGCAACGTAACCCTTATATGCTTTATCGTAGATTAATTTAATGGTAAAAGTAGAAGCCATGTTAAATAGATTTTATCCAATTTTCGGCTTTTTGTCAACGTCGAATTAGGTGGAGAAATTTTTCGCGAGCGGGAGTTTAAGGGCTCAAATCCCTAGGTGGCGAACCCCATAAACCAGTCCGCCAACCGGCGAACGGTTTAGGGCCATGAACCGATTAAATCTGGTTCATTGGCTATTCCACCTCCGAGATGGAAGGATAAGTTTGTATTATATTCGATTTTTTAGAAAATGAGTAGGAAACCAAAGAATGTGGTTATTTTTGAGATTGGTAGTAAGTTCTGCCCTTTTTCGTAATCTCCCAAATCCCACGAGGAGAGTCTTTCATTAACAGTCCTTCTTCTTTCATTTTCTGCCGTTCCCACTGGGCGGCATTTTCCCATCTGATAGATGTTCCTGACGGAAGCCTTCCTAAATCTGCGGTGGTTAATTTATCCTTTATTTTGCTTTTTATTTTTTCTAAAACTTTTTCCATTTTCCCTCTCCCGCCCATTTCTATTAAGCTCTCCAAAATAGGAATTCGATATTCTTTTTGGGGGGTTCTTTTTATTTTTTTTCTTGTTGATTTCGGAAACTCTTCCCGCTCTCCTGCTACGGTCACTACTCCTTTCTCTTCCAGTTTATCTATAGGTATATTCCTTAGGAGCAAACTTACGTTTTCTGAAAACTCTTTATAACTCTCCTGAAGGAAGATAAATTTTTCTCCTTCCCGCTCGTATGCATATTTTTCAGCAATTTTGTGTACCCCCTCTTCACAATCTGATAATATCATCAATGGATTCAATTCCCATAAATCTAATATTTCGGCACTTCGATGACTCCGCCTATATTGGACCAGTGTAGCTCTAATGTTTGTCGTTTTTCCTATTTTAACATCGGAGATTTTCAATCCGCTATAAGACAAATCAGCAACTTTTATCGCATAAATCATTTCAGCCATAATTTACCTCCACAAACCCGTCTTGCCCTAATTTTACCCCATAAATTTGCTTTCAGCAACTTACTGGGCAAGCCGCCCTCTCCTTTTTATCAATCAGAGGTTTTTCTGTTTCGTTTTGGAAACCTATCTTGGTTCGAGGCGGAGGATGAGGCGGGCAGTTAAAACTTTATCAGCTTTTAATTGAAGAGGGCAAAAAAACCAGCGTAGGCGCCCTCAGGTCGAATCTAATCTTGAATAAAACTGACATCGCTCATAAATTTTACTTCATCATTATTTTTTAACACTTCGTCTTCTGTTGGGGGTCTATCATTTAAGAGAAATCCTAAAGTGCCCGGATGGAATTTTTGATGAATTTCTGGGTAAGAAGAAAAGATAAAATTTAAAAATTGAACAAATGTTAAGTTTTTGGAAACTATCGCTTCTTCAAAGCTTTTCCCGGTAATTCTTTGCAATCTGTCATCATAAAAAATCTTAATTTTAATTGGTCTTAAGAGTTTTCTCATCATAAACCTAAAAGTGGTTTCTCCCAGCCAAAGCAAGTTTCTTGGTCTTTGAGAATCTCAAAAGCTTTACGGCACGAAGAGTCAAGTTTGACATACTCGATTAACATCGCGACGACTTCTTCTATAAACCCGCCGACAGTTCCGTCAGAATCGTCAACACCGCCGAAACTTAATTTTTTATCCAGCCTCAAAAGCAATTTAATAACAAGCTCTGTTGTCTGGAGGCTCACCGGCAAATCTGAAACTATCACCGCTAAACGATTGCATCCTTCAGTAAGCGATGCTTGGTAGGCAAACCAAATTTTAGAAGGACCATTATAGGGCTTGATATAACGGGCTGCCTCAGAAATCAAACTTTTAACTTTTATCAATTGATTTTTGTCCAGCTTACCCAGATGACCACTGCATTTTATTTCAAAACGCTGTTGTTTTTGCTCATCGGTTAGCCTTTTTCCTCGCAAAACGACGTAAAGAGCAAGTGCCACCATATGTTTGCACAAAACGTCCTGCTGGCCAAGATAACAATCACAGCTACCACGATCGTAGTGACTTTCGGACACGACGACGTGATACGGATTGCCACCAATCACTACTGCTGAAAAACTACCAAATGATTCTTCAAACTCAGTTACTTTACCGTTTTCATACAAATCGACAGCTTTCTTAAAGGTCGCCTCATCTGTTCCGTATTTAATTTTGTCTAAATCGTACTGGGGAATCATTATTTGTAATTTTTATAAAGAGGAAATATTTCCCTGTCTCCTCTTTTTATTGACAATTGTTAAAAAGGTGATATAATACGCTTATCACGATGAGAGGACTACCAAAGGGTTCCGTCCCGCGGGAATGCCTCTCTTTTTATTCCCTTCTCACCCTATCCTTAAAAAGCGAAATATTAACGATGTAGTTACTGAATTGTCTTAATAAGGATGAGTATTTCTTATTCGGAACAATCACCTTTAATAGTTTTTTCTTCTGGGCCAAATACTCAACAAGACATTAGTCACTTTTTTATTTTACCCTTGAAGATTATACGGGGTCAAGCCTAAAACCAACCTCTTTTCTTCCCACTTTCTTCACTTCGGCTGCGCTCAGTACAAGCAAATTCCTCTAAAATCTTCTTTTGTTCGTGGGTGAGTTTTTCCGGGAGTTGGATAATGAGACGGACGTATTGGTCGCCACAGCCGGAGCCACGTAAGTGTTTGATTCCCCGACCGGCGAGCCTAATCATGGTTCCTGGTTGGGTACCAGGACGAACGCGGAGTTTTAAGTCGCCGTCAATGGTAGGAACTTCAACTGTTCCCCCTAAAATTGCCAAAGTAAAAGGAATTTGGACATCAACTAAAACATCATCACCGTCTCTTTTAAAAACTGGGTGAGGCTCAACGTCAATGGTCACATAAAAATCGCCAAAGCGAATTCGCGAGCCGTCTTCAACTCCAGGGGGAATTTTTATTTTTCTTCTTTTGCCTTCAACCACCACTTCTTTTTCACAACCTTTGGCTGCTTCTAAGAAATCCAAAGTTAGACCATAGCGGGGAATTCGTTGAGCTCGAGCAAAAGGCGAGGCGCCGCCAAAAAATTGTTCAAAAATCTCAAATGGGTCAGAAAAATCGAACCCCCCAAATCCCTCAAATGGTGAGCCTGCCGAACCACCACCGTAAGTAGTGTAAGTATAGGTAAATGGTCCTTGGCGATAAGTTCGGGTAAAACCTCCAGCAAATGGTCCACCAGCGCCCATTCCACCTGGTTCAAAGGCCGCATGGCCAAACTGGTCATAAGCGGCTCTTTTTTCCGAATCGGACAAGACTTCGTAAGCCTCGTTTATTTCTTTAAATCTTTTCTCTGCCTCCGGGGATTTATTTCTATCCGGATGCCAATCCAAAGCCTGCTTCCGATAGGCTTTTTTCAGCTCTTCTTGTGAAGCATCTTTTCCGACCCCTAAAACATCATAATAATCGCGCTTGGTTACCATATAACTAAAAGGGTGTGGATGAGAAGTGAGAGGTGAGTTAGGAAGTGAGAATTGAGTTATGAGTTATTTCACAAAACCCACATCTCACCCACACTTCACGACCCATTTCTCACTTCCCACCCTCACCCTTATTCTTCGACTACTCCTTCCTCAACTTTCCCCTCTTCAGGCTTTTTCTTTTCTTCCTCTTTTTTCTCCTCCCCTGGGGTTGGGCCTGGTTGAGGACCAGCCTGCTGGTACATCGCTGCCCCAACTTTTTGCAGTTCTTCTGACAGCTTTTTCGTCGCTTCTTCAATTTCTTCTTTAGTCGCTTCTGATTTAGCCAAAACATCCCTGACGTTTTTAATCTCTGCCTCAACTTTTTCTTTATCTTCTTTCTTTACCTTTTCTCCAGCCTCTTTTAAGGTTTTCTCAGCCGTATAAACTAAATTATCCGCCGTATTTCGGGCTTCAATTTGCTCTTTTCTCTTTCTGTCTTCTTCAGCATGGGCTTCCGCCTCCTTGGTCATTTTCTCAACTTCATCTTTAGAAAGACCAGTTGAGCCAGTAATTCTAATTGATTGAACTTTTGCGGTCGCTTTATCTTTGGCGGTGACGTTCAAAATCCCTGAAGCATCCAAATCAAAAGTAACCTCAATTTGGGGAATTCCCCGCGGAGCCGGGGGAATCCCATCTAAAATAAACCGACCCAGAGATTTGTTATCTGGCGCCATTGGTCTCTCCCCTTGCAAAACATTTATCTCAACTTGGGTCTGATTATCAGCCGCAGTTGAGAAAATCTGGGTTTTTGAGGTTGGAATAGTCGTGTTTCTGGGAATTAGGGGGGTGGAAACCTGACCCAAAGTTTCAATTCCCAAAGTCAAAGGAGTGACATCCAAAAGCAAAACATCTTTAACTTCACCAGATAAAACTCCTGCCTGAATTGCCGCCCCAACCGCCACCACCTCATCCGGATTAACAGATTTATTTGGTTCTTTGCCAAAAAATTCTTTAACAGTTTCGTAAACTTTTGGCATTCTCGTCATTCCCCCAACCAAAATGACTTCATCAATATCTTTAACAGTCTTCTTTGCATCTTTTAGGCAGAGTTCAACCGGATGGATGGTTTTTTGAACTAAATCATCAACAATTTGTTCAAGTTTGGCTCTGGATAATTTTTGCACTAAATGAAGTGGTCCGGCCGATCCTTGGGTAATAAAAGGAAGGTTAATTTCTGTTTCTTGGGCGCTTGAGAGTTCAATTTTGGCTTTTTCCGCTCCGTCGCGAAGACGTTGCAAAGCCTGGGGGTCTTTTCGCAGGTCGACATTATTTTCTTTTTGAAATTCATCGGCTAAAAAGTCTAAGATTTTTTTATCAAAATCATCTCCGCCCAAGTGAGTATCACCATTGGTGGCTTTAACCTCATAAACTCCATCACCTAGTTCCAAAATAGAAATATCAAAAGTTCCTCCGCCTAAGTCATAAACGGCAATTGTCTGGGCACCTTTTTTCTCCAGTCCATAAGCCAAAGAGGCAGCCGTTGGTTCATTGATAATCCGCAAAACCTCAAGTCCGGCAATCTCGCCCGCCTGTTTGGTGGCTTGTCTTTGGGAATCATCAAAATAGGCTGGGACAGTAATCACCGCCTGACTGACTTTTCCCCCTAAATAGGCCTCGGCATCGGTTTTAATTTTCTGCAAAATCCGGGCCGAGATTTCCTGGGGGGTAAAAGTTCTGCCATCGGCCTCAACCACGGCCATGCCATCCCGGCCTTCAGAGATTTTATAAGGTAGCCATTTAACATCATACTGAACTGACTCATCCTTAAATCTCCGACCCATTAACCTTTTAATAGAAAAAATGGTTGACTTGGGATTGACAATCATCTGCCGTTTGGCAACGTCACCGACTAAATTTTTAATTGGATCAACGACCGAGGGAAAAACATTCCTCCCTTCGGCGGAAAAAATGACTTTGGGTTTTCCGCCTTCCATCACGGCAACACATGAATTAGTTGTTCCTAAATCAATACCTATTGGTTTCATATTTTACATATAGTCACCTTTTGTCAGTTGTTCTCTAGCCAGCTCTTTAACCTTCTCGTCAATTTTTTCTTTACCGACCTTAACTTGAGCTACTCTCAAGACTCTATTTCCTAGTTTATAACCACTTCTTATTTCGTCAAGTACCTTGCCTTCCTCTCCTTGACAAACATCAATGCATTCCATCTCCTCCGGATTAAAATCTTTCCCCTGAGTTTGAATTTTCTCCAAACCTTCTTGAGTAAGCCCTTCTTTTAATTGTTTTAAAGCCAGGCTTAATCCTTGGTCTTTTAAGTGTTTTTCTGCTTTCTCAAGACTATCAATTGCCGGTAAAATTTTCAAAATCAATTGCGAATTGGCAAACTCAACAAAATCTTCTTTCTCAAGATCTATTCTTTTTTCTAAATTTTGATAATCAGCCAGGGCCCTTTTCCAGCGATTGGTTAAATCTTCAATCTGTTTCTTGTGTCCTTTGTCGTCTTTAGTCATCTTTAGGCAATAATTACCAGTTTTTGGCTATCTCCTCAATCAAATTGCCAAAATAGCGAACTGTGGGAATAATTTCTGGATAGTTAAGTCGACATGGTCCGATAACCCCCAGAGCCCCGGAATGCTTTGGTCCAGCCTCAAAATGGGTAAAAACTAAACCGCAGGGCTTAAGATATTCTTCTTCTAATTCTTCACCCAAAAGAACATGAATTGGGTCTTCGCCAAAAGCTCGCTCAAAAAGACTTTCCAGTTTTCTCGCTTCATCCAAAAGTTCTAAAACCGACCTTGTGACATCAATATCAAAAAATTCTGGCATTTCCAAAATATTGGCATAACCTGAGGAATAAACATCGCCTTCATGGGTAGCAGCCACCGCTAAATTTTTCGTCCTTTGGGCTAAAGCATGGGTGACTTCCCGCATCAACCTATCAAATTCAAAACGATAATCCCAAACTGCTTCTTTGGCCGCCACTTCATCAGCCACTGATAATTTTTTCTCTTCCATTAAAGAATCAATATAAAATTTAAAACCCATTGGGGTGGGCACCCTGCCAGCCGAAGTATGAGGTTGGCGCAAAAAACCAGTCTCGGTTAAACTTACCATTTCATTTCTGATGGTTGCCGGAGAAATTCCCAAAGAATATTTTTTATCCAAGGTCTCCGAACCGACGGGTTCGGCGGTTTGGATATATTCTTCAATAATTGTCTTTAGGATTTTTGCCTGTCTCTCGGTTAAATCTGCCATATTTACCACGTTAATTACAATTTTACGTGGTTAGCAGTATGATAGCAGGAGTGCTAAATTTTGTCAAGCCCCGATTAAATCGGGGTGAAAAGGCGAATGCTAAGGTTGTACGGGGTCAAGCCCCACTTCGCCTCGCCCCGTCTGGTGCGGGGGCTCCGTGAGCCGTGTTCGAATAGAACTCAAAGGCGGAAAACTCCAATTTAAATCACTAGAGTAGAGACAACATAAACCTAAAGGCTTATCTTGTCCATTTTTATTCGTTGACAAAATCTGGCACGTGCGGAATTTTGTCAAGATTGACCCGAGGCAGAGAAACTTATGATATACTAAAAATAAGCCATGCAATTTTAAAGATTGATGGCGGATGGGGCTCTGTTTCCGAAAACTCTCCTTGCCCACACCATTGCCTCAATCAGAAAATTTCTTGCCAGAGTTAACCTTGCTTTTTCTTTTGAAATCAAAGACGATCCTTCGCCAGAGGGGGAAAAATATTGGGAACGTTGGGGAATCTCACCTCACCAAACTCAAGGAACTGAAAAGAAATCGCGCTATTTTGCTTTTGAGTTCCTCAATCAAATGGGTGGAGAGCCTCCTCTCAAGAAATTGTCGATACCACCGACACTCTCTCCAAAACTATCTTAATGCCCGCAAACAGTGTCCTTTTGATTGAACTTGAACCTAAGATTTAAGTTCTGATTCCTTCAAATCAAAAATAATTTGAAATAATGTTTTTTAATTCGTCGTCTGATAGTTGGTCTGCATATAAGTTTACAGATTCATTCCATTGCTTCCAGAATTCAGGTGTAGTCAGGGGAGAATCAATCGGCATATTAAATTTAGAGGCAATATCCAGAGGGCTCAATTCATCGCTTAGGACTTCTATTTCATAATTATAGACATCCTTTTTACCAAATTGGTGAGTTAATTTTATTTCAAAATTAGCCCTCTCAAATACCCAATTTTCAAGCTGAATAATTGATGTTTCGATTTTGTGTCTCTTAAGAAGGTTTCGAAGCGTTTTGTAAGCATTAAAAACTGCATCAGACGATGGAGGCAAAGGAGTTCTTATTTCGATTCTACTTGTGGCATTCCATTTACCGACTTTTTGTATTATTTCAGCAACACCATTGGTCACCCGCACTCGAGTATCTATGTCCTGATAATCGTAATCAGTGCACTGTATCGCCAGTCTTTTTGTTTTCTTTGGCTTGCCAAACTTTCTCTTAAACTTCTCAAGGAGAATATTAAAGTCCTCCTTAGATATAATAGACAAGAGTTCTTTTTCCGTATCCATTAAATCTATTTTAGCAGAAATTAAAGCTCTTAACTTTGGGGTGGTTTGGTTGAATCAATCATTTCTTCTGACTGGGAAAGAATCTGTCGCCATTGGCCTATCCTTTTTGCCAGCCCAACCAAAACAGCTAATTCTTCAATTTTTAGGATCAAGGAAAGGGAAAAATAGACTCCCAGACCAACTAGAGCGGCAACCGCGGTTAAAATGATAAGGTTTATGGTTCTAGTTGTATCTAAAATAAACCGGTCTAAAATCCTCATGGGAATCCAAAGAAAAAAACCGGTTGCCAGAGTGGCGATGCTCATTTTAGAAAGGGAAACAAAAACAGTTTTTCTTTCAAATCCTCCAACTTCCTTACTTAAAAAAACAAAAAGTAAAATGGCGTGAATAAAACTGGCAATTGAACAAGCTGCCGCCAAACCCAAAACCCCAAAGCCAAGGCGAAAGGTAAACAAAACACTCAGGGAAACATTTATTACCACCCCAACCGCTCCAATCACCAAGGGAGTTTTGGTGTTATGGAGAGCATAAAACCCTCTAACCAAAACCTGAATTAGGCTCTGGCTAAAAATGGCAATACTAAAAAAAGCCAGGGTTTTCCCGGTTAAAATCGTTGCCTGCCAAGGAAAGTTCTTTGCTCCAAAAGCAAGTCTGACCGCCGGGACACGCAAGACCAAAAGAATGGCACTTGCCGGAAGGACTAAATAAAGAATCTGAAAAAAAGACGATAAAAAGGTTTTCTTAAACTCCTCCCAGTCTTTTTTAGCCGTATTTTGGGAAAGGGTTGGCAGGGCGGCCTGACCAATGGTTACCCCGAAAATCCCAACTGGGAGATTCATTAAATGTTGGGCAAAATAAAAAATAGTCAGCGAGCCGGCGGTAAGTGAGGTCGCTAAAAAAACCGCCACCGTGGATTCAATTTGAGAAATCGCCAAAGCTAGGGTTCGCGGAAGCATCAGCCTAACAATCTCCTTTACCCCTGGGTGGGAAAATTCCCAAGCGGCCGGAATATAGGAAAACCCAAGCTTTAGAGCCAAAGGCAGCTGAACAAGAAAATGAAGAAGAGCGCCAATGACTACCCCGAAAGTTGGTCCATAAATTCCCAAGGTTTTGGTCAAGAAAATTATTCCAAAAATAATTCCCAAATTATAGGCAATCGGAGCCAACGCCGGAACCAAAAACCGCTGATTAGACTGAATAATTCCAGTTAAAAAGTTGGAAACACAGAAAAATGCCTGGGCAAAAAGCATCAAACGAGTCAAAGACGCCATTAAAGCAATTTTTTCCGGAGAAAAACTGGGAGCTAAAATTCGACAAAGCTGGGGAGCAAAAATAAAAATTAAAAGCCCAAAGAAAATAAAAAATGCCAAAACTACATTGATGATTGAAGAGGCAACCAAGTAGGCTTCGTTTTTGTCTTTTTCTAAATATTCGCTAAAAACCGGAATAAAAGCAGCCGAAAGGGCACCAATAACCAAGAGCTGAAAAATCATATCCGGAAGTCTAAAGGCAGCAAAATAAACATCCAGTTGCCATTCACCACCACCAAAGAATCTGCCTGCCAAAAGTCGATCACGGAGAAGCCCCAAAAGTCTTGAAACCAAAACCGTGACCATGATAACAAAGGCAGCCGATAAAATATTTGTCTGCCTCCGCAAGAAAATTACCTTTCCGTTTTGCAAAAGATTTCTCACCATCTTGCAAGATTTCCTCTATCTTTGTTATTATATACCTTAAATGCCACAAACTTTAAGTGCCAAAAGAGCTTTAAGGGTTTCCCGCCGTCGAGCGGCGGTCAACGCCTTGGTCCGGCAAAAAGTTAAAAAAGCCTTAAGTTTAGCCCGGAAAAAACCCTCTTTAGAAAATCTAAGGATTGCCGAAGATCTCCTTGATCAGGCAGCCAAAAAGGGGATTATTCATAAAAATAAAGCCTCAAGAGTTAAAAGACGCTTATATTTGCTTTTGACAAAGTCTGGCAAAGTTGGCTATACTAAAGAAAAACATGCCCAAAAGCCAAATAAACCTCCTCCCGCGCGAAGAATTCGAAAAAAAGCCATTAGGTAAGTTTCTAATCTGGGCTCTCTCAGTCGGACGCTGGATTGTTATTTTTACTGAACTTATCGTTATCATCGCTTTTCTTTCTCGATTTAAGCTCGACCGGGATATTTCTGATCTTCATGATAAAATCAAACAAAAGCAGGCAAGAGTCCAATCTTCCCAAGAGTTTGAGCGGGACTTTCGTTTTTTTCAAAAACGAATTTCGGAAATCAAAAATTTAGAAACTAAACAAATCTGGGTAACTTCAATAATTTCTGAGGTCTCCCAAATCACCCCCGTTGATGTTGCCTTCTCTAATTTTTCCTTTGGCGAGGAAGGGATAAACCTCACCGGCACTGCCCTCTCCGAGGAAGGTCTTGGAAGTTTCCTGGCTGGTCTGGCTAGTTCTCCAATGTTTGGCGATATTAATCTTTCCAGTGTTTCCAAAAAGACTGAAGAAGCAGGAATTCGTTTTACCATAACGGCAAAGGTTCAAACAGGAGGAAAAGAAAATGCCCTTTGACCCAAGAACTGAATACCATCGCTATCGTCGTTATTTTGTTGACATCCGCCGGCTATACCAAAAAAAAGAAATCATTATCTATACCGGGCTGACTCTTTCGCTTTTAACAATAGCCTTTTTTGGGATTTTTGCCCTAAAACCAACAGTCATTACCATTGCTTCTCTAATTAAAGAAGTTCAAAATAAAAGAGAGATCGACCGCCAACTTCAGACCAAAATCAATGCTTTGACGTCTGCCCAGACAAATTTTGCCTTGGCAGGAAATTCCCTGACCTTGATTGATGATGCCCTCCCAGGCGACCCCTTTCCTTCCCAAATTCTTTACCAACTTGAATTTTTAGCCCAGCAGGAAGGCTTGACCGTCCGCTCACTCGCCGTTGAGCCAGTAACCTTACTAGGAGAAGCAAAGGAAAAAACACCTGGGAAAAAAATACCTGGTCCAGACTGGGTAAGTTTTTCCCTTTCTCTTTCAGGAAATTTTGAAAATTTAAGCAAATTTGTCTCCTCCTTGGAAAAACTCAGACGTTTAGTAACCATCGACTCCTTGACCTTTGCCCAAAGCAAAAGCGAAGAAGAAAAAGTTATGAGCTTGAGCATTTCTGGAAAGACTTACTTTCTACCCAAAAAAGAATTATGAGAGGTTCAAGACTTTCTCGAGATTTATTTTTTGTTTCAATTTTAACAGCCATCACTGTTTTGACCTGGATTGTTCTTGACACTTATCGAGCCTTCACTAAAAAAGACATGCCCAAGGTTCTTCAAGAACAACTTGAACCGCTTAATCCAGAAATTGACACCAAAGTTTTTGATAATCTTTCAAAAAGAAAAAAGTTTAACAAAGAAGAACTAGTTCTACCAGAGATTTCTCCAACCCCGGAAGCAACCAGAAGCGGGCAAAGATGAAAAGAATTCCCACCATCTTAGGGCTTTTGCTTTTAATCTTGGCAACAGGAGTAGGAGTTTATTTGGTCAAATATCCTCCCGCCTTCTTCTCTCGAGCTGAACCGGGATCTGTTCCTTCTCAAATAAAAATCACCAATATTTCTGATAATAGTTTCACCGTCTCCTGGATTACTGAAGATGGGGTTTCAGGATTTATTAAATCTGGAGAGACTGTCTCCCTAGACCAAACTTTTGCTGATAATCGAGACCAAATTTCGGCAACGACTGGCACTTTTCAAACCCATTATGTTTCCTTGAAAAACTTAAAACCGAGCACAAAATATTTTTTTAAAATTGGCTCAGGAAGTAAAGTTTACGATGACTCTGGTAAACCTTATGAAATCACCACTGCTCCTGTTTTAACTGCTCCTTCGGTAGCTGACCCTGCCTATGGAACAATTCTGCGGTCAGACGGAGAAGCAGCTGAGGGAGCAATTGTTTATTTATCAATGGCAAATACGACTCCTCAATCTGCTCTTGTTTCCACTTCGGGAAATTGGGTTATCGCCCTAAATAATGCCAGGTCTTCTAATCTTTCTTCTTGGTCTTCCTATGACCCGGAGGCTTCAATTTTGGAAATTTTTGTTCAGGGGGAAAACCTTCAAACTGCGACTGCTTTGACTACCACTAAAAATGACACGCCGGTGCCAACAATTACCCTTGGAAAAACTTATGATTTTCGGAAAGTTCTGCCGCCGACCGAAGAAGAAACCTCTCCGTCTGAAGCGACCCCTTCCTCAAAATTTTCTCTTACTGAACTTGCTCCCCCAAAAGAGGCAACGGGAGCAGTTGAACTAACGATAAAAAGCCCGCAGCCGAATGAAAAAATCTCAACTCAAAAACCAGAAATTTTAGGTACCGGACCGGCTGGCAAAACCATCAAAATTGTCGTTGAATCACCCGCTACCTATAGTGCCTCTATCAAAACTGACAGTCAGGGGAACTGGAAATTTTCTCCTCCGCAAAATTTAACTCCCGGAAAACATACAGTTAAAGTCAGTTTTGGGGGGAAAACAATCTCGAGAATTTTTACAGTTTTGGCGGCTGGGGAAAGTGAGCTGCCTGCCTTTACCGCCACTCCTTCGGCAACTTTAACCCCTACCCAAACACCAACACCTACAGCGAGATTAACCCCGACTCTAACCCCAACTCCAACCGCCACCGCGGCTGCCCGAACGGCCATGCCAGCCACCGAAGCCGGAGTTCCTACTCCTGGGGACTTGACACCAACATTTTCAATCTTCATAATGGGGTTAATACTCATTTTGAGTGGGTTTGTTGTAGAGAGAATGCTTGCCCATGCCAGATGATTTAACCAAACCAACTGACCAACCGGTTACCCAAGTTCCCGAACCCGTGGTTCCCCCTCCTCCCGAACCGCCACCCTTATCTCCCCTATCTCCCCCCTCTCCCCAATCTCCCCCATCTCCCCCGCCGTCGGAGGAACCTCCTCTAGTTATCTCTACTCCGCCCAAAAAATCTCGGGTGAAAATAATTCTGGCTTCAATTGTTGTCTTAGTTCTTCTTGCCTCAATCCCGGCGGCGGTTTTCTTGGTCCAGAAAACACAGGAAATAAGAGAAAAGGCAGGCTACCTTGAATGTAATCCAGGTGAATGCTGCGGTCCGGGAACGAGATGTAGCGGAGATGGACTTTGCAATGTCCGAGATGAAGCCTGTGTACCAACGCCACCTCCACCCCCCACCCCCCCCTCAATACCAACGTGTAATTCTTGTTCACAAGATAATTGCTGTGGTAGCTACTGTACCGCCTCAGAATATTGTCAAGGCGATACAGTAAGTGGGTGTCAGTGTGTTGCCAAACCTCCACTGCCAACCGCCACCCCGACGAAACCTCCAACAGGACTTAAGCCTCCAGAATGTTTTGCCAGTGAGGGTAGTACTTCAGTCAAAAATCCGAACAAAGATTCGATTAGTTGCACCATTACTCATGCTGCCTGTCAAAAACAAGAACCTTCTTATTCCCAATGTATTGCGGAAAATAACGCCTATGGTTGTCGCAGCGGCACCGCACCACCAGAAAATGTTACCCTCCAAGGAGGAGGAACCAAATCCTACGGGGGAGTCCAAATGGCTTGTGGAATTTGGCAAACCGATATTCGTGCAGAGTGCGGTAGCGCCGGTAGTTGTGAGTCTGGAGCCAAAGATTGTAATTGGAGTGATGCTTTGTGTGGTGGACCAACCCCAACTCCAGGAGTAGGGGCTCTTTGTCGCAATATCCAGGCTACCGATGCCTCCTGGAATCTTTTAACCTTAGATGATCTTTCTAAACTTAAAGCCGGAGACAAGGTTTATTTTACAGTCAAGGGTGAAACCACCTCTGGAGATTTTGACAAAGCCAGATTTAGGGTCAATGCTCAAGCCTGGAAAGAGGTAACGGCTAAAAATCCAAGGGGTGAATATTATGACGAATATACAGTTCCCAGTGGGGTAACTAGTTTTACGGTTGAGGCCGAAGTTCATCACTCGACCTTAAATCAGTGGTATTAAAATGGAATCTTTGAAGAAAAATTGGTATCTAATTTTAATCGGACTGGCAACCATTGCTTTGGCAATTATTGCCGTGATCACCGCCATTAAACTTTATCAGATTGGTAAAAAACCAGTTGCCCCGACTGCCCCTCCTTCAAAACCAAAAGCAGTCACCCCTGCTTGTAGTTTAACCTTTAATATCACTGGGGTTACCCCAACCCCAACACCAACCGGAACAATCACTCCTACTCCAACCCCGACAGGGACAGTCACCCCAACCCCAACTTCAACCCCAGGTCCAACGGCCACCCCAACGCCAGGACCAACATCAACCCCGACTCCTGGACCAACGGCCACCCCAACACCAGGCCCAACTGCCACTCCAGGACCAACGTCAACCCCAACCCCTCAAGCCGCGGCAACTGCCACTCCAACTCAGGTACAGTTACCAACAGCGGGATTTTCAACTCCAACTTGGGGAGCAATCTTAGGAGGAATTCTAATCTTTGGCTTAGCCTTAGTCCTTGCCTTCTAAAACCATCTCTTTGGTGTTAAAATTAGCCCATGAAGGTTGCCATTATTGGAGCGGGTTTTACGGGATTAACCGCTGCTTTCAGGCTCTCTCGGAAAGGGCATAAAA
Source organism: Patescibacteria group bacterium (assembly GCA_049322615.1). GTDB lineage: Bacteria > Patescibacteriota > Microgenomatia > CAYGWK01 > CAYGWK01 > JBMORX01. Next base: position 83,453 of record JBMORX010000001.1, read on the forward strand.
TCACCATCTTTGAAAAAGAAAAATTTTGCGGAGGTCTGGCAGCTGGATTCCAAGAAAAAAATTGGGACTGGCATTTAGAATATTTTTTCCATCATTTATTTACCTCTGATTCCGCGGCTAAGAATTTAATTTCTGAACTTGGGCTTTTAGAAAAACTTTTTTATCTTCGACCAAAAACTTCAATTTTTTACGAAGGTAAAATTTCCCAATTTGATTCGCCATTTTCTCTTCTTTCTTTCCCCTTTCTTTCTATTCCAGAGAAACTTCGAACAGGATTGGTCACGGCTTACTTAAAATTATTAAAAACACCTCGGATGGTGGCAGTCCGCCAGCTGGCGGACATGACTCCTCCGAGGTGGAAAGGTTGGAAATTTGAAAACATTTCTGCTTTTAACTGGCTTCAAAAATATTATGGAAAAAAACCTTTCGAAATTCTCTGGAAGCCATTACTTTTGTCAAAATTTGGAGACCAAGCCAAAGAAATCTCTATGGCCTGGTTCTGGGCGAGAATTAAAAAAAGAAGTACCAGACTTGGATATCTTGAGGGCGGATTCCAGGTTTTAATTGACAGATTGACTGAAAAAATAAAAACCCAGAATGGCGAAATTCATCTAAACTCTGAAGTTAAACGTTTAAATGATTTAAATCATTTTAACAAAATAATAATCACCACTTCCACCCAGACATTTTTCAAAACAAAATTACCAGAAATGCTTGGAGCGATAAATTTAATTTTGGTTTTAAAGGAAAAATTCTTAGTCGACGGTACTTATTGGCTAAATATTAATGAACCGGGTTTTCCTTTTGTGGCGGTGGTTGAACATACTAATTTTGTTAACAAGAAATATTATGGCGGAAATCACATTCTCTATGTTGGCGGTTATTATCCCCAAAACCACCCCTATTTTAAAATGACCAAAGAGGAAATTTTTCAAGAATTCCTGCCCTATCTTCAGCGAATAAATCCATCCTTTAATTTCACACTTCACGCTTCACACTTCACGCTTCACACTAATTTATTCGCTCAACCCATCGTTCCAGTTAACTATTCCAGTCTTATTCCTTCCCACCAGACTCCAATCCCCAATGTTTTTCTTGCCAATATGCAACAAGTTTATCCCTGGGACCGGGGCACCAACTATGCGATAGAACTAGGCGAGGAAATAGCAGAAATCATAATAAAGGAAGGCAATAATAAACCAGCTCGCCCCATTGAAAGCGCTCTTTGAGCCGCAGTTTGAATAAACTAAGGCGAAAAGTAAGCTTATACGGGGCACCAACTATGCTATTGAGATCGGAGAAAAAATCTCAAGAATCGTAAGATGATTAAAATAAAAAAACTAATCAAAAAATTCTGGTTTGAACTGATTTTCTTGACCATTGCCTTTGCTTTTTCCTGGTGGCTCATGTGGCAGACTTTTGACTATCGGGATGGTTCTTTCTATATCGCCGCTAAAGCCTGGAGTGACTTCTCCGCCAATATTCCTCTAATTCGTTCTTTCTCCTGGGGAAATAACTTTCCTCCCGAATATCCTCTTTTCCCTGGCGAGCCGATACAGTACCACTTCCTTTTCTATCTTATGGTTGGACTGTTGGAAAAGGCAGGATTACCAATTAACTGGGCCCTAAACCTGCCTAGCATTGCTGGTTTTACAGCTCTCCTTATTATTATTTACCTTTTTGCAAAACTTCTCTTTAACAAAAGGATTGTGGCCTTTTTGGCAATCACCTTCTTTCTTTTTAATGGGTCGTTTTCCTTCTTAGAATTTTTCCGCCAGCACCCCCTCTCTTTAAACACTCCCCATGAGATTATAACAAATCAAGTTTTCCCCTCTTTTGGTCCTTACGATGGAAAAATTGTCAGCGCTTTCTGGAATCTGAATATTTTTACCAATCAGCGGCATCTAGCCCCAGCGTATTTCCTAGTCCTTTTGGGGGTTTATATCCTAGTCAGGCATGTTAAATTAGAAAAAAAATTAAAACTCTGGCAACTCGTTTTTTTGGGGACAATCGTCGGGGTTTTACCTTTCTTCCATAAGGTCGCCTTTATAATAACTTGGGTAGTTTTTGTTTCCTTCTTTTTCTATTTTTCAAAACTTCGCCGACCTATTTTTACCATTTTAGCGATTTCGGCTTTGCTGGCACTCCCCCAACTCGCCTATCAACTTAGGGGAGGCGTTCCCTCGATCTCCTGGCACCCAGGTTATTTAATTTTTCCACCTTTAACTATTTCTAAATTTATTTCTTATTGGTCTTTAAACCTCAGTTTGAGTTTAATTTTTATACCTATTGGTTTTATCTTGGCTAATAAACTAGCCCAAAAACTCTTTCTTGCCTTTTTCCCTCTTTTTATTATCGGTAACCTCTTCCAATTTTCTCCTGAAATTGCAGCTAACCACAAGTTTTTTAATCTATTTCTAATTGTCGGCAACATATTTTCGGCTTGGGCAATCTTCCAGCTCTGGGAAAAAAGTCTTCTGACAAAGTTAGTTGTACCTTTCTCGATTTTTCTTTTAACCTTCTCCGGAATAATCGATTTTTTCCCCATTAAAAATGATTCGGCGTACGCTATCGTCGATGCCCCTGAAAACCAGGATATCTTATGGATAAAAGAGAACGCTCCTCCTGAAGCAGTTTTCTTAAATTCTTCCTATCTTTATCATCCAGCCAGCTTAGCCGGTCGGAAGATCTTCTTGGGCTGGCCTTACTTTCCCTGGTCTGCCGGATACGATACTAACAGAAGGGAGGTAACCAGAAAACAAGTTTTAGGGGCAAGCACTACTAATAAAAAAACCATCTGTGATATCTTAAGATTGAATAATATTAAATTTGTCTCTTTAGAAAAAAACAGTCCAGGGAATTTCACTCCAAACTTTTCATTCTGGCAAAATAATTTTATCGAAATTTATAATAATCCCAGAAGTGGACTGACAATTTATGATGTCGCCAAAAGTTGTCCATTATGATTAATGATTTCTATCTAATCTTTTCTTGGTGGTTTTTGCTTTTTGGGCTGGGAATAGCCTTCTTACCTCTGACTTGGTTCTTTTTTAGAAAATTTTTTGACCTAGGATATCCCTTTTCTAAAATAATTGCTATTTTACTCGTAAGCTATTTTGTTTGGTTTGTTGGTAGTCTTAAGATTTTTTCCTTTTCTCTCACCACTATCTGGCTTATCGTTTTCATTCTGGCTGCAGGCAATTTTTTCCTTGCCAGAAAATACAAAGCCGAATTTCTTAAACAAATTAAAAACGCTTGGAAAATTTTAGTTTTTGAAGAAATTATCTTTTTTGTTGCTTTGGTTTTTTGGTCTTTTATTCGCGGTTTCCAGCCAGACATTGAGGGTTTGGAAAAATTTATGGATTTTGGTTTTCTCAACTCAATTCTTAGGAGTCAATATTTTCCTCCTTTAGATATGTGGATGGCAGGAAAAACAATAAATTATTATTATTTTGGGCATTTGGTAACGGCGGTTTTAACTAAAATTTCAGGTCTTAACCCTGCTGTTACTTATAATCTTATGATCGCCACCATTTTTGCCGTTTCCTTTACCACTACATTTTCTCTTGGCTCAAATCTTCACCACCTGACTCTATTACTGCGCCGTAATAGAGAAAATAATAAATTCCAGAAATCCTGTTTTGTGGCTGGGATTTTATCGGCAACGTTACTCACTCTCGGTGGCAATCTCCATCCTCTTTGGTGGTTTTTAACTCAAAATTTTAATTTCGATGGCTATTGGTATCCAGATGCGACCAGGTTCATCGTTGAAAAATTTGGCGCCCTAGATAACACTATCCATGAATTTCCTATCTACTCCTTTGTGGTTTCTGATTTACATGGGCATGTATCAGACATACCATTTGTCTTATTACTCTTGGCTTTACTATTTTCGTTTTTTGTTTCATCCGAATTTACCCGAATGAAAATTATTCGAATAAATCCGAATATTATCTATCTCCCATTTATTAGTCTTTGTTTGGCGGTAATGTACATGACTAACTCTTGGGATTTTCCGATTTATTTTTTAGTTTTCAGCGCCACTGTTTGCTACTTTAATTATTTGAAGTACGGCCTTTCGCAAAAATCTCTTGTTAATATTGGTCTATTGGTATTATTGGTATTTATTGGTAGTATTCTCTTTTCTCTTCCTTTCAGTTTCTCCTTTTCTCAAATCGCTAAGGGAATTGCCCCAGTTAACGCCCACTCTCCCTTCTGGCAACTTTTAGTTTTATGGGGATATCAGTGGGCGATTGGATTGAGTTTTGTTGTCTTTCTTGTCCTCCGAAAGATACAGAATATCCTTCGGCAAGCCCTTCGGCCACGAGCTCAGGGCCGAGTAGCTCAGGACACTTCGTCGAAGGACACTGAGCGGAGTCGAAGTGCAAATTACAAATTACAAATTACTGATATCTATATCTTAATTCTCATCGCGGTTGCTACTTTTCTAATAATCATTCCCGAATTTGTCTACGTCAAAGACATCTATATTCCTTCTTATCATCGCGCCAATACCATGTTTAAGTTGGTTTATCAATCATTCATGCTCTACGCCCTGGCTTCGGGCTACATAGTAATTCGGGTTTTGCCCAATCTTAAACAAAATCTTTTTAAATTTTTATATGTCATTTTTCTTTCTTCATTTTTATTTTTTATATTTCTGTATCCTTGGTTTGCTATCAATTCTTACTATGGCAATCTAAAAATTTATCATGGACTGCAGGGGCTTTCGTTTTTAAAAAGAACATCCCCAGATGACTACGAGGGAGTTTCCTGGCTAAACAAAAATATCAGGGGTCAACCAGTAGTTTTAGAGGCGGCTGGAGACAGTTATACTACTTTCAACCGAGCTTCGGCTCTAACCGGACTGCCAACTATTGAGGGCTGGCTAGTCCATGAATGGCTCTGGCGAGGAAGTTTTGATGAACCAGGAAAAAGAGCAAGTGAGGTTCAAACAATTTATGAAACCAAAAACAAAAACCAGGCTTTGGAATTATTAAAAAAATATAAGGTTAAATACATCTTTGTTGGCGAAAAAGAAAAAGAAAAATATAAAATTTCTGAAGAAAAATTTAACCAACTAGGAGAAACTATCTTCGAATCCGGGAAAACCAAAATCTACAAAATTGAGTCAACAAACTGATGAACCCCTTCCCAACTGTCTCCGGCAGGTAAAAGAACCCATTGTCCTGAAAGATGGGTTTTTGGGTGATATAAATATCCTTCAGCCTTCTCCCAACCATCCAAAACAAAAGTGCTCATTTTCCTTGAGGAAGGTTGAATTAAAATCTTAGCCAAAGAAATTAAATCACCTGCAGCAAGATCGCTTTTTAGCCTTTGGTTTAGGATATTCCAAAGAGCCAAAATATTTCCTGGTCTCAAAAAGATTTCTGGGGAGAGAATTTTTGTTTTCAAAGCGGCGATTACCTTTTGTTGACGCCGACTCCTGGCATAATCTGTTCCCTCATCTCCGAGAGCGTTGCGAGAGCGGGCAAATTTTAAAGCAGTTTCTCCGTCCATGTGTTGTAAGCCTTGGTCAAAATGAATATGTTCATACCGACAGGCAAAGGTTTTGTCCCCTCCGCACAAATCTTCTTCTTTTCCGGGAATTGGATATTTAAAATCATCAAATGTTCCCTCCACATAAACATCTATGCCTTCAAGTAAATCAATTGTTTTTACAAAAAGATCAAAATCAACCAAAATTGCGGCGTCAATTCTCTGACCTAAAATTTTCTCCATCGCCTCTTCTTCCTGGGGCAAACCTCCATAAAAATAAAGAGAGTTAATCTTAGTCTGAAGCGGTTCATACCAAATATCACGAGGAATTGATAAAAGAACCGTTCCCTCTTTGGAGACTGAAGTAAAAATTATCGTATCAGTTAAGGTTGCTCCTTGATGCCCTGGACCCGATTCACCCAAAAATAGTAAATTAACTCTTTCTTTTCCTTCATAAAAAAAAATAAACCCAAAAATCGTCGAAAATATAAACAAAATCACCAAGCCTAAAATTCCCAAAAGCAAAAGTGCTCTTTTTTTTGTTAAAATTGACATTATTATGAATGATATTATATCCTCTTTGAATCCCAACCAACAAGAGGCAGTCAAACATGGGGAAGGACCCCTTCTAATCTTAGCTGGAGCAGGTTCAGGCAAAACCCGGGCTTTAACCTATCGGGCAGCCTATCTTATCCAAGAACGAAAAATAAATCCAGAAAATATTCTTCTTTTAACCTTTACTAATAAAGCCGCCGGAGAAATGAAAGGAAGGATTAAAAAGATACTAAGATATGAAGATACTAAGATACTAAGCGAAAAAAATAAATCACCTAATATCTTAATTTCTCAATATCATAATATCTCTCCTCTCCCCTTTGCAGGCACCTTTCATTCTTTTTGCGCCAAAATTTTAAGAATAGAAGGAAAAAATATTGGTATCCCTCCAAATTATCTAATTTATGATGAAGATGACAGTCTAGAGATGGTCAAAGAGGCAATGAAAAAACTTGATATTTCCCCAAAAAATTTTAATCCCCAGGCAGTTTTAGCCACTATTTCTCAAGCCAAAAATGAACTCGTCTCTGCTTTAGAATACCCCCAATATGCTCGTGGTTTTTTTCAAGAACAGGTAGCAAGAATTTATCTTCTCTATCAAAAACTCCTAAAAGTTCAGGAAGCCTTGGATTTTGATGATCTTTTAGTTGAAACCGTCAGGCTTTTTCAAAAAAACCAGGAGGTTCTTCAAAAATATCAAAATCGATTTTGCTATATTCTAGTTGATGAATGGCAAGACACTAACAAGGCTCAATATATCCTAATTCGGCTTCTAGCCTCCAAATCTCGTAATCTTTGCGTTGTTGGCGATGCCAGTCAATCAATTTATGGCTTTAGAGGGGCAGATTTTCGGAATTTAATGTATCTAAAAGAAGATTTTAAAGATTTAAAAATAATAAATCTTGAACAAAATTACCGCTCGACTCAAAAAATTTTAGATACCGCCTATGAAATAATCCGCCATAATCAATCTCATCCCATCTTGCGACTTTGGACAGAGAATCCCGATGGAGAAAATCTTGGTCTTTATCAGGCAAGAAATGAACAAGACGAAGCCCAGTTTATCGTCGAAACCATAAAAAACTTCACTCTTCGCCCTTCACACTTTGCCCTAAACTCCTTTGCTGTTCTTTATCGAACCAATGCTCAATCAAGAGTCTTAGAGGAAGCATTCTTACATTTCGGAATTCCCTATATTTTGGTTGGAGGAGTAAGATTTTACGAAAGAAAAGAAGTCAGAGATGTTCTTGCCTTTCTTCGACTTCTTGTTAATCCAAAAGATATGGTTTCTTACAAAAGAATTGAAAAATTAGGCAAGGGAAGGCTCTTTGGATTTTTAGATTTTGCTAAGAAATTTAAGGCAGGTAGTCAAACCACCCTTGAAATTTTGGACAAGGTTTTAGAGGCAAGTGATTACTTAGAAATTTATAACCCAAAGAGCGAGGAAGATTTATATCGCCTGGAAAATATCAAGGAACTCCGCTCCGTGGCTGCCGAGTTTCCAAACCTGGTCAACTTCTTGGAAAATGTCGCCTTGGTCGAACAAGAATACCTGCCTGAACATCCGATCAAAAATCATCAAAGAAAGGAAGCGGTGACCTTAATGACCATGCATGCGGCAAAGGGACTGGAATTTCCCGTTGTCTTCATGGTTGGGATGGAAGAAGGACTTTTTCCTCATTCTCGTTCTCTTCTTGAACCGCAAGAACTCGAGGAAGAAAGAAGACTTTGTTATGTTGGCATAACCAGGGCAAAGGAAAAATTATTTTTTTCTTATGCCCGGCGCCGGCTTTATTTTGGCAACCGTACCTCAAATATGCCTTCAAGATTCTTAAGTGATATTCCTGAAAATCTGTTCGATTTGATACAATAGTAACATGCTTATCCGCGAGGTCCAAGATGTGGAAAAAAATGCTTTCAACAGCCTTGTCCTCCACCCGCTTCAATCCTGGGAATGGGGAGAATTTAGAGAAAAAATGGGAGTCGGGGTTTTGCGTTTTGGTGAATTCAAAAATTCTACCCTCAGAAATTGCTTTCAATTAACTATCCACCCAATTCCCCATACTCCTTATACGGTGGGTTATTTGCCCCGTAGTCCATTTCCTAATCACCAAATACTAAAAGCTCTTAAAAAAATTGGTCAGGAGAAAAATTGCCTTTTTATCAAAATTGAGCCAGACGTTCTTCAGGATACAAAAGATAAATTGCCAGGCGAATCTTGGTTATTGCCTGGAAAACCAATTTTGCCTGTCAATACTTTTCTTATTAATTTAAGTTTGTCCGAGGGAGAACTTTTGAAAAGAATGCACGAAAAAACAAGATATAATATCAAGATTGCCCAAAAACATGGGGTGGAAATCAAGGAAAGAGATGACAGTCAATCTTTAGAGATTTTCTTAAAATTTTTGCAACAAACACAAAAGCGTCAAGGATTTTATACTCACCCAAGCGAGTATTTCCGCCAACAATGGCAAATTCTAAAACCAGCCAACATGGTTTACCTGCTATTGGCTTTTTACAAAGATACTCCTATTGCCAGCGTTCTGCTTTTGCGATTTAGAGATAAACTCTATTATACTTACGGTGGCTCTTCAGAACTTTACCGAGAAAAAATGCCTAATCACCTTCTACATTGGGAAGCAATCCAGTTAGGAAAAAAACTGGGTTGTAAAATTTATGATTTCTGGGGAGCCTATTTGGAAAAACCCGAATCTTCTGATCCCTGGTATGGTCTCTTTCGTTTTAAGGCGGGGTTTGGGGGAGAGTTTGTTTCCTACGTTGGCGCCTTTGATTTAATTTTAAATCCTTTTCTTTATAGGGTTTATGGGTTCGCCGACAATCTCCGCTGGAAATTTTTAAGAGCAAAAGCGAGATTACCAATATAAAGTTTAGATATTAAGATATTAAGATATTGAGTAATTAAGTAAATAGGCGCGGCGAGGAGGGTTATCGCGGGGTAAGGAAACAATTTTTGCGCCGGATTTAATGTGGCAAGCCGCGACCCAACCGGAACACAACTTGAGTTTCGAATTACCCAGTCGCGTGCTGGTGCCCCGTAGGGGCAGCCATCTCTAAATCCAAGCAAAAATTCGTTTCCGAACCCAAAAACCAAAAACTCATTCCCGAGCAAAAGCGCCTACCGAAATATGTCCGATCTTCGTCAATCACCAGAATATGCCCGTTTTATGGAAAAAATCGGCTGGAAGGTCGAAGAATGTAGAATTGAAAATGTAAAATGTAAAATTTTTATTAAAAGGCTGCCTCTTTTGGGCTCATTTATTAAAATTTGCCGACCCGGTCAATCTCCCTTAAAGCAGATAGACCAAATAGCCAAAAAATATCGCGCTTTTGCCGTTCAGATAAATTATTCTCCAACCAAAACTCTCCAACTAGATTTAACTCAATCAGAAGAAAAAATTTTCGCTCAATTTAAAAAAGATGCTCGGTATGAAATCAGAAAAGCCGAAGAAAACAAAATTCTGGTTAAAAAATCAGACGATATTGAGTCATTCATTAAAATCTGGCATAAAAATGCTTTAAGACGCGGTTTTTGGATTCCTTTTGCTCGAGAAATCAGAAGTATTTACAAGGCTTTTGGCAAAAACGCCTATCTTATCTTAAGTTACTTAAGTAACTTAAGTCATCCAGTCTCCGGCGCCCTCGTCTTAATCTCCGGCCCAACTGCTTATTATTTCTCAGCCGCCTCCACGCCTGAAGGTCGGAAATTATCTGCTCCATATTTAATCGTCTGGGAAGCCATAAAATTAGCAAAAGACAAGGGTTGTCAGATTTTTGATTTTGAGGGAATTTATGATGAGAGATTTCCCCAAAAATCCTGGCTCGGCTTTTCTCATTTTAAGAAAAGTTTCGGGGGGAAAGAAGTTGAATTTTCCGCTCCATTTATCAAATTCTCCAATCCAGCCTTAAATTTCCTTGGCCACTTGCACACACCGGGTGTGTGATGGCTTGACACATCAGGTATTTTGTTCTTATTGCCAGGCTTCGCCACGTCAAACGTGGCTTCGGCTTCATGTCCAGGCCTCGCAGATTAGCTTAAAATCGCAAAAATCACACCAAGGTCCAGGAATTGGTTCAAATTTGCTTTTTTCAATTCCTTTGGCTTTTTCAACTAACTCTTTTTTCGCTTGTTCTAATTGCTCGGCAGTTCTTTTGGTTGATTTTTTCTCCAAATTTTCCAGAAAATAAAATGTTAAAATCACTTCTTCTGGCTTTTTTCCATAAAGTCCTTCATCTGTGGCTGCCAAAGCATAAACCATCATTTGCAAGGATTTATCAATGTCCTTTTGGTCTAAAATTTTACCGGTTTTATAATCAATAATCTCCAGTTTCCCTTCTTTTTCATCAATTCGGTCAATTTTTCCGCCAATTTTTAAATCTGGGCTAACTTTAATAATAAATGGTTGTTCCAGGTCTCGCGGAACAATTTTTGAATCAAATTTTTCATAAAAATCGGACAGCATTCGTTCCCCTGTTTTTTTCATCTTTTCCTCATGGGCGCGACTGGCATATCCTTGAGATGACCAATTAGTCTCCAAAGTCTTAAGCAGGTCTTTTTTAGTTAACCTTTCTCCTTTTTTCACTCCTTGATAAAAATCCCGCAAAGTTTTATGAATTGAATCCCCAAAACTGGCGGCTGCCGAAGGAGGAACAGGAATTCGCTGGATAAATTTATAGCGATATTGCAAAGGACAGGTATCAAAAGTGTCAATTTGAGAAAAAGACAAATAGTTAATTGGGAAGTGGGAAGTGGGAAGTGGGAAGTGGGATTCTGCCTCTGGTTTTTTTTGCCAATCCAGGATGCTTAATTGTTGCCCTTCCTTAATATCTTCATATCTTAATTTCTTAATATCTTCTCCGAGCGCCTCCAAGACAAATGGGGAAAGTTTTCTTTCTCTTTTTCCTTCGCCATAGAAGTCTGCCGCGGTGAAATAAAGCCTGTCGCGCGCCCGGGTCATCCCAACATAAAAAAGCCGGCGTTCTTCCTCTAAATGATAATCTCCAACCGGTAAGATTTCTTTAATTAAGGGTTCAGGGATGGGAATCTGTTCTCGCCTTTCAATTGTGGGAAACCTTTGGGCGACCAGGTTAACTAAAAAAACTACCGGAAACTCAAGTCCCTTGGCGGAGTGAACTGTTAAAATGTTCACGGCATCAATCTCTGTCCAGTCCATATCCGCCGCCAGAGGTGATTCTCCTAATTCTAAGGAAAGGTCAATCCAATCAGAAACAGCAAAAACACTGGCATCTTCGTGTTCAACTTCATAAGTTTTTAATTTATCAAAAAATTTGGAAATATTCTGGGCTCGGCGTTCCTCAACTGGAGTTTTGTATTCCGCCAATTTTCGCAAGAGTCCGCAGTCTTGCAAAAAGTAATAAAGAATCTGACCAGCGGTTTCTTTTTTAATTAAACCCAAATGGCGATGGACCATTTTAACTAATTTCTCAACGGTCTCTCGAGTTTTTTGAGAAACAAAGATTTTTTCAATTTTCTCGCAGGCTTCAAATAAGGAAAGGTTATTTTTCTTAGCAAAATTGGAAATGGCGGCCAAATCCCGAGGAGAAACATCAAAAAAATCCATGGCCAAAATCCGATACATGGCAACCGAATCCTCAAAATTTGCTAAAACCTTAAGATAACAAATTAAATCTTTGACTTCTGCCTGGCGAAAAAGCATTCCCGGACCCAAAAACTGATAAGGAATACCCTGCCGAGAAAGCGCCCGAACAAAGGCGTCAGCGTGGTTATTTGCCCGAACCAGTATGGCAAAATCTTTAAAATTATATTTCTTGGTAGCTTGATTGCTTGATAGCTCAATTATCTTTTTTGCCACGGCTTCAGCTTCGTTTTCTACCCGATCAGTTTTAATAAAACCAATTTTCTCGCCTCCTATTCCCCGCATTCCCTCAAGTTTTTTATCAATTTTTTCTTTAACCTCAAGCCTATCAGGATTGTTGTTTTGAATAAGTTGATAGGCGCGGTCCAAAATCTCCTGGGTGGAACGATAGTTTTTGGTTAAAACCACAATTTTTGCCTTGGGATAATTTTGTCGAAACTGAATAATGTTTGAAACCGCCGCGCCCCTGAAGCGATAAATTGACTGGTCATCATCGCCCGTGACAGTTAAATTTGCTCTTCTGCCTGCCAAAAGCATCGCCAGTTCGTTTTGGGCATAATTTGTATCCTGAAATTCATCAACTAAAATATATTTAAATTGATCTTGATATTCTTTTAGGACATTTTTTCTAGTCCGAAAAAGTTTTAGAGTATTTGAGATTAGGTCGGCAAAATCCATCACCGATTCTTTTACCTTGAGTTCTTCGTAGGTTTTATAAGCTTTCGCCAGTTCGAGGTATTTCTTGGCCTCTTCAGTCTCTATTCTTGCGCCTTCAGGAAAGTTATTCCTGGTCTTGGATACTCCTCCTGCAACACTGAAAGCACCGAATTTATCAGAAGGCACTGAATTTTTCTGTGCCTTCTGTGTTGCAGTTCTTCTATCCAAGCCTTGTACCCACCCCATATACTCCTCCGGACTTACGTCCTCATCCTTAAGCCGCGAGAAATGCTGAAGCATACCGGCAATAAATTTATTGGGATTTCCTAAAGGTCGGAAATATTTTAAGTCAAATTTAAAAAGATTTGTTCGTAAAAATTGAACCGTCTCCGCTTCGGTTAAAAGATTATATTTGGGGTCAAGGCCAATATGAAGCGCCTCGGCTCGCAAGACTCGGTCGCAAAAAGCATGAAAAGTAGAAATCCACATTTGGGTATACCCATAAGGCATCGCTACATCAACCCGCTCTTCCATTTCCCGGGCGGCTTTGTCGGTAAAAGTTAAAGCCAGAATTTCTGAAGGCTTGGCTTTTCCAGAAGAAACAAGATACTTAATTCTCTCGGTAATTACGGTGGTTTTACCAGTCCCCGCTCCGGCAATAATCAAAAGCGGTCCCTCTCCATGTTGAACGGCCTCAAGTTGCTCTTTGTTTAATTTTTTCTCTTCTTCAGCCACAGGCTAATTATACCACGGGTGGTGTTGGGGGAGGAGATGGTGGGGTTTCGGAAATTTTAACAATGGTTGGAGGTTCTGGTGGTCGACGACGGATTAAAATTTTCAAAATTAAAGCCAACAAAATTAATCCTATTACAACCATTATCATTCCTTTACTCAAACTCGCAATTAATGATTTACCCTTTTCTGGCTGGAGGGCAGGTGTCGGTTGAATCGTTGGCGTAGGGGTAGGAGAAGGAATAATAATCTCTGGAAAAGCCTCAGAAATCGGTTTATAAACGACAATTTCCGGAGTATAAGTTGGAATTTTCCCTGCCCCACTTTTTGCCCGGCTGCTTACCTCTTGAGAAAAACCACTTGAGGCACAATTTCGGACCGCGGCAATGGCAAAGTAGTAAAGATTTCCCGGAGTTAGAGCCTTAACAATATATTGATTGGTGTCGCCGATATTGGCTGCTCCATATTTATAATTTTTAGAACTTGGTCCAAAAACTAAACTATAATGGGTTGCTCCGGAAACCTTAGTCCAACTTAAAGTTACCTGACCAACATCAGAACCACTTGCAGCCGAAAGATTAGTCGGTGTCCCAGGCGAAGTCTCGCTGCAGGCTGGCGGCTGAGAGGGCGTTGGTGTCGAGGTTGGAGCTGGAGTTATACCTGCTTCTCCTATCTGATAGGTGCCAGAAACTAAAGCAGGACAATCTAAAAGATTACTGGTGGTCCCCAGTTCCAAAATTGATGATTCAAAACAGATAAACTCAAGTTTTGCCTCCCCTTTGGTTTTTGCCCTAATATTTAGAGTGACCCAATTCGAACTTCCTTTAAAAGAGGCTGTTGGTAAATCCTCGCCTGAAGCAAGCTGGACTTTTCCCAAGGAATTATCAATCGATTTGAAATTCGAAGGAAAAATACTAAAAAAAGCCACGTCCTTTATTTCAAGCAGGTCCTTTGAGAAAGTTAAAGAAGCCTGAACGCCATTAACATCTTTTCCTTGAGTATCTAAAGTTAGATTAACCTGAAATTCATCTCCGGAGACAAGAGATTTACTTTCCGGACTTAGAACAAATTTTGCTGCCTGAACTGGCCTGACAGAAACAAAAAGGAAGAAAAGAAAAACACCAAAGAAAAAAATTAATCTTTTCATGGGCAGTTTTTTATTCTTGGTCGTATTGAACTGATAAGGTATTTAAAATTAAAGTCCGATCTAAAATATCAACTCTTTTATCAAAATTAACATCAGCAAAGGCAATATCTTCTGGTTTGTTCGAAAAAATTCTTTTCCCAACTTCTTGAAGATCAGTAATATTTAAAACCCCATCGCTTTGGACATCCCCAGGCCGAAGTGGTTTTCCAGTCAAATCAAGCTCGGAATCTTTCTCAAAGGAAACATCCGGAAAAACTTCCTGAAGATGTTTTGGTCCTTTTATTCGTAGGCGATAATGATGACCAAAGTAAGTACTGTTCAAAACAATTTCTCCATGATAGACACCAGAATCATCAACAGTTACCTCAACTTTAAGCTTACTGCCTGCCGAACCTAAAGCCGGACCGCCGTCACTGCTTGTTCCATAAACCTTAACCTGTTTTTTAGAATCGTCAATCGGTCGGCTGGTAACTCCGGTAAATTTTAATTTAAGACGAAAAGTTTGAGATGTCGGTGTTGGAGTTGGCGTGGGAGTAGGCGTTGGAGTTGGGAGACAAAGACAGTCTGAATCAAAGGGGCACTTGGGATTGTAACAAAATAACCATTGAGCGCAAAATTTCCCTGGCGGACAGGGCGTCCCACATTTTAGTCCTGTCATACAATCGTTGTCCGAACTACAAGGTTGACGACATTCCCGTCTCGGACAAATACAATTTTCTTGCTCTGGACATTGAAGATTGCGACATTTATCAGAACCCAAAAGATCACTCAATTGGATGCATTCCAATCCAGGAGCACACTGATAACCGGCACTAAAACAGGTTTGATTACATTGGGCAATTATTCTAGGCAGCGGGGTTGGGGTAACTTCGGCGGTGGCTGCCCGTTTTCTAAATTCAAACCCACCAGAAGTTAAACCCCAAATTGTTATTGGCAAAGCCAAAAGAAGAGCAAATAAAATTCCCAAAGCAGACCAACGCCGATATTCAGAAGGAATTTTTTCTAATTTAAGCCTGACTTTCTCAAGCATCTTTCTTAATTTAAGAATATATCTGCTACTATATAACTGTCAAATAATGCCTTCTCTTTTATCAAAAATTATCTTGGTATTTTTACCTTTATTCTTTTGGCCCAATCCTCTAAAATTTGAGCTTCCAAAGGTTATTCTTTTTTTAACCTTAAGTTTCTTTTTAATAATTTGGTTTTTGCTAAAAGGCGGCTTTGACAAAGTTGAAAACAAAACCTGGTTTTTCTGGGTAGGGATTCTTTTGCTAAGCACTGTCCTAAATAACAGATTCCTTCCTGGGTTAATTGGTGATGGTTATCGCCATCAGGGAGTAATCTTTTTCCTAGTTTTAGGATTCTGGATGATCGCCTTTTCTCAACTTGAGAATCTCAAAAAAATATGGTGGTGGATAAGTTTGGCAGTTATAGGCGAGTCTTTAATTGTTTTAGGCAGACCCATTGGTACTTTTGGTGAGCCAAACGCCGCCGCCGGCTTTCTGGTTATGGGTTTACCAATTTTAGCCAAGGTTTCTCTCCCTTTTGTTATTTTAAGCACCGGGGCAATCCTCGCCACCAGCTCAAAAGCCGGTCTTGGAGCCTTGCTTGCTCAAGGACTGATTTTTGGATATTTAAAAATCAAAAGTTTTCCAGGAAAAAAGTTTTTAACGATTTTGGGGTTAATTATTATTCTTCTTGTGGGAATTTTTGGGGTCTGGCAAGAAAAAAATATCTCTCCTTTTGAAAATCGCTGGTTAATCTGGAATTTGGGAATCAGGGCAGTTTTGGAAAAGCCAGTTTTAGGTTATGGAGCCGAGGGAATAATTTCTGTTTATGAAAAGCAATATAAAAATATTGACCGCTCGCTTGAGGAATTAGTCGTTGATAGATCGCACAATTTATTTTTAGACATCGCTTTATCCTCTGGTTTTTTGGGACTTTTAGTATTTTTGAAATGGCTTTGGGAAAGCATCAGAGAAATTAAAGAAGACTGGAAATTTGTCGCTCTTGCCGGTTTTTTAATTTTTTCTTTTTTCCAACCAATCGGAGTAGTCCATTGGGTTTATTTGGCTTTCTTAATCTCTGCTTATTCTGGAACACAGAGGTAGAATTTTGAGGAAACAAAACAACTTGTCTGAATTGCCTTGGCAATATTACCTGCTGATTCAACTTGATAACAAATTTTTGCCAAACCCGAGGCTTGTAAAAGCCCAACATAGAGTCTTGAGTCTTCCTTGGTAATCAGACCAGGAAACCAGGAAGAAACCTCACCATCAAGACCAGAAATGTCAGAAACCGCTCCTCCGTTGACTATTTCCTCGCAAGTAATTGAAGGAGTTATGGGACTCAAGACTGGATTTTCCTTTCGGGTAACTTGATAACGCTCAATTGCTTTTAAAAGCTCCCCGGCATAAATTTGCCTTCCTGTGTCTTTTGCTTTCCTTACTTGCTCAATTGGATTGATTGCCGCAATCGTCACTACCGCAAGCACTGCTATTAAAGCGAGAACTATAAGAAGCTCGGTTAAAGTAAATCCTTTATTCTTCTTCACTTGCTTCCAATTGTTTTGCTTCCTCCTTAACTCCAGTTCCTAAGGCTTGGGTTGAGGAGAGTTTTTGACCTAAAAGAGTAAAACCACCCATGACGTTGGACATCTGGTTGTAGGCATTTTGAATGTGTTTGCCTAAAATTCCTAAGTTTTCATCCACTTTATTGTAATCTTTTTGAACTGCCCTAATGGCGGCTAAGATTTGCCTGGCTCGGGCTTCAATTTTTTGTCCCTCAAAACTCATTAAAATTGCCCGCAAATAAGCATAAAAGGTCATAGGACTAACTGGCAAAACCCGTTTCTTTCCAGAATAATCAAAAAGAGACGGGTTATTAACAATTTCATAATAAACTGCTTCCGAAGGAATATACATTAAGGCATAATCAATTGTTCCCTCTTCGGTTAAGATATATTTTGAGGCAATATCATCAATGTGAGTTTTAACATCCCTTTCAAATTCTTTTTCAAATATCTTTTTCTCCTCTTCGCTTTTAGCCGCAGTCATTTTGCGGAAGTTCTCCATGGGAAATTTTGAATCAACGGGAATAATCCCTGAAGCAGTTTTAATGGCGGCGTCAACCGTCACTCCGGATTTAAAGGTATATTGAAGATGAAAAGACTGCTTTGGCAGCATTTGCCCCAAAAGTTCTTTTAAAACCTGTTCACCAATATTTCCCCGAATTTTGGGTGAGCGCAAAAATTCTTGAAGATCTTCCATTCCTCGACCAATCTCTGACATCTCCCCAATATTTCGTTGAACCTGGGCAATTACCCGAGCAGCATTGTCAAGCCTCTCGTTTATGGCTTTTGACATTGCCATCCCTTGCTCTTGTTGACTCTTAAGCCAGTCTTTTAAGGTCTCATCAGGCTTGGTTGCTTCCTTAATTTCTGAAAGTTTTTTGTTTAGAAGAAAAAAGACAATAGCCAAGCAGGTAATAATTAAAACGGCAATTAGATAAACTTCATTGGACATTTGTATATAATTATATCATGAAGAGAAGGAAAAATTTTCTACCTTCATTTCTTTTAACTATCCTTTTCTGGCTTTGTTGGATTTATGTTCTGCTTTTCACTGCTCCGGAATCTAATCTTTTATTTTTTATTTTTTACTTTTTACTTTTTCTCTCCCTCTTTCTTACTTCCTCTTTAGTTTTTGCCAACAGCCGAAGGGGATTTTTACTGGCTTTAGGCATTATTGGCATTGCAATCTTGCAACAAATAAAACTTTTAAACATCTTGAACGTGATTCTTTTACTAGGAATACTTTTATCATTTGAATTATATTTCTCCCATTATTAACTTTACCTCCCTCTTGACAAACAAATATAGTTAGTGGTTTAATTAATTAAAGTACTAAATCTGCCCACTTTAATTGCCTAAAGTGGGTTTTTAATTCATGCAAGTCTCAAAGAAACAAATTAATAAAAACCTAGAAAAAGAAATTTTTCAAATTCTTTACCAACTTATTGTTGATTTAAAAAATCCCGAGGAAAGCAAAGTTTTTCTTGAAGATATTTTAGGCAAAAATGAAACGATTGCTTTGGCAAAAAGACTGGCGGTTGCCTATTACCTTTCTCACAGTCGAAGTTATGAGAATATTAAACAAAATCTAAAAGTTTCTTCGGCGACAATTTCCACTATTGATAAAGCCAAAAACTCAAAAGGTTTTGAACTGGCTTTGAAAAAAATCGAAGCGGAAAAATGGGCTTCACACTGGAGCGAAAAAATCGAAGGTCTCTTTAAAAGAAAGTAACTCCTCTTTGTCTTCAAGCTAATTTTAAGATATAATCAACCTCATGAACAAGAAATTTTATGTTACCACCGCTATTCCTTATGTTAACGCCGCCCCCCATATTGGCTTTGCCCTAGAAATCGTCCAGGCGGATGTTTTAGCTCGCTATCATAATCTTTTGGCTGACGACACTTATTTTTTAACCGGAACAGATGAGAATGCTTTAAAAAATGTTCAGGCGGCAGAAAGATTAAGGATTCCAGTAAAAAAGCTAGTTGACCAAAACTCAGATAAATTTTATCAATTAAGAAAAGCACTTAGTCTTTCCTTTTATGACTTCATTCGAACCACGGAAAAACGGCACATTGAAGGGGTCCAAAAATTATGGCAAAGATGTCAAAAAGATATTTATAAGAAAAAGTATAAAGGACTTTATTGTGTTGGTTGTGAAGTTTTTTATGACGAGGATGAGTTAGTTGAGGGAAAATGTCCGGACCATCAAACTAAACCAGAAGAGGTCGAGGAAGAAAATTATTTTTTTAGGCTTTCTTGCTATCAAGACTGGCTTGAAGATTTAATCGCCACCGATAAATTAAAAATTATCCCGGAAATTCGCAAAAATGAGGTTTTGGCTTTTATAAAAAGAGGGCTTCAGGATTTTAGTGTCTCTCGCAGTGTAAAAAGAGCCCATGGCTGGGGAATTCCAGTTCCTGGTGACCCAAGCCAGATAATTTACGTCTGGTTTGATGCTCTTGCTAATTATATTACCGCCTTGGGTTACGGAAATGACGAGAAATTATTTAAAAAATACTGGCCGGCTGATGTCCACGTTATTGGTAAAGGTATCAGTCGTTTCCACGCCATTTATTGGCCGGCAATGCTTAAAAGCGCTGGGATATCAATTCCTAAGCAAGAATTTATTCACGGTTATGTCACGGTTGAGGGTCAAAAAATCAGCAAATCCCTAGGAAATGTGATTGATCCCTTTGATTTGGTTAAAAAATACGGCACCGACCCCATTCGCTATTATCTTTTACGAGAAATTCCGTCCTGGGGCGACGGCGATTTTTCGATTCAAAGATTTAAAGAAGTTTATAATGCCGATTTGGCCAATGGATTAGGAAATCTGGTAGCGCGAGTTTTGGCCCTGGTAGAAAAACATTGCGAGGGAAAAATCCCAAAAATGGATCAAGATCCCGACTCCCACCCCTTAAGGGTTGACAAAAAAATTCACAATTGGAAAAAAGTCTGGAAAGATATCGATGAATTCTTGCCTCAATATCGATTTGACGAAGCCCTGGAATCAATCTGGAAATTCATCGGCGAAGCAGATAAGTATATTGACCAAAACAAACCTTGGGAATTAGCAAAAAAAGATAAAAAACAGTTTAATTGGGTTCTTTATGGTCTTCTCGATTCCATTCACCAAATCGCCTGGCAAATTTATCCGTTTCTCCCAGAAACAGCTAAGGAAATTGGTAAACGATTAGGTATTGAAAAAATTCTTGCCAAAAAACCACTTTATAAAGACAGTTGGACGAATATTAAATCTGAAACAACAATCAGTTCTAGAAAGCCACTGTTTCCAAGGATTTAGCCTATGAGAAAAACATTAAAAAACGGGTTGGTTCTGGCGATGGTTGATCTTCCAATTCCCATCTTAAAGCATCCGAAATGGTTAGAAGTTAAATATCTGCCACAATTGAGAGAAATGAACTTAGTTAAACTTCTTAGGCAATCTCTACCCGAAATTGAAAACCTTACTAGGAAGTGGAAGCTGAGACAGATAAAAGTTGCCACCCATCCATCCTGGACAAAACCAGCGCTAATTGGCTTCACCAGAGCTGTCTACTATATGACTATCAATTCCTCTAGTCTGGCTAAAATCCCCTGCAAAAATTACCCCATAGTTGAAATACAAAACCCAAAAGAAATCGAAGATTTAATCAAGGGTCAATTTCTCTACCACTCTCAACGCCAACCTCTATATTATACAAACGATGTTAATAAGTCCCTAGAAGATTTTATAAAGATTATCAAAAAAAGCCTCCAAGACGAGAAGGGTTTCCTCCTTGGGGCAGTCGTAAATAAAGCCGCAGTTGGTTTTCTCTACGGAGAATTTGAAAAACAAGAAGGAATAATCGATGAGCTCTTCGTGGAAGAAGGTTTTAGGGGCAAGGGAGTTGGCCGAAGTCTCATCGGCGCCGCAGGACAAATTTTTAAAGAAAAAGGCTTAACTAAAGTAGGTCTTTTTGTAGGTACTGAGATAAAATCAGTTGGTTTTTATGAAAAATTAGGCTTCGAAAAAGAATTTGTTAATTGGATAAAAAAATTAAGCTAGTCTAGGATTATCTTCCTTCAACCCTTCTAAGATGTCACAATTATTTCCTTTATTTTCCTAAAATCCCAATTAACATCAGCAGGTAAAAATCATTGACAACACAGTCCTTTAGGTTTATGCTGTCCATAATGAAGAAAGACATTTCTAGGTACAACAAGCCTGAAAGGAGCTCAAAAACCCTTCCCGAAGACATCTTGGTTCTTCCGAAAAACGACAAATACATTGCCGAATTGGCTAAAACTTTATCCAGGCAGATAGATTTTGAGATTTTCAAAAAGAGATGTGCGCCGGCGGCAGATATCTTAAAACTAGTAGGCCTAGGTGCCTTCCTCGCCGCTTCGATTGCTATCCCTAATTTACCCATCGCCCTTAAACCATTTTTGGTTAAAGATAATGAGCGTGATGCCTGGAAAAGATTCAACATTCCCTATCTTAAAAGAACTATAAAACGCTTAGAAAAACAAAAACTGGTAGAAATCGAAGAGGAGAAGGGAATGCAGGTAATTATTCTCTCCGAAAGGGGTAAGAAAAGAATCTTGAAATACTCCCTAGAAGAAATAGAAATAAAAAAACCAAAACTTTGGGATGGTTTTTGGCGACTAGTAAGCTACGATATTCCCGACGGTTTAAAATTCCAGCGTCGTTTTTTCCATCATTATCTTTTGTCTTGGGGATTTTACCCCCTTCATGAAAGTAGCCTTCTCCATGCCTACCCCTGCGAAAAGGAAGTAGAATTCTTAAGAGAATATTTAGGGATAGGCGAGTATGTAAGGATTTTCAGAGTGTCCAGAATTGAAAACGACAAGCCGTTTAGAGAATTCTTTGGGATATGATTGGAATTTCAGTGCAGAGTTAGCCATGGACAACGTAAACCTAAAGGACTATGCTGTCCATCTTTGATTATAGTTTTTCTGATTATGAAAGATAATCTCATAGATACCCATGCTCACTTGAACTTCCCGGATTTTGAAAAAGATTTAGACCGGGTAATTAAAGATTCTCTTAAAAACGGGGTAACAAAAATAATTTGTGTTAGCGCCAACATTGCTGATTCCCAAAAGGCGATTGAAATTGCTCAAAAATACGAAGAAATTTATGCAGCGGTTGGCATTCATCCCCAGGAAGTAGAAGAGATTAAGATATTAAGATACGAAGATATTAGGAAAGAACTAAAAAGACTTGCTCAAAAACCAAAAGTTATTGCTATTGGAGAATGCGGCTTGGACTACTCGCAAATGAAAAATGAAAAAATAAAAAATAAGCAAAGCTTGCTGCTTCGCAGTAAAAATGACATAGAAAAATTAAAAATTAGACAAAAAGAATTGTTTAAAATTCAACTTATACTAGCCCAAGAACTAAGATTGCCGGTGATTGTTCACTGTCGCGATGCTCAAGAAGAGGCACTTCAATTAATTAAACTATTTAACTTAACAGGTGTTTTTCATTGTTTTTCTGGGGATAAAGAATTCCTGAACCAGGTTTTAAAAATGGGATTTTATATTGGTTTTTGCGGAAATTTGACCTTTAAAAACGCCAAATCTTTGCAGGAGGCTGCTAGAATCGTTCCTCTTGAGAGAATTTTACTTGAAACTGACTGTCCATTTTTATCGCCTGAACCTTTTCGTGGTTTGCGAAATACCCCTGAAAATGTTAAACTTATTGGCGAATTTCTCGCCAAATTAAAGGGCATCTCTCTTGAACAGGTCTGTCAAATCACCACCAAAAATGCGAAAAATCTTTTTAAAATACGATAAACAAATTCACCGGCTCTTGGAAATTATGCCCGGGACAGTCTCCTGGGGGACAATTCTTTTTTATTTTGTTGGCTCCTTTACTATTCCTCTTTATATGGCATACCTGGTTATCCTTTTTGATATTTTTTGGTTTTATAAATCTATTACCCTTGCTTTCACCTCAGTTCTTTCCTATTTTAGAATTAAGGCTTCGGAGGCTTTGGATTGGCTCGGAGAGGCAAAAGTTTTTCCTGACTGGAAAAAAGTTCATCATGTCATTATCGTTACCACTTATAAAGAGCCTTTGCATACGATAGAGCGCACCCTAAATTCTATTACCAACCAAGATTTTCCTTTAAAACAGATTACCGTGGTTTTAGCGACTGAAGCTCGTGACCCCCAAGCTCCTCAAAAAGCAAAAATCATCAAAAAAACATTCGCCAAAAAATTTGCTAATTTTTTTGTTACCGTTCACAAGCTTGCTCCTGGCGAAACCGTTGGCAAACACTCAAACGAAAACTATGCCGCTCGCTTTGCAAAACGAGAGTTGGTTGATAAAAGAAAAATGGATATTAAATATCTGACCATAACTAGCTGCGATGCTGATCATTGTTTCCACCCAAAACATTTTTCCTATCTTGCCTTTCGCTTTCTTGACTCACCCCGTAGATTTAATCTTTTCTGGCAACCAGCAGTTTTTTTCTACAACAATTTCTGGAAGTTACCTGCCTTAACTCGGGTTATCAATACTTTTTCTACCATCTGGAATGGGGCAGTTCTTTCGCGAACTGACCGCTTGATTAATTGCCAAAATTACTCTGCCTCTTTCGTCCTGATAGACAAGGTGGGCTACTGGGACCCAACCGTCATTCCTGAAGATTATCACATCTTTTTTAAAGCTTATTATAAACGCCGAGGCAAGGTTGAAGCCGAGCCAATTTATCTCCCCTTAAATGCCGATGCGGCGGAAAGCCACACTACCTGGCAAACAATCGTCAACACCTACAAACAATACCAACGCTGGCTCTGGGGAGTCTCTGATGACCCATATGTTATCAAAAATTATTTCCTCACCCCTGGTGTTCCGTTTTGGGATAAAACCGTAAGACTTATTCGTCTTTTAGAAGATCATGTTTTGATGCCAATTAATTGGTTCTGGATTACCTTGGGTATTATGCTCCCCACCTTTTTTGTTCCTGATTTCTCGCGCACGGTTATTGGTTACACCCTTCCCAAAATCTCAAGCTTGATTTTGACTCTTTGTCTTTCTTTTCTTTTAATAATTTTGGTCATTGACTCAAAGCAGCGACCGCCAAGACCCCAGTTTGTTTCTCGATTTCGGGCTTTCCTTATTCCTTTTGAATTTATCTTAATGCCTCTTTCTGGTCTTATCTTTGGAGTCATCCCCGGGCTCGACGCTCATACCAGACTTATGCTTGGAAAATACCTTGAGTATCGGGTAACCGAAAAAGTATAATCAATCCTGATGAATCAATTTACTGCCAGTCTTTGGGGAGACGAAGCCTTTGCTGCGGTTTTGGCTTCAAAATCAATTCCTGAGATTATCCGAATTGTCTCCCGGGACACATCGCCTCCTTTCTATTATCTTCTCCTTCACTCTTGGATGAAAATTTTTGGTAATTCAGAAATTGCTATCAGAAGCCTTTCTTTTCTCTTTTTTCTTGGCACTGTCATCGTGGTTTATTTCCTAGGCAAAAGTCTTTGGAACAAAAGAACTGGATTGGCTGCCGCCACTTTAACCTTTCTCAATCCTTTTCTCTTTCAATATGGATTTGAGGGTCGAATGTATTCCCTACTGCTTCTAACTACTACCACTTCAATGTATTTTTACCTTAAAAAAAATCGACTTTTTTATATTCTCACCACCGTCGCCGCCCTCTACACCCACCATTTTTCTTTGTTTGTCGTCTTTGTTCAATTTCTTTGGACGCTTAAAGAAGCAAAAAGAGAGACTATTTTTTCTTCTCTTAAACCATATTTTATCATCGGTCTTCTCTACCTTCCCTGGCTTTTCCCTCTCTATTATCAAACTTCCTTAGTCTCCAGTGGCTTCTGGCTTGGTAAGCCAACTTTAAAAACAATCGCCGAGTTGTTTGGCAGTTTCTTTTTGGGCACAAGCAAACATTATTTGCAACCGGCAGTTCTTTTAGCGGTTGTCGTTCTTTTTCTTTTGCGTCGCCTCAAGAACTGGAGAAAAGATGGATTCCTCTTAGCTTGGGCGCTTGTGCCAATTATTTTAACTTTCCTTATCTCCCAGGCAAAATCTTCAATTTTTTACGACCGCTATCTGCTCTACTCCCTTCCTCCAATCCTTCTTCTTCTTGCTTCCCAAAGGCGAATATTTTCTTTAACTTTTATTTTTCTAACCATTTTTTCTTTGACAATCATCGACTGGCATTACTTTACCCACCCAGTTAAAAGACCATTTAAAGAATTGGCTACTTACGTTAAACAAAATAAAAAACCAGAATATGGTTTAATAAATTTCAATGCCCAGGCTCACCACCTTTTTGAATCCAAATATTATGGTCTTTCCGCCCCTCTTTATGTTCCTCAAGGCTCGCTTCCTTTTTATACCGGAACCGCTTTAATGGAAAAAGACGATATTTTAAAAACCCTTCCTAAGAAAGAGAAAATTATGGTAATATCAAGTGGAGAGCCGGAAAAAACCAATCTTCCTGGATATTTTCTGGAAGAAAAGGTTAAATTTGATAGTCTTTATCTTTTATGGTTCAAAAAAGAAAAATTTGGTTGCCCTTCTGGTTAATTTTAGGGCTTTTCTTTGCCTTTTTCTTGCGCCTGCCTTCACTTTTTGAACCCTATTCCTATGGCGATGAATGTATTTATCTAACCTTAGGTCAGGCTGCTCGCCAAGGTCTTGTCCTTTATCGCCAAATCCACGACAACAAACCTCCTCTTCTTTATCTTTTAGCCGCCGCCTCTGGTAGCCTTTTTTGGTTTAGAGCAATTCTTTTGTTTTGGGGACTGGCAACAATTTTTCTATTTTACAAACTGGCGCAAATTTTTTTTCAAAAGAAAGAAAAACTCTTAAAAATTTCCACTTTGTCTTTTGCCATTTTTTCCTCAATTCCCTTGTTTGAAGGCGGAGTGGCTAATGCCGAAGTTTTTATGATTGGTTTAACAATTTCCGCATTAATCCTTCTTTTCCCCCGCAAGAACCCGAGCCCAAAAATCTACCTTGTCGCCGGAATTCTCTTTTCCCTGGCAACGCTTTTTAAGGTCCCCGCCATTTTTGATTTTTTGGCAGTTTTAGTTTTTCTTCTTATCGTTACCCAAAAAACAAATTACAAATTATCCTTCGGCAAGTTCAGGACACTTCGCCAAAGGACACTGAGCGAAGTCGAAGTGCTAATTACCAATTACTTTCTACTTGCTCTGGGTTTTCTTCTACCCATCTTAGCAAGCCTTGTCTACTTCTGGAGTCAAAACGCCCTAAATCAATATCTGACGGCTGCCTTTTTCCAAAACCTTCCCTATCTTTCTTCTTGGGGCGGTGGCTCCCCTGGTCCTTTAAGCCCAGGGTTGTTAGTCCGATTTGCCATTCTTGTTACATTCTTTGCTCTCCTTTGGTGGAAACGAAAAGAAATTAATTTTTTTATTCTTTTTGTTTTTCTCTGGTTTGCTTTTTCTCTCTTTGGCGCCACCCTTTCTGGCCGGCCCTACCCTCATTATCTAGTCCAAGTTCTTCCCTCGCTTTGCCTTCTTCTGGCATTTTTCTTTTCAAAGCAAAAACCAAAAGAGTATCTTTTCCTTTCCGCTTCTTTGGCAGTTTTTCTCCTTGCTCTCTTTCATTTTCGATTTTGGGTTTATTCCCCTTTTTCTCCCTATAAAAACTTCTTTCTTTTTGTCAGCAGAAAGTGGTCTCAAGAAAAATATTTCTCAAGTTTTGGCGAAAAAGTTCTCCGAAATTATAAGTTAGGGGAATTTATTGTTACCAGTCTAAAGCCTCAAGAAAGAGTCTTTGTCTGGGGAGACTCTCCTTGTGTCTATGCCCTCTCTCACCACCTGCCGCCAGTTCGCTACACTGCTTCCTATCACATTGTCGATTTTGGTGGTTATCAGGAGACAGTCTCCGCGATTGAAAAAGAAAAGCCTCGGTTTATTATTGACCTTCAAGATGAAAAAAGACCATTTCCCGGTCTTTACCGGTTGCTTTCCCAAAAATATTCTCTCTTTAAAAAAGAGGATGGAGCAGAAATCTTCCGGCTTAAACTTGACAGAAAGTGGGGAGGGTGGTAGACTACGGGTTAAGTTAGCTTGCCCAGGAAACATAACCCTAATTTGTCAGTTGACGAAGAAGGGGGAACGAAATGGGAAACGAAGAAAGAAAGACCGGCTCTATTTTGGAAAAGGTAGCCGTCAACAGGAGAGCCTTTTTGGCTTGGTTGATAGTTACCGTTGGCACGGCTGCCACGGCTGCCTGCGGTAAAGAGATAATCCCAACCCCCCTTGCTACTCCAACCATTCCTCCCTCACCAACCAAAGAAGCCCCAACCCCAACACTTGAAGTGCGCCCGACCCCCACTCCCTATAAAATTGAGACCCAGATGGGTGGTTTCGGGGGAGAATTGACCCTGGAGGAGCAGGCGGCGGTTGCGGCCGTAGGCAAGCGCTA
>JBMORX010000002.1:0-104806 GCA_049322615.1 Patescibacteria group bacterium
CTTTGCTCTTCAGCGGGATTTGAAAAACGACCCTGAAGCGACGATTCAGAACTCAAACACCCCCGCCGAGCTTTTTATCTTCCGGCCGGATTTAGTCTTAAATGCCCCCAAAGAACTCTGGGTCTCCAAAATGAGTTGGTTAGAAGTCGCCCCGTAAAATTGGGTTGTTTTTTTTCTTCGCTAGAGTATAATTTTGTCAGTGTCAAAACATTTAGCCTATAAAGGCGTTAGGATTAAAAAAATCCCCTGGTTTCTTGGATTTTTATTTAACCCTCGGAAAAGAAACGGAATGGCATACGGTTCACAAATATACGTTTCAGAAAAAGTCTACCATGATTTAAGAACAAAAAACCCAGACCCTTTCCATATCGCTATTTTGGAACACGAAATAACTCATTTGAAAGGCAAAAGACAAATCGGAAAATGGAAGTATGGTTTGAAGTTTTGGTTATCGCCTAAATTTCGTCTTCAGGAAGAACTTAGGGCTGACAGAGCAATGATGCTTTACCTTAAAAAGAGAAAGCTGTCCTTTCCAATCGAAAAAAGGGCAAAAAAATTATCGTCAAAACTTTATTTTTGGATGATTTCATATCCCGAGGCAAAACGCAAACTTACGAGAATATGGAAGACTCTTGAAGTTCCACCTTAAAAGCATTATAATTCGCGCGAGAGCTGGTAGCTAGGTACTTTAACAGTTTAACCAAAGCGAGAGGAGGATACGATGAAAAATATAAGAAACATCGCCTCGTTGCTTGCTTTAGCAGCGCTGACTGTGGGGTGCGAGGAGCCTCCTGGACCTGGCGACTGGGATTTCGTGTCACGTGGCGGCACGTCTTTCCTTGGGATGCTGATGGTCGCAGTGCTCGCCGCCTTCACGATTCACAGGTTATTCATTCATCGTTTCAACACGGCTCAATGACCTGTGAAAAAACCAAACAAATGTGTAAACCTAACTGCCAGCTCTCTTTTCTTTTTATCTT
Source organism: Patescibacteria group bacterium (assembly GCA_049322615.1). Lineage (GTDB taxonomy): Bacteria > Patescibacteriota > Microgenomatia > CAYGWK01 > CAYGWK01 > JBMORX01. The sequence goes on from JBMORX010000002.1 coordinate 981, forward strand.
CCGCCCGGATTTAGTCTTAAACGCCCCCTCCCAACTTTGGGTCTCCAAGATGTCCTGGCTTGAGGTCGCGCCGTAAAAAGTCAGTTTTCATTTCCCTTTTGGTTGGAGTATAATTGTTTTAATGACCAAATCTCGACTGAGAAAAGTTTACGAGAAGGAAATTAAAAAAATTGTGGCCTCTCTCAAGCCCTACAAACCCGAGCGGATTATTCTTTTTGGTTCGGGTGCCCGGGGAAATTTTGGCGAAGATTCAGATATTGACCTTTTTCTTATCAAAAAGAGCAAAAAAAGGAGAATTGATCGGGCAAGAGAGGTAAGGGATTTCATTCGTAACACCACCTTACCAGTGGATTTTCTTGTTTATACCCCCCAAGAAGTAAAAAGGGCTTTGGCGATGGGCAGTTTTTTTATTGAGGATATCTTAAAAGAGGGGAAGATTGTTTATGAAGCGCAAAAATAATCTTCGGCCAGAGGCGGCCTGTCAGTGGTTGGAAAAAGCCAAAAGAGATTTAGATACCGCCTGGTTGAATCACAAACATAAAGGTTATACTGATGTCACTTGTTATTTTTGTCATCAAACAGCAGAAAAAACCCTGAAAGCCTTTTTAGTTTACCACTCAATTCGCTTCAAGAAAATTCATGTTTTACCCAGTCTTCTCCAAAGCTGTATTTTAAAAGACAAAACTTTTTCTCGGTTTCAAAGGCATTGTCGGATTTTGAATGACTATTATATTGAGACTAAATATCCCCTTGAGTTTCCAATTGATTATTCTAAAAAAGAAGCCGAGGAAGCCTTGGAGCTTGCGGAGGAGATTTTGGAGTTTATTAAAAAGAAAATTAAGAGTAGCTGAACTTTTTATCTTTCGGTCGGATCTTGTCTTAAATGCTCCCCGCAAGCTTTGGTCTTCCAAGATGAGTTGGCTTGAGGTCGCGCCATGAGGAGGACTTCTTTCGGTGTTACCACCGGACCTCTGCCAGGACACTGGTTTTCCCCAAGATGATATAATTAAGAAGGTATGGAACAAGACAAATACGTTCGTTGGGGAAAGCTAACCACCGTTTTTTTAATCCTTGCTTCCTGCTTTATTTTACTTCTCTTCTGGATAAAACTTCCGCCAGAAGTTCCTCTTTTTTATTCCCGTCCTTGGGGTGAAGACCAACTTGGGCAACCTTTCTTTCTTTGGATTTTGCCAGGTGGAACAATTCTTGTTTTTTTAGGCAGTTTTGCCATTGGCAAATTTTTAACTTCAGAAAAGCTACTTATCCATTTAATTACCTTTGGGGCAACTCTTTTCTCTTTTCTTTCTTTTTTGACTCTTTTTAAAATTGTCACCCTGGCTATTTGAGAAAAATGAACCTTGAACTTTTTAAAAATATTTTCTTCCTGCCTTTTTTGGTTTCCTTTTTTATTTCTTTTATAAGCACCCCAATTGTCATAAAAATTGCCTGGAGGGTGGGTCTGGTTGAGGATCCGCAAAAGAAAAAGCATCCTAAAGTTATCCACACTTATCCTGTTCCTCGCAGCGGTGGTATCCCAATTCTTTTAGCCCTTCTTGGAGCTTCATTTTTGTTTTTGAATTTAGATAAACACCTGGTGGGAATTTTAGCTGGAGCGACTTTGGCGGTTATTATTGGTACTTTGGATGATAAATACGACCTTCACCCAATTTTACGGCTTTTTACCGGATTTTTAGCCGCTTCTTTAGTCGTTGGCGCAGGGGTAGGCATTGCCTTTATCTCAAATCCTTTTAATGGCATTATCCATCTTGATCAACCAAGAATCTATTTTGAGCTTTTTGGAAAAACTAGAAGTATCTGGATTTTATCTGATATTTTTGCCCTTTTTTGGATTGTCTGGTGTATGAATATGGTTAATTGGTCCTCAGGCTTAGACGGGCAACTTTCGGGAATAGTCCCGATTGCCGCCGTAACCATCGCGATTTTATCTTTTCGCTTTACCGAAGATATTACCCAATGGAATGTCGCCATCCTAGCAGCCGCAACTGCCGGCGCCTATCTGGGTTTTTTACCATTTCACCTCTATCCCCAAAAAATCATGCCCGGATATGGAGGAGCAACTCTGGCTGGATTTTTGTTGGCAACTTTGGCAATCCTTTCTGGAGCCAAAGTTGCCACCGCCATCTTAGTCCTTGGCTTACCTTTAACTGATGGGGTTTATACGATTATCCGCCGAATTGCCCAGGGTCGCTCACCCTTTTGGGGAGACCGGGGTCATCTTCATCACCGCCTTTTAGATTTAGGCTTAAGCAAAAGAAAAGTGGCGGCAATCTATTGGTTGGTGACAGCTCTTTTGGGAATTATCGCTCTAAATTTGAACTCAAAGCAAAAGTTTTATACAATAGTCATGCTTGGAGTTTTAGTTGGAGGATTTTTATTATGGCTAACTTACTTACGGACCTGGCATGGTCGGCAAGACCAAGACAGTGGCTAAAAAACCTCTCCCTTTTTGCTGCCTTGGTTTTTTCGGGAAATCTTTTTGATTTTGAGAAATTTTTAATTGTTACCTTTTCTGCCATCATTTTTAGTATTTTGGCTTCTTCCATTTATCTCCTTAACGATATTGCCGATGTTGCCCAAGACAGGCTTCACCCATTCAAGAAATTTCGACCAATCGCCAAAGGGACTTTTCCTGCTCCTCTGGCTTTATTTATCTCCACCGTTGGAATTTTTGTTAGCCTTTACCTAAGCCTTTCTCTTTCCTTTTTTTTCTTTCTTCTTTTACTTTTCTATTTTCTTCTTCAGTTGGTTTACTCTTTTTTTCTTAAAAATATTGTTATTTTAGATGTTTTACTGATTGCCGGTTCTTTCATTCTTCGGGTTTATGCTGGAGCGGTCGTTATTGGAGTTCATCTTTCCGTCTGGTTTTTGCTTTGCGTTACCTCGTTGGCCCTTTTTCTGTCAGTTGGTAAAAGAAGAGCCGAGATCGCCATTCTCGCCGAGGCGGCCCCAACTCATCGGAAGACCTTGGCTTTATATCCTCTTTCCCTTCTTGATGATTATCTTTCCATGTTTGCTTCTTCAACCTGGCTTTCTTGGGCGCTTTTTACTTTTTTTGAACCGCCACCACCAACCCCTTTTCTCCCAATCCTTATTCATTTTCCCTTAACTTTTGCCGGAATTGGCAAATGGCTAATGATAACCATTCCAATTGTTATTTATGGAGTAATGAGATATTTAAAAATTATTTATGAAGGAGGAAAAGCCGAATCGCCAGAGAAGGTTCTCCTTTCCGACAAACCGCTTCTTCTAACCGTCACTATCTGGGGAATTTTGGTAGTGGCAATAATTTACGGAGCCAGCCTTTAGTTCTACTCGTACTTCTCCGCATACTGACCGGAAACCCAACCTTGCTCGCCTTTTTTATACTCAATCTTATACCAACCTGACTGCTCGTCCAAAAGAGAATATTTTTCTCCAGGATAAACTTTGGCGGCTTCAGTGGCGGTTTTTGAAGGCTCAAGTCTGACCCTTAGCCAGCCTGTCGGTGTTTGTTTAATTTCAATATAGGGTTTTGGCGGCGGAGTTGGGGTTGGACCAGTTGGCTTTGGAGTCAGCTTTGGCGTTGGGGTTATTGTTCCTGAAGGCAGAGGAGTTGGTGTTCCGGTTAGCCCCTCTTCTTCGCTTTCTGCTAATTTAATATTGACCGTGGTTTTATAACCGGCAATCAGTTTTGTTTTAACTGTTCTTTCTTTAAATCCAGAACTTGAGACAGAAATCTCTTCGTCTCCCTCAGAAAGCTTATTTAAAGAAAGGGGGGTAAAGCCGCGACTTTCACCATTTATTTTTACCACAACCGAGTCAGGAAGAGAAACTACCACCAAAGTTGCAGTTTTTTTATCAGCAATTTTTTCTAAGGTTATCATTTCTCCGCTTGAGCGTCCTTCGGTTTCGCCAAATTCACGTTTGACAACGGTCATTGTTCCCGAAACTAGCTTTATTTTTGTCTCCCAAGGATAAAGATTGGCAAAGGTGCCCTCGGGAACAAGTTTTAGAGTTTTTTCTCCAGGAGAAAGTTTTTCCTCTTCATAGGGAGTTTTTCCTAAAGACTTTCCGTCAAGAAAAATATTTGCCGAAGGGAGAGAGTCAACTTTAAGTCCGGCATTGGCTGGTTTGAAGAAAACTCCTTTAACAATTGCTCCAATAACCAAAATGATTAAAACTAAAACGATGCCGGGAAGAATATATTGTTTCACAACGAAACACTATAGCAGAAAAGTTTGTATTTAGCAAGAAAATTTGTTAAAATTGCTTCATTGGCCTGGCCTAGTGGCGAAGAAGCTAACGCGGCTGTCTGCAAAACAGCTACACGTCGGTGCGACTCCGACCTAGGCCTCAAAAAATTTGACAAAGTCTTTTTTCTCTGGTATAATTTGAAACAGTTCTCCGAGGAAACTCGGAGAATTTTTTTACCTGTCCCGCGAAGTTCTGCTTAGCAAAACGTAGTGGGACGATTATGTTATGTTTCTTGCTCCATTTGCCCAATCACCGCTTAAAAGTTACCATTACCAAGCGGAAACATTTGCGTGGTGAAAAAGGACTTTTGGAAACTCTAAAAAATACTCGTTCTGGTTCTCGGATTTCCCGATTTTTCCGCCATATTTTTGAACAAAAGAGAATTAAGGCAATTTTAGGGGGGAATTTAGCTCTAATAGTTTTAGCTGCCTCTTTCTTCTCTCCCCAAGTCTCTGCCTTTTCAACCAGTCAGCAAACTGAAATTACCACTCTTTCTCAAGGAGCAATTGAGTTAACTACTAAGACCTCTATTCGACCGCCCCTCTCGGAGATTAAAATTACCCAAGGGTTTTCCTTTTTCCATCCGGGAGTTGATTTTGATGGGATAACTGGAGACCCTGTTTATCCGGTGATGGAAGGTCAGGTTGAGTCGGTAATTTATGACCGCTTCGCCCTAGGAAACCATATTATCTTAAATCATGGTTCAGGGTTAAAGTCAATTTATGCCCATCTTTCAAAAATTGAAGTTCGGGCGGGAGAAAAAGTTGATACCAATATGGTCATTGGAAAAATCGGCTCCACTGGCATGGCTTTTGGCGACCACTTACATTTTGAGGTCAAAGACTTCGACCGCCACCTTAATCCCTTATCAATTCTGCCAATTAAGTAATTTTCTCTCCTTGGTTCAAGTTCGAGCGAGACGAACCACTTCGCGGATCATCTCTAAAGGTACCCTTTCTTTAAGGCAAGCCTGGAAGGAGCGTGAAAGGTTGCCAACTTTTTCTTTTCCACCAGGTTCAAACCGCTGAATGGCAACATCTCCCAGTAGCTCAAGTACAGCAGCGCCCGCTCGATTACCTTGTTTTTCAAGGACTTCTACTAGTTCAATTATCTTTCTCTCTTTATCCATAAAATCTGCTTTAAAGAATTCTATTTTTTGGGTTTCTTGGAGGCAAAATATATGAAGGCAATCATTGCGCCCATTAAACTAAGACTAAGCAGAAATAAAGCCCAAAAAATGGTAACATTATCAACAGTCATTTTACCTCCCTAAACAATCGCATTCCCAGTGTAAAAAATAATACTGAAATTGTCAATCCTCCAAATGCTAAAAATAACTGCGGTAATCCAATTCTGGCAGTAAACAATCCCAAAACCCAAGAGCCCAAAGATAATTTAGAAATATCAAGAGAAAACTTAGCTAATTCCTCTGTTTGTCTGGCAGTTAGTGAAAATTGGTAATCGAACAACTTCATCTTCCTAAATAACTATCATAACATAACTACTGGAACATCCAAAATGGTACAAATTTTGCTGGAGCATAAAAAGTACCAAATCCGCCCAATCAAGTGGAAAAATAAGAGACCCCGACTAGGCAGGGTCTCTAAGGAAATACTGCAGGCATTTTTTAAGAACGAGTCCAGATTGTGACTCTACCTATCAGTCCTAGTTCTCTTAAAAACTCTCTCAAGTCTTCCTCTTTGCTTTTAGGAACAATTGCATGGAGAGAGTATTTAGAGAAGTCTAAAAACTGCTCTTTGGCTTGTTCATCCAGATCTCCATCGCCAGTTTTAGCCTCGCCGATTTGCCACGCACCATAATCATCTTTAGCTATAATATCTGGTTCGTGCCGACCAACCTTTTCTGGATCTGGATATCCTTCGACTGCCGCAGCTACAACATTGTATCTCCGCTGCCCTATAAAAGCCTCCACCAATGCCTGCACTAGCCCCTGATGAAGCGGGGACGCTGCTTTTGTAACCATATTGACTCCTTTCTCCGACTGCTAAATTAATTAATTCTGCCCCGTCGGCGGGTTTATTTTCTCATTTTTCTGGCACAAATATTCCAGATGGTAATTCAATCCATCGAAACTGCAGAGCAAACAAAACCGGATCTTCAGTTTGCTTTTCCGTTTCAGCTGGTGTTTTTTTCTCTTTCTCCATTTATCATCTCCTTTCTTCAAAAATTTGAATTTTGGTGATATACTAAATAACAGACCGTGCCGAGCAGTGCAATCGCGGAGCGCGGTCTTTTTATTAAAAGTAAAATTAGCTCTAATCGAAAGAGATTTTCCTGGTTGCTTTTTTCCCAGTCGTTTTTTCCATCAACCCCTCTAGCACCCTGATCAGGGATCTAACATGCTCCTTACTCATACCGATTCTAGAGACTACTACAAACTGGTTTGTTGGCCCAAGTTGTTGGGCAAAATTTAGAACGATACCGTGCGGGCTCGCCGTAACAGAGACAACGTCAGAGTAAAGGGTTTGGGTACCCGCTGGAATCGTAATTGTTTGCTCTTTTGAATTGTTTTCATTATTTTCTCGATCCACTGTTATCACCCCCTCTCGATACTCGGCGAGATGAAATAACTCGCTAGCCTGTTTTTCTTGCAACTGATAATTAAAGATTAGTCTGTTAAGTAAATCCTTTGATGGTCTTTCCAACCCGTTTTCTACCTTAGACAAATACGAAAAATCAATGTCTAGTTGCCTTGCGGCTGCCTTAATTCCAATATTAAGCTTTTTTCTATGTTCACGTATCCTGTCCCCAAGTTCTTTGTAAATTTTTTTATTCATTTCTCCCACACTAACACACTTTCAAAAGAAAGTCAAGTACCGCCTCAAAATTTGCAAGCACGACAGGTTTGACTTAATGGTCAACCCAAAAGACATTTATAAAACCCGCCTGCGCGGGTCCGATTTTACAGTTTTAATTTTAAATTCTTTTAGTACTCTCCTCCTGGAGGCATCCCTGCCCCTGGAGTTTCTTTTTCCTTTTCCGGCAGCTCGCAGACTAGCGCCTCGGTGGTCAAAATCATTGAACCTATAGAGACGGCGTTTTGGAGAGCGGTGCGGGTTACTTTTAGGGGATCAACAATTCCCTGGGCAAGCATTGAACCAAATTCCGAAGTTAAGGCATTAAAACCATAATCCGTATCTTTTGCCTCCTCTATTTTTCGCAAAACATAACCATCATCAGCCCCGGCATTTTTGGCAATCCAGCGAAGAGGCTGCTCTAAAGCCTGGCGCAAAATCGCAATTCCCACTTTTTCCTCATCATTTTCCGGCTTTAGGCTATCCAGGGCTTTTCTTGCTTGGATTAAAGCCACTCCGCCGCCGGGAACAATTCCCTCTTCAATGGCGGCTTTAGTTGCCTCAACCGCGTCTTTAACTCTTTCTTTTTTCTCATTTAATTCAACTTCGGTGGCGGCCCCCACATTAATTTGAGCCACGCCGCCAGATAACTTTGCCAATCTTTCTTGCAATTTTTCTTTATCAAAATCCGAAGTTTCAGTTTCAATTTGCTTTTTAATTTGGTTAATTCTCCCTTTGATGGCGGCCTCTTGCCCTTCTCCGCCAATAATTCGGCACTTATCTTTGTCTGCCCAGACTTTATCCGCTCGACCCAAGTCTACAATCTCGACTGACTCAAATTTCCTGCCCGTGTCTTCAGAAATAACGGTTCCCCCGGTTAAAACGGCAATATCCTCAAGCATCTCTTTTCTTCGGTCGCCAAACCCAGGCGCTTTAACGGCTAAAAGATTAATTGTTCCCCGAAGTTTGTTGACGACCAAAGTTGCCAAAGCCTCGCCTTCTAAATCATCAGCAATAATGACTAAATCTTTTGAGGTTTTAATAAAGTTTTCCAAAAATGGCAAGAATTCGTTTAGGGAAGAGATTTTTTTGTCGGTAAGCAAAATATAAGGGCTTTCAATTTCTGCCTCCATTTTTTCGGGATTGGTGACAAAATAAGGAGAAACAAAGCCTTGATCAAATTCCATCCCCTCTTTATATTCAATCTCCAAAGTTAAGCCTTTGCCTTCTTCAACCGTGACCACCCCATCCCGACCAACCTTCTCTAAAGCTTCGGCAATTTTTTGACCAATGGAAGGGTCAGCCGCAGAAATTGTCGCCACCTGGGCAATATCCTGATTACCTTTAACTGGCTTGGCGATTTTCTTTAAAGCGGAAACGACGACTTCAACTCCTTTCTCTAGCCCTCTTTTAAGAATCATTGGGTTTGAGCCAGCAGTAATATTTTTAAGACCTGAAGAGGCAATGGCCCAAGCCAAAACCGTGGCTGTGGTTGTTCCGTCTCCAGCATCATCACTCGTCTTTGAAGCTGCTTCTTTAACTAAAGCCGCGCCCATGTTTTCAAATGGGTCTTCAAGTTCAACTTCTTTGGCAACGGAAACGCCATCATGGACGACCGAAGGGGCGCCCCATTTTTTATCCAAAGCGACGTTTCGACCACGGGGACCCAAAGTTGTCGCCACCGCCCGAGTTAATTTCTCCACTCCTAAAAGAAGTTTTTTTCGGGCTTCTTCTGAATATAAAAGTTGTTTAGCCATGTTCCCTTCGGTCAAATTGAAAATTTAAAATGAAAAATGAAAAAAGTTTTTTAAGATTTACTAATTTTAGATTTTTCTTTGTCATTTTTATTTTTTATTTTTTATTTTTTCATTCGAGCACGGCGAGTATGTCTTCAAATTTAACAAACAAATATTCTTTTCCCTCAATTTTAACCTCATTTCCATCCCATTGTTTGTAAATGACAAAGTCGCCAATTTTTACTGGAGCGCTTCTTTTTGCGCCAGAGTCAGTAATCTCCGAATCGCCAACTGCCAAAACTTTGCCTCTTTGAGGCTTTTCCTCATGAGTTTCAGGCAAAACAATTCCCGAAGGCGTTTTTCTCTCTGCTTCAACTGGCTCAATTAAAATATAGCCAGCCGTTGGTTTAAGCTTTAGTTTTCTCATATAAAAACTTGGCAGTCTTACCAAGTAAGTGCTATTTTAAAAGAAGTTTTAGGATTTGTCAAGGGGCGTAAAATCCGCCTCTGGCGGATTAACGCCCCGCAGACCCCGTATACTCGCCCCTCGGAGGCGAGGACGTAGACCTCGCGACGAGGTAAGAGTTATACGGGGTCAAGGGGTAAAGAATTTTGACTTTTAAGAAAGGTTTGGTTATAATTTAAACACAGTAAAAACCCACAACGGCGTGGGCATTTTGCTCTTTTCATTTTTAAATAATACTCTTTCTGCCGAACTCAACATGAGATTTAAGGAGGAGGCTCATGTCAACAGGGGCGAGTCATCGGAGGGACCCGCAGAGGAGGTGGGAAATCGGCCCACCACCCTCCACCCAGGTGGCGGTGGCGGCTACAGAACCAGAACCTAGGTGTTACCCTAGCGTATGTCCATGTTGCCCCTGGCATCCAGGCGCATGCGGCAACTGCAGCTACAATCGGGAGAGAACGGACAGACGGTGTCTGTACGGTCTCTTTCAATGTCCTTTTTTAGCTGACTGCTGCAGCACGTGCAGTCGGGGCCCTGGGGCAAACGGCAACTAAAAAAAACTAAAATTCCGGCAGAAAGAGATTAATCCCTGGGGCTAGGTGTATTCGGCAGAACTGCGGCCGCGGTTACTGTCGCGATTGCAAAAAAAGGGAAGGAAAAATGCTCCTCCATTGAACCCCTTCCTTTTTTTAAGCAATCCCCGCCTAGCCCCCACTACCCGTTACAGTGTTACGTAACGCTGTAACAGAGCCCCACCTATTTTTTCATCTTATAGCTTTAGTGTATCTTTCTTGGGAAAGACGCAAAACTTTTTCCCGATTCAGGTTTCGCGAGCGGGGTAAAGGTAAGGTAAAAGCATAAAAAGGTCTTGAGGTTAAATTTTCAATTGCCAGTTTGACAATTACCTGATAATTCCCCAGACCTACCAGTTCTTCTTCTTTATAAACTCCGCCAAATTCTCTCGATAAAACCTGGCTATCTTGCGCCCCAACCAAAAAGGAAATTAAAGTGCCAGTGTTGCCAAAAATTGCCTTTTGAACCTCCTCGGGCACTTGGGCAATATATTGATTTGCCAAAGCCAAATTCAGGCGATATTTTCGCGCTTCGGATAAAATTTTAATAAAAGAAGAAGTGGCAAAGTTTTGAAACTCATCAACATAAAGATAAAAATCTCGTCTTTCGCTTTCGGGAATCTTAACCCGACCCATAGAAGCCAACTGCATCTTAGTAATAAACATTGCTCCTAGTAAAGCAGCATTATCCTCCCCTAGTTTTCCTTGAGACAAATTAAGAATTAAAATTTTCCCCTGGTTCATAATTTCCTCTAAATCAACAGTTGACCGAGGATGACCGATAATTCCCCGAATCATCGGTGAGGAAACAAATTGACCAACTTTATTTAAAATTGGGGAAATGGCTTCAGCCATCAGTCTTTCTGACATTTGTTCAAATTCTTGAGTCCAGAAATTTTGCAAAACCCGGTCGGGAATTTTTTCAACCACTCTCTGACGAAAATTTCGATTGGTTAAAAGTTCGGGAACTTCAACTAAGGTTGAGTCGGGTTTGGAAACTAAAGTCATAATGGCATTTCGTAAAATATACTCAAGACGGGGACCCCAGGAATAAGAATAAAGTTTATAGAAAATAGCGACAATTCCCGAAGCGACCAGTTCCCGATGCTCTGGGTCTTTGACTTCTAGGGGATTTAAATAAAATGGGTGGGCTCGGTCAGAAGGGTCTAAATAGCAAACATCATTTAAACGAAAAGAGGGAATAAAATCCAATAAAATTTCCGATAAATCTCCATGAGGGTCAACCACGGCCAGACCTTCCCGATTGCGCATATCATTTATGGCCATATTGGCAATTAAGGTTGTTTTTCCCGTGCCAGTTTTGCCAATAATATAAATATGGCGCCTCCGGTCTTCTTTTTTAATCCCAAAAGTCACCAGTTTATTTTTATGCTCTGTTCTGGCAAAAAAATTAATTTTTTGCTTTTCTTCCTCGGTGGCGCCTATCGCAATCGGTAAATTGTCCGGCGGCTCGCCTGTTAATTTTGTCCCCCAGGCAATATTTTTAATCCCCGAAAGTGAAAGTCCAGGTAAATGATAAATGGTCGCTAACTCTTGAGTATTTAAAATCTGATTTCTTGGCAAAAAATAGGGTTTGCGCTGAAAAATTGCCTTTATAAATTTTTTCTCCTGCCAAAAAGAAGGCTTTGCTAAAGAAAAGGCATTTCCCTCACCCAAGCTCATGCCGCCAAAAGAACCAGCCAGGTGGTGCAAAAGTGACTGACTTGAAGATTTGCTTTCCGAAACCACCAAAAGCCGAATGGCGCTTCTGAATCCTGGCTGGGAAATTTTTTGTTCAATTAATTTTTCTTGGGGATGGGAGGAAACCCGACCATCTGGAAGGGCCACCCCTTTGCGCAAAACCGAAGAACCCATCCTTTGCCAACCCTTGCCTGCGGGTAGTAAAACAATTTGCACTAGGGCTTTCTCCTCTTTCTCTGCCCGAGCTAAAGTTCCCAAAATTGAGGATAAGGGGTCAGTTTCCTTAAAATCCAAATAAGTTTTTAGGGGAAAATAAAATGGCGAGGCAAGTTTGAGTTGGCCAAAAGCAGGGGTAAGATTATCAGTTAACCAGGAAGTAAGGTAATCAGGCGAAGCCAAAATGGTTGCTTTAGGATATTGGGCCGAGAGTTGGCTTTCAAAATAAGTTTGAAATTCTTGCGGCAAAACGGCATAAAAATGAATTATTTGATTATAAGTGGCAATTTCAAAGACCAAAGGTTTTTCCCGCGCCAAAAGTCGGTCTAAAAATGAAGATTTTATGTTTGCTAAAGCAGAAAAACAGGCCGCCATTGCCTCCGGCGTTTCCTCCGATTCTCGCGGCAGTCTCAATTCCAAAATTACCTTTTCTGGCGGAGTCGTAATTTCTTGAGGCATAACTGGCTCTAATTTTACCAGATTGGCAGTTTGAAGAAAAGATATGGACGGGGAACACTTGTCATTGCTGGGGAGTGGAGAAAACCCCAAAACAGTAAAAACAAGCGTCCCCGCCCGGTCCGCGACCAACTCAGCGTCTCTCTGGATGCCGATGCTGCGGTGGTCCAGTCTGGGTTACCATCTCAAACCTCCAAAAAAAGCTACCCAGACGAAACGACTGGTTAAGCCAGTGTGATCGACCTCCGCTTTTGGCGGACACACCGAACTTAACCAGTAAACTAAAAGAAGGAGGTAAGCATGAGAGCTATGCCCTATCTAATGAGGCTTAACCTCCTGGAAAAACTAAGGTGCAAAAAGAAAGTTTCAGTCGCTTTTGACCGAACTTCTTTTTTGATTAACTTAAATGTATCACACTCTGTCAAGTCTGGCAAATTTTTTTCAGTCTTTTTCGGTATTCTTTCAAAACCCAAATCCTGGCATCTTGGGGATGAAAACGGATAATCCCATCGGATATTTTTTCTGTTGTCCGACGGTCCCTCATGTACCATAGCTGAAACTTTTTAGAAAGCCTTTCAAAAAATGTAAAATTACAAAGAAAAATTAAAAAAGAAAATAATTTTGATATTCGATATATATTTTTGATATTTAATTTTTGATTTTTGATATCTATTCCATTTGGCAAATATTTTTCAACCCACGCATTTTCTCTCAAAAACCTTTCGTAGAGATTATCCCGACTCCAGATTGGTTTGAGTTGTAAAACTTCATGAGCGGAAAATAAATCTCTTTCTTTTTCTGGTACGGCTAAATGGTCTTCATCTAAAAACATATTTAAACAAATTTTATCTTTAACTTCTAAGTCTTGCGGATGACGACGTTTTGAGAAAAGTTCAACCAGAAAAACTGTTAAAAACCGAGTAAGCCAAAGCCTGTTTCTTGAAGTTATAATTAACAAATCAATATCATCATTTTCCTGCGAATTTTTCATTGCCAAGGCACCAGTTATTCCAGTCATCTTAATCCAGGGAATTTCCCGCAAAATTCCCGCAACTTTTTCCGCAAGTTTTAATTTTTGTTGAGACCAGGCTTCTCTCTTCTTCCGTAGTTTAACTATATTTTCTCTGTCTGGAAGGTGATAAAAACCTTGGGTTACACGAATTTGACACGAATTTAAAACAAATTCAAACCAATGATTAAATTCTCTCTCTCTTCGCCCTTCTCTCTTCGCCCTTCTCTCTTCCCATATCAACCACTTCCAAATCTCTTCTTTTGTTAACGGGTAGTTAAAGATGTCTCCGTAGGCCAAGGTAGAAAGTATCGCTTTTTTCATCTAACCACAGAGGCAGAAATTCCGTATTGGGAAAGAATTTGCGCTACTCCCGAAGCAGTTGTTTCCAAAGCCTCTTTAGCAGTTTTACCAAAATTGACGCTATTGACCGCATCTTCAAAATATTTAATCATTTTGTCATTTATGCCATTGTCAAAAGTTCGCGAGCAAAGATACCAAGATCGAGCCGCCAGTGCTTGTTTAACAAAAGCTCCAGCATAAGTATCGCCCTTGATGAGATCTGCCATATCCATCCTTGAATAAGGCTCGCCAAAGAGCCTAATTTGGCTCTCTGCCTGATATAACTTTTGCATAGTTTCTTTCTGGGAAAGATATTTCAAAAACTCAAAAGATTCTTCTTGATATTGAGATTTTTTGGAGACTCCCTCGACCCAATATGTTGCCCAAGTAATATTTGTCCCTTCAAGTTGGGGAACAGGCAAAACAGAAAATTTAAGATTAGGATTGGCTTTTTTAATTTCAAAAACTTCCCAAGAAGGACCAAAATACATTGCCAGCTTTCCCCCAGCAAAAGCCTGGGTTGAATTTGGTAGACTCTCATCCCAAACCCGGTCAACCTTGGAAAAAAGAGTAAAATAAGTCAAGGCGTCTTCGGCCAAGGACCCTTGGGGCTTTGAGGGATCAGCTCCATTTTGAAGCATCATCAACCCAAGAATATCTGACCAGTGGTCAACATTTTCTGTTCTCCCCAAAGCCACCCCAGAAATTTGAATTTTACCATTTGCGTCTTTTGTTGTTAGTTCAGTTGCGGTTTTCCGAAGCTCATCCCAGGTTGAAGGATAGTTTTTGCCAGCAGTTTTAAAAATTTCCTCGTTTACAAAAAGTCCAAGTCCATCAATCTCCAAAGGAATGCCAATATAGGAAGTTCCCATTCTTAAATCTTGTCTGGCTACTGGATAATAATTTGCCTCAAAGGCAGCTGCGTCCATAATTTTGGCAGGGATTGGGGCTAAATCATTTTTAAGCATTGGCACCCAGGTATTATGGAAGCGAAAAATGTCTGGTCCTTTACCGGAAGCCAAAGCCGAAGCCAACCTCTCCCGATAATCCCTTGGTGATTGAAAAACATAATTTATTTTTATATTTGGGTGAGCCTTTTGATAGTCAGAAATAAGTCTGAACATGGCGTTTTCCGGCTCCCAAAGCCCCCAATAGGTTAAGGTAATCTCCTGGGGTTTCGTCACTTTTGGCAGGAAAAACTTAAAAATCCCAAATGCCCCAATTAGTAAGACTAAAAGGACAAAAATTACGGGTAGGAATTTTTTAATTTTAGAAAATCCTTTTTCCTCCTCTCCCATAATAAATGCTTTAGCCTGAACAGCAGTTGCCGCCGCCGCTTGTTCCGCCGAAGCTCCTGGCGTCTCGGGAGTGAAGGTCGACTCAGGAGGGACAGTTTCAGGTGACTGGGGTGCTTCTGGTGGGACATTTTCTTCTTCGTTCATTCTTATGCTATCATACAGGAAAATGTTACCAAAAATCAAAAATTTAAGATTAATATCGGTTTCTCTTGCAGGGCTGATTTTTGTGGTTGTTCTTTCCTATCATCTTGCCTATTTAAATCGAATCTACCCAGGCATCAAAATCGCTGGAATAGACATAGGCAACAAGACCAAAGATGAGGCTTTCGGAATCCTCTCTTGGGAAGTTCGCCAAAGGCAGGTCAAAGAAATAGTCATAAGTGGTCCAAGCAAAACTTGGAATATTTCTCCTGAAAGCTTGGAATTATCTTATGATGTTGAAAAAAGTGTCACTTTAGCCTATCAAATTGGGAGGAACAAAAATCCCCTGAAAGCATCTGGAGAAAAATGGCAGGCTTGGACAAGGGGAATGAATCTTCCTTTGGAGCTTGGGTATAATCAGTCTCTTTTAGGGGCGAAACTAGAGGAAATTTCTTCTTCAATTTTTATCCCGGCAATTAATCCTCAAATTAAAATTTTTGAAAAAAGGCTTGGGGGTAAAGGGACGAGAATTGTCATCGACCCTGGAAGAAACGGTCAAGAAGTAGATAAGCGCTTGCTTTCAGAAAGTCTAATCAGAAATCTTTCTTACCTTTTACCCCAACCAATTACTTTACCCATAATTTATACTCAACCCGCCCTTTCTCTTGAAGAACTTGGAAAAAGCAAAATCCGGGCAGAAAAATTTCTGGATAAAAGCATTAAACTCACCCTTGAGGATAGATCTTTAACCCTAGACGAAAAAGAGCTAATTGAACTTGTCTCGCCGCTTAATGGATTCAACCAGGAAAAAATTGCCTCTCTGGCGGCTTCTCTTTCTTTAAGTTTTAATCGCCCGCCCCAAAATGCTTCTTTTCGATTTTCTGAAGGAAAAGTGACTGTCTTTAAGCCAGCCAGGGACGGAATCAAGGTTTTGGAGGAAAGGTTTAAAACCGAATTAAATCTCCTCCTTGGGAAAATTGAAAAGGAGGAAGCAAAAGAACAAACATTAGCCGTCTCCTTTGAAAGAATTCCCAGCCAAGTAAAGACCGAGGATATCAACAATCTTGGCATTTCCAAACTTTTGGGTGAAGGAAAATCTTTTTTTCGGGGTTCTGCCGCCTCTCGGGTTCATAATATTATCCTGGCTTCCTCAAAATTAAATGGTCTCCTAATTGCTCCGGGCGAAAGCTTTTCTTTCAATCTTGCCCTGGGAGAAGTCTCTCAGACTACAGGATATAAAGAAGCTTACATCATTAAGGAAGGAAGAACGATTCTCGGTGACGGTGGCGGAGTTTGTCAGGTTTCCACTACTTTATTTAGAGCAGCCCTAGCTGCGGGACTCCCAATTGAGGAGCGTCATCCCCATGCCTATAGGGTATCTTATTATGAGCAAAACTCTCCGGTTGGGATGGATGCGACTGTTTTTGCTCCAAGTGTTGATCTAAAATTTAAAAATGACACCCCAGCCTACATCCTTATTCAGTCTTCTTTAGATAGGCAAACGGGAACTTTGGTTTTTGACCTTTATGGCGCCTCCGACGGAAGAGTGACCACCATTTCCCAATCCCGCATTTGGGATCAGACTCCTCCTCCCCCAGCCCTATACCAAGATGACCCTACCTTACCGTTGGGGACAGAAAAACAAGTTGAAAAAGCAATTTGGGGAGCCAAAGTAGCTTTTGACTGGAAGGTCGAAAGAGGTGGCGAGGTTTTACAGGAACAAACCTTTTATTCAAACTATCAACCCTGGCAAGCAGTTTATTTACGAGGAATCAAACAATAAAATTAACCTAATTTCTAATTGATCTAATTAACCTAAAATTTAAAAATTGGTCATTGGGGTTTGGTTAGAAATAAGCAGAGCTTGTTGCTTCGCAATTAGATATTAGAAATTAGAAATTTTCAAATCATGGAGGGAAAAATTTCTTTAATAATTAATAGCTTTTTCTTTCTCGCCTTATTTTTGGCTTTTCTTCTTCCGCCAACTGATCCTGATTTAGGCTGGCATTTACGTTGCGGTCAAGAGTTCTGGCAAAACCACACTTTTTGCAGTCAAAATCAATTTACCGTCCTTTTGGAGAACTATTATTGGCCCAATCATCACTGGCTTTATCAGGTAATTTTATTTCCCATTTATAATTTCCTCGGGCTTTGGGGATTAACAATCTTAAATAGTCTTTTTCTGGCAAGCGCCTTTTTCTTGTTTTTTAAATCATTACCCAAAGACCTAAGAGAAGAAAAAACCTTTCTTCCAATTTTGGCTATCGGCTTAACCATCTTTCTCGCTTGGGGTGTTTTTTCTTTTGGTATCCGCAGCCAACTTTTGGGCTTTTTCTTTTTTAATTTAATTCTCTTTCTTTGGAGCAAGTCTAGACAAAATTTGGCACGTGCGGTAATTTGTCCGCTAACTTTCTTGCTTTGGGCTAATATCCATGGTGGTTCTGTCATTCTCGGTCTTGTTCTCTTATTATTCATTTTGATTAAAGAGTCTTTCTTCGCCCCTAAAAAATTACTTTTCTTTGTTTTTATTTTTCTTCTTTCTGTTTCAGCCACCCTCCTTAACCCCTTTGGCGTTGCCATCTACCGAGAAGCCTGGCGCCATTTTGCCGGAGTCAACTTAAGTAAATTAATCGCCGAGTGGGTCCCGCCAACTCCATTTTTCTGGTGGCTAATTTTATTAAGCGCGATTAGCCTTTTCTTTTTAATTCTGCTTTCTGGGGGAGTAAGAGATTTTATCTTCGCTTTCGCAATTTTTCCCTTTGCTTTTTTGGCTCTTACGGCCCGACGCCATCTGCCTTTTTATTTTTTGCTTTGGTTTTATCTTTTCTTCACTACTCCAATCTCCAAAAACCTCCTGGTATCTTGGCTAAAAAGAGACTCAATCAAAAATGATTTAACTTTTTTAACGGTTGTCCTGTTTTTGGCTCTAGGTTTTTTCTTTCGTTTGCCATTGACAATTCACACCAATCTCTCTTGGCAAAATTACTGTCAGGATTCTTCCCTAACTTATCCCTGCAAAGCGGTGGAGTTTCTAAAGACTCAAGGAGAAAAAGGCAACCTTTTTAACCGCTACGAATGGGGAGGATTTTTAATCTGGCAATTGCCTCAATTTAAGATTTTTGTTGATGGTCGGATGCCGGCTTGGAAAACACCCTCGGGTAAAAGCCCTTACACTATTTACTTAGAAACATTACAAACTCAACCTGGCTGGGGCGTAAAGTCCGCTAATCAGCCGACCACGCCCCTACCCCGTGAGTCGCCAGAGGCGACTTTTACGGGGTGGCAGGAAACCTTAAAAGACTATAATATAAAGTGGATTTTGATTAGTCCGGGGACCTTTATGGACCTGCTTTTGCGACCTGAGCCGGGAAAATTCGGTTGGCAGGAAATCTATCGTGATAAAATTTCGGTAATTTACAAAAAGATATGACCCCACATAACGCTTACTTCGCCTCGTGGTCTACGTCCACGCAGTCGAAGGGCGCGTATGCGGGGCAAGCTAGTTTATGGTAATACTAGGAATTGAAACTTCCTGTGACGAGACGGCAGCCGCCGTGGTGGAAGACGGGACAAAAATTTTGGCAAACGTCGTTGCCTCCTCGGTTGAGCTGCACAAAAAAACCGGGGGAATTATTCCCGAAGTCGCCGCTCGGGAGCAGATAAGATGCATTATTCCGGTAATTGAAAACGCCTTAAAAGATACTAAGATACTAGGATACTACGATACTAGGCGATTAAAAAAAGAAAAATCACTTAATATCTTAGTCTCTCGGTATCCTAATATCATCGATGCCATCGCCGTCACCGTTGGTCCTGGCTTAATCGGCTCGCTTTTAGTTGGCGTCGAGACGGCCAAAACCCTCGCCTGGATTTGGAATAAACCAATTATTCCTGTAAATCACCTAATCGCCCATATTTATGCCAACTGGCTTTCCTCACCCGCACAACTCACCCCTGACTCACCACCCACTTCTCACCCTCATCCTCAATTCCCTCTTATAGCTCTAGTTGTTTCCGGCGGACACACAGATTTGGTTTTGATGAAAAATCATGGAAAAATAAAATGGCTCGGGGGGACCAGGGATGATGCCGCCGGTGAATGCTTTGATAAGTGTGCTCGAGTTTTAGGATTAGGATACCCTGGCGGACCAGCCATCGCCGCCACGGCGGCCAAATTACAAATTACAAATTACAAATTACAAATTAAATTACCTCGTCCCATGATTGAAGAGAAAAATTTTGATTTTAGTTTTTCAGGACTTAAGACCGCAGTTATTCGGGAAGTATCACGAGTATCAAAAGTATCACAAGTATCAAAGGAATTGTCTTTTGAAATTCAAGAAGCAATCACCGATGTTTTAGTGGAAAAAACCATTCGGGCAGCAGGAAAATTTAAAGTCAAATCTATTCTTCTTGCCGGCGGGGTTGCCGCCAATTCCCGCTTGCGAGAGAAATTTCAATCCCATCCCCTAATTACTAATTACCAATTACTAATTCCACAACCGCAGTTGTGTACCGACAACGCCGCCTACGTTTCCTCTTTTGCTCATTTCAACTTCAAACCAATTCCTTGGAGACGAGTAACGGTCAAACCCGGACTAGAAATCACCCAATGAACCTTATGGTTTTTTAAGAAAGAGAAATAGGCCAAGTCTCGGAAAAGAAAATCTGGTTTTAATCTTCATCTTTTGGAATTTCTTTAACCACCAAGATGAATCTTCAACGTTAACGTGGGTCGGATCTAAGAGAAAGTGTTTACCCTCAAAAGGATTGTCCCTCACACAAATCTGCAAAAACACATATTTTTGGCAGACTCGCAAAAGTTCACTTAAGGCTCTTTCTGTATCTTCTTTTCTTATATGCTCCATTACCGCCAGCGAGGAAACAACTTCAAACGCCTCATCTTTATAGGGTAAGTCTAAAACGTTCCCGATCTGACAACGACGTCGAACAAAGTTTTTGGCTTTGGAAAAACCCGCAAAAGTGATATCGATTCCCCAAGCATCTATCCTCCACCTGGTTGCCCATTTCACCAGTGTGCCTTCACCACAACCCACGTCAAGCAAGGTTTTGGGCATTAAAAAAAGTTTAACGAATAAGGCAAAAACAAAACCTTTGATTTCTGGGAAAAGAAATCCTCTTTTTTGAAAATATTTCTTATCATAAAAATTTCTCGATTTTAAAGATTCCATAGGAAATAGTTTATCAGGCTTGAGAAAGAAAGCCAAGTTGAGATATAATCGGCTAGATGGACAAAGTATATAATCCCAAAACTGTCGAAAAACGCATCTATCAGATGTGGGAAAAGTCTGGGGCTTTCTCCCCAAAGATTAAAAAGGGCAAAAAACCATTTTCTATCATCATGCCTCCACCAAATGCCAATGCTCCCCTTCATATTGGTCATGCCAGATTTGTCGCCATTCAAGACCTTTTAATCCGTTTCCACCGCATGCTAGGCGAGCCTTCTTTGTGGCTTCCCGGAGCAGACCATGCGGGAATTTTAACCCAGGTTGTTTTTGAAAAAAAACTAAGCCTCGAGGGCAAAACCCGCTTTGATTTAGGCAGAGAAAAATTTTATCAAGAGATTTTCAAGTTTTCCCAAGAAAACAAACAGACAATGTATAGCCAAATGCGCGCCCTGGGTGCTTCCTGTGACTGGAAAAGAGAAAAATTCACCTTAGACCCTGAAATTTCCAAAATTGTTCTTGAGACTTTTATCAAAATGTTTAACAGAGGCTTAATTTCCCGAAGTGAACGAATTGTCAATTTTTGCCCTCGTTGCCAAACTGCCCTATCGGATTTAGAGATTGAACACAAGGAAGAAAAAACAAAACTTTGGTTTATCCGCTATGTTTTTAAAAACGAGGACAAATTTCTGACAGTCGCCACCACCAGACCAGAGACTATGCTTGGAGACACGGCCGTAGCCGTTAACCCAAGGGACAAAAGATATAAAGAGGTAGTGGGCAAAACTGTGGTCTTACCCTTGATGCTTCGGGAGATCCCCATCGTTGCCGATGAAGCCGTTGACCCCGAATTTGGGACCGGAGCGGTCAAGGTTACCCCAGCCCATGACCCGATAGATTTTGAAATTGGCCAAAAACACAATCTTGCCTCAATCCAAGTTATTGGCTTTGATAATAAAATGACCAAAAGGGGAGGTAAATATGCAGGACTGCCCATCTTGGAAGCCAGGAAAAAAATAATTCAGGATTTGGAGGTTAAAGGGCAACTTGAGAAAGTTGAAGATTATATTCATTCAGTTGGTCATTGCGAACGCTGCAAAACCATTATTGAACCGCAAGTTTCTTTACAGTGGTTTGTCAAAACTAAACCATTGGCAAAGGAGGCGCTTTCGGTCGTTAAAAGCAAAAAAATCAAAATCATCCCTCAAAGATTTGAAAAAATTTATCTTTTGTGGATGAAAGACATTCGCGACTGGTGCATTTCCCGCCAACTTTGGTGGGGACATCAAATCCCAATTTGGTACTGCGGGGGAGAAAACTTATCCCCTCTTCAAAAATTAATGAACCCAGAATTGGCGAAACCCCACGACTTAGGCTGTGGAGAGATTATTGCTTCGGTTGAAAAACCAAAGACTTGTCCAAAATGCAAAAACAAAAATTTAATCCAGGATCCAGATACCTTAGATGCCTGGTTCTCCTCAGGTCAGTGGCCCTTCACTACCTTAGGCTTCCCAGATTCACCTGACTATAAATATTTCTATCCCACCACTGTCATGGAAACAGGTTATGAGATTTTGTTTTTCTGGGTCGCTCGAATGATTATGCTTGGTATTTTTCGAACAAAAAAAGTTCCTTTTGAAACCGTTTTTCTCCATGGGTTAGTCAGAGACGCTTTCGGTCAAAAAATGTCAAAAAGTAAAGGCAATGTCATTGACCCCTTAGATGTAATTAAGCTCTACGGCACTGATGCTTTGCGAATGGCTTTGCTTTATGGCTCAACTCCAGGCAAAGACCTGGCTTTATCTGAAGAAAAAATAGAAAGCATGAGAAATTTTGCTAATAAAATCTGGAACGCCAGCCGATTTGTAATCGGCTATACGAATGTATCCCAATTAAAAATAATCCAAATGAATAATCCGAATAATATTCGGATTAAAAATTCGGACAATTTACATTCGGATAAATTCGTATCCGATGATAAATGGATTCTTGAGGAACTAAGTAAAACCACCAAGTCTATCACTGAAGATATTGAAAAATTCAGGCTTGGTCAGGCTGCCGAAGAATTATATGAATTTTTCTGGCACAAATTTTGTGATAGATATATTGAATCTACCAAAGCACGCCGAGACGAAGCTCAACCAACCCTGCTTCAGGTCTTGGAAACCAGCCTCAAACTCCTCCACCCTTTTATGCCTTTTATCACTGAAGAAGTCTGGCAGACTGCCAGAGCAAAGAAAGAAATAAAGAAAGCGAAGTTTTTTAAAGAGAAATTATTAATCACTGCCAAATGGCCAAAATAAGAAAAGATATTAAGATACTAAGATATTTAGAAATTAAGAGTAAAATTAACCCGTGGTTGGAGAACAAAATCCAGAGGATAAGAAGCCTTAGGGAGCGCCAGGCTTACCGGTCAGCCAAAAGATGGGGGGCGCCGGCGGGAGTGGCTTTGATTTTATTTCTCATCCTTTATTCTTTTTTTCTTCCCAAAGATAAATTTCAACTGGCTCGGGAACGGGTTTTGAAGAATCCAAATGATTTAGAGGCTCATTTAATTTTGGCTGAAGAATTTTTGAAAAATAATGAACTGGATAAAGCCGAAAAAGAACTGCTCGCCGCCCAGCAAATTCAGCAATCTAGCAATCTAACAATTGAACAATCAAGAGTTTTAGGTTTAAGTTCAAGGCTTGAAGAATTATATTTAAAATATCAAGAGGAAAATCCTCAAGAACTCAAGAAATTAATTGAAAAATGGGAAAAAATTGTTTCCGAAACTCCTTCCTTTCGCGACGGCTATCTCAAACTTTCTCTTTACTATTTCAAGCTCGGTCAAACCGAAAAAGCCCAAGAAAATCTCCAAAAAGCCCTGGAACTTGATCCAAATTATGAGGAGACGAGAAAACTCGAAAATCTCATAAAGTAAAATCTATAATCTAAAATCTAAAATCTTTAGATTTTACTTTCTACTTAATCAAGAAACCTAATAATTAATTTTACTCTACAAAAATTTCTCCTTCGAGGCTTTTGGCAAGGCCAAGAAAAAAATCTTCCATTTCTTTTCTCTTAAATGGTTTAAGCATCTTAGGAAAATCTTGATTTTTGAAGTCTCTCACTCGAAGAAATTGACTAATTAGAGAACCCGGATCATAAGATAAATCAAACTTATTTCTAATATCCTTAAGGATTTTCTCTAATTTATAACCTTTTTCCTTAAAAATAAAATAGAGATCAATATAATCACGTGGTCGAGATTTTCCAAAGATACTTTGGAGTTTATCTACGGCAATATCATAAATGCTGGCAACCCGTAATTTTCCAAAAAAAGTCCATCTTTCAAACGGAGGAAACGGATAATAAGAAAAGTCCACTTTTAATGTTTCTTTTTTGTCAAATCGTAAAAGATACATCTCTAAACCCCAGAATTCCGTACGCTGAAAATCTTCAAATCCCAACTTGGGAGCAATCTTTCGTAAAAAAGCCCGAATGCTTCTTTCCCCTATTTCTTTTTCACTAAAAAAATCAAGATCCTCAGATTGACGGTGTCTAAGATAAAACTCAGAGAGGGCAGTTCCCCCACCCAAGAAGAAATTTTTGGTTAACCACGGTTCTTTTTGGACCAATTCCAAAAAGTCAGATTGTCTGGCAGAGAGTATAGTTTTCCCCATAATAGATACTCCAGAGCGCGTTTTTTATAGGGATCCAGCCTGTCTTTTATTTTGGACCAATATTTTTTAGCTTCTTTTTTGGATATTTTTTCACCCTTTTGGACACCATAATTAATTAAATACTCCAGCCGCCAAAGCCGAAATTCTTTGGGATTTTCTTTTTGGAATTTTTTAACATCAGTGCTCCAGTGCCAAAGCATACTTTCTATATTTTACTAAAATGGGAATGAGAAGTAAATTGCTCCAATTATTCCAAAAACTTAAAAGTCGAGAGGATGAGGTCAAAAATCGATAGATCCTCTAATGGAATTGGTTTTAAAATAAAATTCTCATCTTTATTGTAAAGATAGAGACTAATCCAACCGCTTTCTCTTATTGGCATAACAATACCAACCATGGGTCCATTTCCTTTGGCAGAAGTCTCGAAAGGAAAAAATTCATAATCATTAGTATTGATATAATAAGCTGGTTTTGTAGAAACTGTTTTTAACTGATAGGAAATATTTTTCTTCTTCATGACTGAAAGTACTTCTTCCCACGAAGTGCCCATAACTGTATCGGGGCCTCCTCCAGAAACACTTAGTGTTGCTCCAGAAGAAAGTATCGTACTTGATGTAAGACAAGAAGACTGGTCACACCGGAAATTACTTACGCCCGGTGGTAGTCTGATGGACCAAAAAGAAAAGGTATAAGTTTTCCAGTTTACGGTGGGGTCGCCCTCCTTCGCTGGAGCTTCGGAGGGTAAAGGAGTTGGGGTGGCTTCAACGATTGGTGTTGGGGTCGGTCCTTCGACAGGTTCAGGATAAATTGATCTTTGTCCGAGTTTATAAGCCCCAAAAACTATGCTTACAAGAACCAAAACTCCCAAAACTCCACCTAAAATTTTGAATTTGTGAATTTTGAGTTTTTCCCAAAAACTTGCTGGTTGGATTTGGGTTTCTTGCTCGCTGACTGGCCCGTCTTGACTCGGTGAGGCAGGTAATTCGGCAGGTTTTTCTTCCATTTTATTTTATGCCTAGTTTTTCCTTAACAAAAGCGCCAATTCTTTGAGTAGCTTCTTTGGCTTTTTCTGCCATTTCTCTAGTAATATTTGAAGGGGGTAAATCAGCAGGATAACGGCTCTCAAAGTAAAATTCGGTTAGAAAGTCACACTCTTCCTTAAGTTGACCAAAATCAGGATTATCTCGCTGACAAATTTGCAATAAGGTCGGCAATTCATGAATTTTTTTAAATTCAAGTTTGCGGGCGACAATGTAAGCTTTTAAGTATTTTTCTGCCGCTTGTTGAAAATGAAAGCAAATTTGAGGAAAAAAATGAGTTTCTGGGTCACTTAGCCCGGAAACTGCAAAACCAAAATCTTCATCAGCAAACTCTAGCCACGCTTGAGAGTTGGGTGAATCAGGGATATCAACCATATAAAATTCTCCCTTCCTTTTGGATTGTTTTTACAAAGGGATCACCCATTTTAAGACAAGTTTCAAATTCTTCTGGGCGGTAAACAAGGAAATCCGCAGGTAAACTCTTTCTAATCAATCGTCTTACTTGCCAACGCCGTTCAATATTATTTAGAGGAACGTCTCCTTTAATAATGGCAAAATCTAAATCAGAATCCGGACCGAATTTTCCTTGAGCAGCCGAGCCAAAAAGAATAATCTTTTCCGGTTTGTATTTTTTAATAAGTTGTTGGGTGATGTTTTGAATTTCTTTCTCTATTAGTTTCTTGCTCATATTGAAGTTATTTTAACACAGGAAGTAGAAGATTATCAATTTTGAAAAAAATTATTCCAAAAACTTAAAAGTCGAGAGCATGAGGTTGAAGGTATCCTTGTGGACCCCCAATGATGCGCCCCAGGCGTTAAGAATAATGACATTTTTGTCCTTCTCTAATAAAACGTGTTGATCCATTAAGCCCCAGGGGTCTTTTGAAATTATTCTTACAGCTTGATTACCTGAAACGTCGATTTTGTCGGTAGAAACAATATTTTCTTTGGAAATAGAGAATTTATCTACCCAAAATTCAACTATGGAAAGTTTCTCTGGGTTCGTCTCTGGAATAATCTCAATCTTCAGATTCCCACCAGATACAGGCAATCCCGGGTTTATGACTTTCTCTGAATCATAACTGGTTATTATAATCTCGGGTCCAGATTTATTAATAAACCAACCGCTGGGAAGTTCTAGGGAATAGTTATAAGACTGATTAACCAGTTTCTTCCATCCCTCACGCGCCGCTTCCATAATGTAATATTCCCGCTGCGGGGTTGGGGTAGCTTCAACCATCGGTGTTGGAGTTGGCTGGGAACCGGGCTGAACCTGTCTTTGACTAAATTTATAGGCTCCAAAAACTGCTCCTGCGAGCACCAAAACCCCTAAAATTCCGGCCAAAATTTTGAATTTGTGGATTTTTAGTTTATCCAAAAGGGGTGGAGCCTGGACCTGAATTTCTTGAGGGCTAACCGGTAATTGAGCAGGTTTTTCTTCCATGAGCGATTAAGTATTAAAAATATCTTGCGTGGCGGGATGACGGATGTAAAAATCCCTAAGTTCTCTAAGGGCAGTTATCATCTTCTCTCCAATAACTTTACCTCTTTCTGTATTAACCCCCATGGTTCGGGCTTTTCTTTCCAGGGTGCCGCCTATGAGTTGTTGTCCAATTCTAGCAATCTGTAATTCAACGTTTCTTTCAAGATCTTTTTTACTCTGGGGTAGGGTAAACTCCCCCTTCATAATCTCCATCACTCTCTCTTCCAACAAAATAGACTCTGGGTCATAAACTTCTGAGAGGTGCATTATGTCAAATGATTTTATGTCGCGCCATTTAACAGGCCCCCCATAACGAATCATCCCTTCTATATTTGCATCGGTGATAATGTTCCCAAAGAAAAGCGCCGATGCGGCAGCAACAAGATACTCTCCCCATTCTTCGCTTAGCCTTGTCTCTTTTATCTTTTCGACTAGTTTTTGGTAAAGAACAACGTTAGGGCCCTCTTCAACTGCTTTCATAACTTCGGTTGTTTCTGGGTTTTCTCTTAATCGTTGACGAATAGTATTTACCTCTTCTCCTGTACTAATTGGAATCCCGCCTTTGGGGCGGAGAAAAACTAGCGGTTCAAGTTTTTGAGGCGGAGGAATATTCTTAGGTCTTAACCAACCCTCTATAGAGGGTAACATACGCGCTTATTTTGTCAAAAACACTCTTAATTGTCAACAACTACAGAATTTTTACTTTTTCTCTTCTTTTGGCTTGCCCGCCATAGCTTCAGCGGAGGCGGGTTTCTCTTCTGGCTTGGCTTCTTCAGCTGGGGCGCCTTCAGGCGGAGCCGCTCCCTCGGCGGGAACTTCGCCTTCGACAGGAACTGCCTCTTCGGCCGGCGGTGGTGGAGGAACGACTTCTTCTTTCTCCAAAGGTCCAATTTTGGCAACAATTGCCCCAAGGTCGGCTTTTATCTCAACCTTTTTTCTATCCACCGAAAGATCGGCAACTGTTATCGCCTCGTCAACTTGGGCAAGTTTTGAGATATCAACGACCAAATGCTCGGGTAAATCCTGGGGCAAAGCCTCAACCTCAACTTCAGAAATTGGCTGAATCAAAATCCCAATGCCCTGTTCAATTGCCGGTGACTCACCAATTATTTCAACAGGAACAGTTGCCTTAGTTTTCTCAGTCAAAGAAACCTGGTGAAAATCAACATGAAGAGGCTCGCCTGTTACTGGATGAAGTTGAACATTATGAATCAAAACTGGTTTTGTTTCACTGTCGATTTTTAAATCAACCAATCCTGTTTCTCCTACTTCTTTGTAAACTTTTTGAAAATCGTTTAAGGGAACTTGGAGGCTTAAAGATTTTATCTTTTTCCCATACAAATTTGCTGGCAAAATTCCTTCTCGGCGAAGTTTTTTTACCTTTCGACCTTCTATTTTTCTTTTTTCGACTTGAAGTTTTGGCTTTTCCATTATTTTTTGATGAAATCTGCTCTGACTATCAGATCAGACGACAAGGTTGTATTATAAATGATTAGCCCTTCTCCCGTCAAGGCAGGAGGTTGAATTTCTCTCAAGATCCATCCTTGAGGATAAGTAATTGATAAGGCAAAATTGTCTTTTTGGCTTCCTGATTGTTTTTGAACAAAAAGAATGTATTCTTCCCAGCTTTCAGTTTCTGGAAGAGTGTAGGAAATTTCAACCTTTCGCCTCTCCCCAACCGGAACCTCAACCAAAAATCCAAAAACAGTTCTTTGGTGCTCTTCTTCCACTTCCCACTTCCCACTTCCCACTTCCTCATTGGTAAAAAGATTTTTTATCGACAAGCTATCAACAAGACTGTCCTCGGGAACATAGATTCGGAGATAGGTCTTATATCTTCCCGCCGGAAAAATTTCCGAGGGACTTTGGTTTTCATAATTTATTACTAATCGCTCGCTAATTTTTCCCTCCTCGCCAATTTTAATACTTTGCTCAAGACTTCTTTTTAAGAAATAGTTGCTTTTATTCACTCCGACATTTGCCTCAACAACCATTAGATAATCCTCCAAGCACTTCGCCCTTTCCGCTTCGCACTTCGCCCTTTTTATCCCGCCGTCCCAGTTAAATTTTGCCAAAAGAAGGGCTACCTGCGGCTCATCCAAAAAAACCATCATATCTTTTTCCTCAAGAGATGTAAAAAAAGCCTGGGTAACTTTAAATAAGGTTTTCTCATCAGCAGTCTTGATTTTCTCAAAAAGGACTCTTCCCACCTGACCTAAGAAATCTTGTTTACCGGTTGAGCCCGGAAAGAATCCTGCTTCGGAGTAGTATTCTGCTCTCTCAAAAAAATTTTTTGAATTGATTTTTTCCTGATAATCTGGTAACTCTATCTCGCCAATACTCTCTAAGATTCTTTGAGCCACGGTTAAATTAATGCCTACAACTCCGTCAACTGTTCTTCCAATCTCTTTATCAAGAAACCATTTCGCTCTTTGGGCAGAGGTGGGAAAATCTGGATCCCAATTTGAATCCCTCAAATACCAACCGGCAGTCCCTAAGAATTCCTTAAGCTTTGGGGGGGGCTCAACATGACCTTTGAGTTGTCCGTCAGCAAAATAAACATCCTGAATTTCAAAATCCAAAAGCCGACCCCTTTCCAGGGTCAAAAGACCAAAAGAGCCAATAAATCCTCCAGAGGGTCTTATCTCCATATTATTTTGAAAAAGTACAAGATAGGTTTTGCGTTCCTTTATTCCTAAAATTTCCGGAATAATTTCAATCACTTCTTTAGCAATAATTAAGGTTCTTCGCATTTGGGGCAAGGCAGTCTTTGCTTTTAGAATATAAGGACCAACCAAAAATTCTTTACCAGAAAATTCATTTAGAAGTCCCTGACTAAGTGAGGTTTTTTGATAAGCCTCCTCAAGGGAAAATTTAATGTTAAGCAAACTTTCTTCAAGGGAAAAATCTTCTCCAGATAAGACTTTTTTGAAAACCTTCTCTCCCTCTTGGGCGATATTGGCTATCTGATAAAGGCTTTCAGCAAAGCTCTTGCCAAAAAGAAAAAAATTTTGGGATTTCGAAACTTTTTCTTCAAGACCAAAAAGACTAAACGCAGGATTTGAAACCTCTAAGAATTTCAGGGTTCGACCAAGACTACCCTGAAGACTTTTCGAGTGTGTTTTTAGCTTAGTTAGATCTTGGGTTTGAATTGCTTTTTGAATTTCCCCAAATCCCAAAAATGAACTAAAAAGATTAAAGCCCAAAAAAATTAAAGGTGAAGAAATTATCAATAAGAGTAAAATGGCAAAGAAAAATGTGATTTTTTTCTTTTTTTGCTCGGGAGGTTTCTCCTCCTTGAGGAATTCTTCTGCCCTGTGAAAAATATCTTCAGGTTCTTGAAAATTTTCTGTTTTAAACATTTTGTTTCGACTAACGTGAAACTGCGTTAAGACTTTGATTAATTAAAGTGTCGGCAATT
The DNA here is from genome assembly GCA_049322615.1 of Patescibacteria group bacterium. Classification (GTDB taxonomy): domain Bacteria; phylum Patescibacteriota; class Microgenomatia; order CAYGWK01; family CAYGWK01; genus JBMORX01. The sequence continues at coordinate 30,783 of JBMORX010000002.1, forward strand.
TTGTTTTGTCGCCGAGAAATTAAATGGTAAAAAATTTTTCTGTCAACTTTTTGTTCGAGAGCTCTTGTTTGAATAATTAAACTGCGCAGTTTTGCGTCTTTAATTTTAAAGCGACCGTTAAGTTGATTAACCACTAGTTGAGAATCTAAAAAGAAGTGGATTTGGGGTGAGGATGAGAGGTGTGAAGTGGGTTCTTTTTTCTCACTTCGCACTTCCTGACTCACTTCCCATTTCTCACCCCCACCCTTATAACCCGACCTACTGCTTACAACCCATCCCAATGCCTCAATCACTGCCTGATATTCGGCGACGTTATTAGTCGTCTTACCAATCCTCTTTGAAAACTTATAAATAATCTTTCCATTTTCTAAAACCACAAAAGCAACAGCCCCAGGCCCTGGATTTCCCCGTGAACCTCCATCGCAATAAATTGAGATTTTTTTCATTTAAAGTTCAGTAGAGAATTTTTCTAAACCCTTTTCAAACTCGACGTCCTTTTTGGAGATTTCTTTAATTGTTTTATCGTTAATTATTTTGAAATATCTGATTGGTTTGCCCCATCTTTTTACCAATTCAATTTCAGCCAGCACGCCATCACTAATGGGACCAAAAATCCATAATTCATCAGAAATTCTAATTAAGTTATTGTTCGCTTTTCTCACTAAATCTCTATCAACTGTATCTGTAATAAAATAATCAAAAATTCCAAACTGAGAAATTGGAGTGTATCCCTGCTCCAAAACAAATTTAACCGCATGTCTACTAAAATAAAACAAGTGCTTAGACATGGCGATAAAAATAATCCTAGTTTTTCTAGTAAGATTTAGAGCTCTATGTTTAAATTTGCTCATAAGATTTGTTTTCTAAAAGATTTTACCACGAGTTTTAATGATTTCAACCAGGGTTTTGGGGAAAGTAAAAGATGGTTTAAGGCTAAATTTCCGGGCTAAATAAGCACTGGTTAAAATTAAAACCAAACCTTCGGTGGCGATGGTAACGACAGCGGCAGCAATATACGAATAACGGGGAATAAAAACTAAATTAAGAACAACGTTCCAAACCAAAGCGATGATGGCAACTGCTAAAGAAACTTTTTGTTTTCCTAAAGCAATTAAAGAATAACCAGTCAAATGATTAAAATAGGCAAGAAAGGTGGCAAAAACCAAAATTCGCAAGGCGGTGATACTTTGGGAAAACTGGGGACCGCCAATAATGGCAATCACCAGTGGGGCAAAAATAAAAACTAAAAAAACCAGGATGGTTCCAGCCAGGAATAAGACATCAAATGATTTTTTATAAATCAGTGTTAATCTGTCGCTTAATCCGCGCTCATCAGCATACTTAGAAATTATGGGAAAGAGAGCATTCATTAAATAAGCCGCTCCTAATATCAAATTCTCATGAACCTTATAAGCCAAACCATAAATCCCCACTGGGGTTGAGCCCTTAAATCCTTGAAGAATGATGATATCAATTCGGTTGTAAATTGTAAAAAGCATAAGCAGGGCACCAGTTGGTAAAGATTCCCAAAAAATTTTTTTGATAAGTTTACTCTCAATTTTAAAATTAAAACTGGTCACTCTCCGGGCAAGAATTAACCCAAGGATAGCCGCTATTGTCGAAGAGAGAGTTAAACCAAAAAATATTATTTTTAAACTTAAAGAAAATTTTAAAATTAAAAGTAAAAACAGTAAAAAAAGTCCGCTTGAAACAAGTTCTATCATGGCGATATTTTCAAAATGAAGTTTTGTTTGAAAAATAATGTTGCAAGAAGTTCGAATTGATAAAAAGAAAATCAAGGCTGAGGCTATTGTTGTCGGTAAAACCAGGGTTTCAAATTTGGGAACAAGACGAATTAGAAAATTAATAATTAAAAAAGAGACAGTCGCTAAAAACAAACGAAAAAGCAGGGCATTACCAAAAATTTTTTCTTCTTCGGTTTTACCTTTGGCTGCTTCTCTGACAGAAATCATCCCTGATCCCCAATCAGAGATCGAAACAAAAAGCATCACCAAGGCAAGAATAAAAACATAATTTCCGAAGCCTTCGGTTCCCAGGCTTCTAGTTAAAATGGCGGTGATTAGAATGGTAATAAAAACCACTCCAGCTCGACCCAAAATCTGGACGATGGTATTTAAGGCGACTCTTTGGAAGAGGTTCATGATTTTATTTTACCCCAGGCTAGACCAAAAACAATTGTTGCCAAAAGTTGGTTTTGCTGGAGAGTAAGCCAATAATGATCAACCACTCCTGTCAATAAAATCGCCAGGAGTGGAATTACCAATTTCAAATTTCCAATTTCCAATAATTTTCTAAAAGTTAAAACCAAAAACCAGAGAAAAATTAAAAATCCTGCCATGCCAGTCTCAGCCAAAATTAAAAGATAGATATTGTGAACTGGCTGAAGAAAGCGAATAGAGCCAGTTTGCCAATACTCTGGCAGGCGAACAACAAAATTATTCAAACCCACACCAGATAAAAGATTCTCTTTGATCATTAAAATAGCCACTTTAATTAATTGAAGTCGCAGGATTACTGGTTCGTCAGCGAGGAAACCAGGATTGAAAAACAAAACTAACCCAGTTAGCAAAAGCAAGACGGAAAAAGTAATTAGTAAATAGTAATTAGTAATTTGGGGGCTAATCTTCCGCTTCCTCCATATTCCATACGCCGTAAACCATAGGCCAGCCAGCAAACCCACTAGCCAGACAGAGTGCGAGAAAGAAAGGACTAGGGCTGAAAATCCTAGAATAAATACCAATGACCAATAGCTCTTAATTATCCAATCATTTAATTGTCCAATTTCAAATTTCAAATTTGTTAATTTGTTGATTAGTTGATTAGTTGATTTGGAATTCCCGAGGAGCAAAATTAAAGCAACGAGGATAAATCCCGCTAGGGAATTCGGGTGAGAAAAAGTTCCGTATGGTCGCAAAAAGAGTCTTCCACCCAAATCGGCTAAAGCAATTCCTGGGGTCTGAACATTAAAACTTCGCTCGCCTAACCAGTAAAATATTCCCCCCAAAGAGGCTTGTTTAAAAAACTGGGCAAGAGCAATTAAAGAAGAGTAAATAATGGCTAAAGTAATTGGTAATTTGTAATTAGTAATTAGGAGGTTGTTTTTGGCAACATATAATCCCAATAAACTAAATTCAGTAATTTTGACAAGTTTATAAAAAGCAGCACCTTGATTTTGAGCAAGAAGGGCATTAAACAGTAGAAAACAGAAAACAGAAAACAGAAAAATCAGGCTTTTTGAATTTTGCTTTGTAATTTTGATTTTTGATATTTGATATTTGATTTTCTCTGCTATCCAAAACCCCAAAGTCAGAATCACTAAAATATCTGTCAAATAAATTGTCGGGCTCAAATAATCTACCCTTATCCCAAAAACCAAAGAAAAATCTGGCCAAAAATGTTTACCCAACTGGGTGGGTAAAAGAAGAATTAAAAACCAAAACAAAATTTCATGGAGTTTCACGCTGAAAGCACCCTTTCAGGGCTTTTTAGGTTTACCCCGTCTTACGGGGTTTAACCACCAGCCGTCGATCTTTGCCTTCGCCTTCAGACTCGGAAATTACATCCGGATGACCAGCTAAAACCAGATGGATTATTCTTCTTTCTCCACTTGAAAGTGGCGGTAAAACAACTGGTTCGCTTGAGAACTTTGCCCGCTGAGCCGCAGTTAAAGCCATTCGGCGCAAAGTTTCTTCTCGCCTCTCCCAATAATCTCCAATATTAACTATAACCCTTACCCATTCGCCAATTTTTTTGCTCACCATTATTCCTAAAATCAACTGGAGAGAAGAGATAGTTTCTCCGTGATAACCAATTAAAATTCCTGAGTCTTTGGTTTCAACCTGAACTTTAATTGCCTCGTTTTCTTTGTCTTCCTCAACCTCAATCTTAGCCTCTATTCCAAGTAATTTAATCAGTTTTTCTGTTAAATCTTTGGTTATTTTTAATGCGTTAGCATCAAGCTTGCTTATTTTTTCATTTTTCATTTTTAACTTTTAATTTCGCCACCCAAGGCGACAGTCCTCCCCAACCGCTGGTGAAATACTGCTGAACAAGTTGAAAGGCGGAAAAAATAAACCAGTAAAGAATAAGCCCGGAAGGGAAAGTAAAACCAATCAGAATTGTCATCAAGGGAAAAAGGTAAAGCATCTGTGACTGCATCGCCGTGGCTACATCATCAGTTTTTTCTGGGGTTTTTTGCGCCTCTTTTTCTTCTTTTCGGAGAGCAGGTTGCATCATTTTTGAAGACAAAAATTGGGTTAGGGCGGCGAAAATTAAAAATATTCCAGGCAAAGGCAGCCCTTGGAAATGAAAAACATCAGGTTTTGAAAGGTCTAAATATAAAAAAGAAAGATTAATTTTTGTTTCCAGGGGTAAGCGTAGGGCTGGATACAAAATTTCATTAAGGCGAGAGATTATCTCAACCCCATTGGCGCGTAAAACTTGGGCAAAAGCCTGATATAAAGCAATTAAAATTAAAAGTTGAATTATTTGGGGAAGACAGCCGGCGGCTGGATTTACCCCTTTTTGCCGGTATAGCTCCATCTGGGCTTGGGCAAATTTTTGTTTATCTCCACCATGTCTCTTTTTAAGTTTCTCAATTTCCGGAGCTAGTTCTGCCATTTTTTTTGCCGCCTTAAGCGAGGGAGCCGTTAGGGGAATCAAAACTGCCCTAATTGCCAAGGTTAAAATTATTATCGCCACCCCCAAGTTTCCAAAGAATTTATAAAGGAGAATAAGCCCATTAACTAGGGGGTGGAATAAAAATAAATTCCAAATTTCTGCCATAAAAATTTTAAATAGTAAATTGAAAATAGTAAATATACATAGCAAATTCAAAATCTTTTTCTTTTTGAATTTTTAAATGCATTTTTGATATTTAATTTTTGCTATTTACTATTAATCAACCGGATCATATCCGCCCTTATTCCAGGGATGACATCTTAAGATTCTTTTTAACCCTAACCAACTTCCCAAAAGTATACCATATTTTTCAATTGCCTGATAGCAATATTCAGAACATGAGGGCTGAAATCGACAAACCTTGTCAGTTAAAAAAAGAGCCTTGGCCAGACCGCAGTTGAAAGAAAGATATTTTTGATAAAAGCGAATTAAAGAAAGGAAAATCTTTTTCATTTAAACAAACCAGCTTTTTTAAAAATTTTCTCCACCTCGCCAGAAATCTCCAAAAATGATTTGTCTAAGATTTCTCTTTTCCCTAAAATAATTATGTCGAATCCAGGTTTTGTGCGGAAGAGAATTTTTCTAACTGCTTCCCGTAAAATTCGTTTAGTCCTATTTCTTAAAATTGCTTTTTTAGAAATTTTAGTTGAGATAATAAAGCCAAGTCTGGAAAAATTATTCCCGGTTTCTAAGACTAATGTTCCAAACCACTTCCCCTGAAATCTTTTACCTTTTTCTTTGACCAAATCAAAATCTTCTTTTTTGATTAAGCGGTTTATCTTAGGAAGCATAAATAAAACAAAATCCTAATATCTAAATCCTAAACAGTTTTGGAAAATTTGAATTTAGAATTTAAAATTTGTTTGGGATTTCGGATTTCGTGCTTAGAATTTATAATGAAATTCTTTTTCTCTTCTTCAATTTTCTTCTCTTCAAAACTTTTTTTCCACCACGCACTTTCATTCTCGCCCGAAATCCGTGCTTTCTTTTTCTTTTTAATTTTTTTGGCTGATAAGTTCTTTTCGGCATATGATTATAAAAATTATAACAATTATAAACATTATAACGCAAACTTTCCCTATTGACAATTGTGGATAATCTCGGTTATTATCATTTCAGGTTTTTTTCTCCTGCCCATCTCTGCACCATCCACTGTTATGGATACTAAAAATCTTTGGCAGCAAGTCCAAGAAGAATTAAAAATTTCCGTCTCTAAGGCAATTTTTCAAACCCTCTTTCAAGGAACCTCTTTGGTCTCTTTAAAAAATAACGTCGCTACTATTGGTTGCCCCAGTTCTTATATCCAGGGGTTAATTGAGACAAGGTATTACAGCCTAATTAAAGATATTCTTGATAGAAAAACAAATAAAGACAACAGTTTAGTTTTTGTGGTTCGCTTGCTTTCAACTAATGAGAAAAAAAGCTTGGGTCCTCTTTTTGAAAAAGAAAAAGAGTTTGTTTCCTCTGTTTCAACCTGTGGTCTGCGACCTGATTTTACTTTTGAAAATTTTTGTGTTTCTTCAGTTAACCAACTTCCCTATGCGGCGGCGACAGCGGTTGCCCGAAACCCTGGAGACGCTTATAACCCTCTGTTTCTCTGGGGAGGGGTTGGGGTTGGTAAAACTCATTTAATGCAAGCCATCGGGCACGAGATTTTAAAAAATCATCCTCAAACAAAAGTAATCTATTGTATGGGAGAAGAATTTACCAACGAAATAATTCAGGCTATCCGCTTAAAAACGACTGATGTTTTTAAGAAAAAATATCGCTCAGCCCAAGTGTTGCTTTTGGACGATGTTCAGTTTATTGCTGGTAAAACCACGGTTCAAGAAGAGTTTTTCCACACCTTCAACGCAATTCAAAGAGAGGGCGGGCAAATTGTTTTAGTCTCAGACCGACCGCCAGAGGAAATCTCAAAACTTGAGGAAAGACTAAGATCAAGATTTGAAGGAGGACTAATTATTGACATTCCCGTTCCGGACTTTGAACTAAGATCAGCCATTCTTTTGACTAAGGCAAAACAAAGAGGAATAAATTTACCAATGGATGTAGCCCAGATTGTTGCTTCAAACATTGACTCAACCAGAAAGTTGGAGGGGTTTTTGATTAGACTTCAAAACGAATCAGAAACTAAAAAAATCCCTATTTCTCCAGAACTTGTTCAATCTCTTTTGGGAAAGGCAATTGAAACCCAAGAATTAAAGAAAATTTTAAAACCAAAAGAAATAATTGAAATTGTCGCTAGCCATTTTAATCTCAAAATTGGTGACCTTAAAGGTCAAAAAAGAATAAAAAAATTTGTCTTCCCAAGACAAATTTCAATGTACATTCTCCGAACCGAGGCAAACCTACCCTTGATGACAATTGCCGAACTTTTGGGAGGAAGAGACCATACCACCATTATGCACGGTGTGGAAAAAATTACCAAACTACTTTCAGAGAATGAGGATTTGAGAGTGGATATTTCGGGGATTAAACAAAAATTATATTCTTAATTTTATGAAACTTTACACTTTTCCACAATTTACTTGCTTTTTTCAACAAATTTGTCCACACTTCGGCAAGCTCAGTGTAAACACAAAAATAACCCAAAGACTATGAAGAAATCGCTTAATTTTTACACTTTTCAACAATTTCTACTACTATTGCTACTAATTAAAATATGGTAAAATTTAAGCAATGAAAATTTCGGTCTTGCAGGAAAATTTAAGTAAAGGGCTTTCAATTGTTTCAAGATCAGTCGCCTCAAAAGCAACTCTCCCAGTTTTGGGAAATATTTTACTCTCAACAGACAAGGGAAGGCTAAAACTGCAAGGAACAAATTTAGAAACCGGAATTTCCCTTTTATGTGGAGCCAAAATTGAAGAAGAAGGAGAAATTACAATCCCTGCTCGGATTCTTGTAGAATTTGTTTCTTCTTTACCACCAGAGAAAATTGATCTTGAGACCTCTAAGACCACTCTTCGTATTTCCTCTGGTTTTTTTAAGGCAGAAATAAATGGAATTGCCTCAAGTGAATTTCCTAAAATTCCTTCTTTTCCAGATAAACCTGATTTAACTTTTGAGAAAGAAGAACTCATTAGGGCTTTATCTCAAGTTGACTTTGCCGCTGCTTCTGACGAGAGTCGGCCGGTCTTAACCGGTGTCTTGCTAAAAATTGAAAAAGAAAAAGTTTCCCTGGTGGCAACAGACGGCTATCGTCTTTCCATAAAAAATCTGAAAGTAAAAGAACAGAAATTAGAAGGAAACCTTCTTGTTCCGGCGAAAACCCTGCTTGAAATCTGCCGAATTGCTCAAGAAGTTTCGGATGAGGAAAAAGAAATCAAGATGGCCCAAAATCCTGAAAAAAGCCAAGTGGTTTTTGACCTTGCCGATATTGAACTTTCTTCAAGACTCCTTGAAGGAGAATTTCCAGAGTTTGAGAAAATAATTCCTAGTACTTCTTCTACTAAGGCAGAGTTTGCTAAAGAAGAATTTTTGCGAGCAATAAAAATTGCCTCAATCTTTGCCAGAGAGCAGGCAAACATTGTTAAGTTGAAAATTGGGGAAGGGAAAATGATTATTTCCGCCGAAAGCCCTCAAGTTGGTTCAAACCTTGGAGAAATTGAGGCTAAAACCGAAGGCGAAGAGCTTGAAATCGCCTTCAATTTTCGCTTTTTGCTTGACTTTTTAAATTCACCAATTGGCGAAGAAATTATTTTTGAAGCCTCAAGCCCTCTTTCCCCCGGAGTTTTTAAAATAAAAGGTGACGATTCTTTTCTTCACCTCATCATGCCGGTTCGGATTCAGGCTTAAGGAGTTTTTGGGGCGACTCCTTTAGCCGACCCCCAAGAAATACTTGGATCTTTTGGGTCCATTCCCTGCAAGCGAAACCATTCTTCGACTTCAAGCTTATATTTTTCGAATGGGTTTTTAAGGATTAAGACTAAAAATTTTTGGGGGCGGGGCAAGTATTGAATGGTGTAGTTTTCGGTGATAATTGGCAAAAGGTTAATCACACCTTCTTTAGAGATTGTCGGGGTTATGACAGGGATAATAGTTGGCGTTGGAGTAGGTGTTGGCAAGACTTCGGGTGTTTCTTTTGGCTTTCCAATGAAAAATTTCCAAAAGACCAAAACCCCAACTAAAAAGGCGAGAAAGGCAATTAAAACTAATGTTTGGCGCTTATTGACTGGCATATTGTTGATAAAGAATCCAAACACTCCCGCAATAATCATAACCACAGGCAGGACTGCAGGAATCAGACTGATCAGGGTTTGCCTTACACCCTTCAGTTCCGCAAGAGCCACAATAGTGATAAGCAGCTTTCCAACGAACAATATCCTCGCTCCAACCCTCACATTCTCCCGTTTCCGTTCCGCTATTTTTCTTAATTTTTTTGGCTGCCGCCTGCAAGGAAAGATCTAGCCGACAGCGATCCATTAAACTGTATCCGGACATTATCCCTTGCCAGGTTTTCTCTTCAAATTGCATTGGTCCCATAACTGTTGTTCCCAAGCAAAGACCGGTGGCGGCGCAGGTATCATAACAATAACCGCGCTGAAGTTCTTGGGTACTTGCGCCGATCCACCAATTAGGAGTAGTAAACTTTTGGATTTCCTCCTCGGTATAAGACCAGGTTCCACCTGCTTCAACCTGGGAAATAGCCATCAAAAGACCCACAGGCACACACTCCTCGGCGGAGATTTTGGCAAAAAGATCTTTTAACCCTTGAGATTTAACAGAAATGGCACTTGGAGGAAAGGCTCTCCAGCGAAGGGGATTTACCGGCAAGACAAATGCCCCGGCGGTGGTCATGACGATAAAGAAAGTTAGAGCAGATATTCCTCCAAAGATAGCCAGGACCAAAGCTGTCACTGGCGCGGTTGAGGCAGGAAGAGTAAAAAGAGTAGTAAAAAAAGAAACTGTTCCAGAAGCAAAACTAACCAGAGCACCACTTACTGCTGAGATAATTCCTGGAAATGTCATTGCTGCTAGAGAACCAAGACCTATGGTTAAAAGCCCGAGACCCAAGGAAATACCACCAATTGAGATAATAAATGCCCCGGCGGCAGCCAAAGCCGCAGCAATCGCCATGGCAATATTCTTTTTTTGCTCTTTTAATTTATTCCAGATAAATTTAGCCGCATCCAAAACTAAAGAGGCAACTGCCAAAACCTTGCTAACTACTGGTTCAGGTAAGGCGGCTAACCCCAGTTTTGTTAAAATCCAAGACGCGGCTTTTTTGATTGCCAGAGCCCCAAGTTTGGTAAGAATTGGCTTGACTGCCTTTTGATAAACAGCGCTTTTAACTCCTTCCAAACTTTTTGCTTTACCAAAAGACAAGATTCTGGTAAAAGTATCAGGAAGACTAAAATGAACGACGGTTTTTTCTGGGGCAATTTGTATTTTTTGATAAAACCGAAGGTTAGTTCCAAAACTGTTTAGAGTTTGCCTTAAAGTCCAAGAATAGCCTGTTTTTTTTGCCCAGACAGGAAGTTGGGAAAGTCTGGGAAGGTAAATGTTTATTTCCGGTAAAAAAATTTGCCTCCGACCAGTAATTTTTGAGAACTCATGGTAATTTTTAAGAATTCCCGCAAAAATTCGGTGAGTATTTTCAAAGGTTTCAAAATCTTTTCTTTTTTTCGTAAGTTTTAAGAGTTTTGGATGGTCAAGAGGAAGTCCAGCTTCCTGGAGGGCGGTGAGACTTGCTTCGATGTCTTTGGCAGTTAGACCTTGATGAAGCATTTCTCTAAAAATGGAAACCGCCTGTCTTTCTGGAGGAACTTTTTTGGCGGTTTCGATTAAGAGTTGGTCGCCAGCAATTTTGTCGAAAACCTGAATAGTTTTAACGATTGGCGAAAGGGCAACCTTTTTGGTAAAAGAAAAAGCGGCCCGAGGCTCAAAGATAGTAAAAACAGGGATAAAGGCAACCCTTTCTTCTTCGCTTGCCAGTTTTTCGGCAGCTTCAGAAGGTAAAGTTTCGATTGGTGGCGGAACGGCTTTTTTAATTGGCTTTGGAGCAGGACCAGCCAGGGGAACAACAATTTTTCTTTTAGCCAGTCTTTCTTGTTCTTTTCTAAATCTTATGACATCTTGTTTTGCCTTTTGGAGAATTCTTTCTTCTTGCTCTTTACCTATTTTTAATTGTTCAACTAGGATATCTAAATTTTGAGGAATATTTGGAGCTGGCTGTTCTGGGGGTTGGAACAAAATCTCCTCAAGTTTTGATTGAACAGCAGATAAAAATTCTGGATCATCAGGTTTAAGACTAATTCCTAATTCTTGGGCAAATCTGACAACCTCCGCAAAGGCAGTTTTTCTGTCGATTTCTTTAATTGTCCAGGTTTTCTGCTGAAGAGCGTAGACTAAAATTTGGAGCTTTTGATATCTCTGGCGAAGTTCTTCGTTCATTTTTAGGTTAATTGTGGTTCTACAGGTTTAGTTTGTGAAATCGGTTCCTGAACTTGTTCTTGTTGCATTCTTAATAATTCTTCTGGTTTTGAAGTAATCAGCCTATGTTCATCAGGTGAGGCAATAACTTGAATGGCGACGTGATTGGCGCCGGCAAAAAATAACCCTTCGCCAACATTGGCCGCCAAAAGTAAATGTTTTTCGCCCTCGGAAAGATAAAAAACCTGAGCCACCTTATCAATGGCGGCCGGTGACTGTTTCATTAAAACCTGAATTGAAGAGTTGGTGACAATTGCCTTACCGTAATCAGAGCCCAAAAAATCCTCAACATCCTGGGTAGTCGTCGTTAGTCCCAGGAAGTATTTTCTTGCTCTTTTGGCAATTGAATATAAAAAGGTGGCCGAGTCCGGATATCTCATTAAATACCAAGCCTCATCAACAATAAGAATTCTTTTTTTCATTTCCTTTCTTATTTTTGTCCAGATAAAGTCAAGGATTATAAACATGGCAATTGGACGGAGAGCCTCCTCCAGGTTTTTTAGAGAAAAAACCGTAAAAGTATTTTTGATGTCAATATTTGACCTTTGGTCAAAAATACCCACAAATGAGCCTTTGACAAATTTTTCAATTCTATCCGCCAAACCCTTGGCTTCCGGCTCTTCCATGCCAATTAAAGCTTTGTATAAATCCTCCATCAAGGGCGGTTCATTTTTTTGGGTCGCCGGTTCAGGAGTGATTCCCTTCATTTTGTAGGTTAAAACCAGGGCGCGATCTAAGGTTGCTTCTTCAGAGGCAGAGAGTTGTCCCATAATGACTTTAAAAAGTGAATGAAGAGATAAAATTTTCAAGCCCAGTTCGTTTTCGCCTTCCTCATAAACGGTTGATAAATCAAAGGGATTAATTTTAGCCGGTTCATTAAAGCCAAATTGAATGTATTCGCCGCCAATCGCCTGGCAAAGAGTTTTGTATTCAGCCTCTGGATCAATTATTAGAATTTCCGTGCCAAACATCAAGGAGCGCAGAGCCTCAAGTTTGACCAGGTACGATTTACCGGATCCGCTTTTGCCAAAAATCACCGAGTTGGCATTCTCTAAAGTAAACCTGTCAAAAATAATTAAACTTCCGTTGTGCTCGTTTAAGCCATACATTATTCCCTCATTAGCCGTTAGTTCCGAGGAAGTAAAAGGAAAGGTTGAAGCCAAGGAGGTGGTGTCCATATTGCGGGTAATTATTAGTTTGTCAACGCATAAAGGCAGAGTGGTCTTAAAGCCATCCTCCATCTGGAGGGTTGCGTGTTTTGAGATAATTAAAAGGGCCCCTAAGGCGGACTCAACTTGTTTTGAAAGATGATTTAACTCCTCCAGGGAGTCAGCCGGAATAGTGATATAAAGACCAAACTGGAAAAAGCGTTCGATTCCCTTAACCAGCTGTTCTTGTAAAGCCCGGGCATCCTCAAGTTTGGCTTGAGTTTGAGGGTCAATAATTTTCCCCTGTTGAATATCGGTTGAGATTTCCGCCTCCATTTCCGTAATTTTTCGGCGCAAATCGTCAAGGACCGTCTTTCCCTCAACCGGATAGACAAACATCGAGATATCAAGCGAATGGTCAAAGGTGATTAGGGGCGAGAGCCAATTGGCAGAGACAAATCTTGGATAGCCGGCGACAAAAAGAGTCCGAAAATAGGTATTGTTGATTTTTATATAGTCAAAATCAACCTCAATTGCCGAAGGAGCAATAACATCTTGGACGGAGACCATTCCTTGACCAAGCCTAAGACCGCTATCGGAAATTGGGATTTTTACTTGATTTTCTCCTTGACCGTTTGTCCGCTGATTGGCGGATTTAAAAAATGGTAAGTTCATGGTATTTTTTTCTCCATTGCCGGTTGGACAAAAGGGGTAGTATATTCCTGACCGGCGGCTAGTTTTTGAAATCCCAAAGAGGGGTTGTAGATATCATAAAAAAGCTGGATTGCCTCCTGGGTTGAAACCTCTCTGGTTTTTAAGCCTAAACGGTTAAACTGTCTTGAGAGATGATCGCGTTTTGGATAAAGATTCATTTTTGCCCGTTCTAGAATATAATCTTTGGGATATGGAAGACCCTTTTTTCTTTGCAAAACCTGTCCCAGCGCTTGGGTGGCGCCAAGCTCCAAAGTCGAAAAGGGGATAACCACATAAAAACTTTTATCCAAAACATTATTTTTTTTAACCGTGTCTTCAACAAATTTTTGGTATTTTTTCATTTGTTCTGCCAAAAGTTTATTTACCTGTTTTGAGATTTCTCCTTCTAAAAGTTTTAAATAAGAGGTAACGTCCTTTCTTTTTGAACGGATAACAATTTCAATTGGAAAAGTTAAGGAATTCAAAAGGGCAGCATAGGCGAAGATTAAGGCATCTTGCTCTTTTTCGGACAGAAGACCAAAGTTAATCGCCGTCGTCGCCAAAATTAGACAGCATGAGCCGTCTTTTAAAATAACAATATTATCTTTAATATCCTCAATTTCCAAGTGTTCTTGGGTTGAGGCGCGGATGGGAATTTTTAAGGGATCAGGCATAGTTAAATAAGCAAATAAGCAAATAAGCAAATGACAAATGATGAATTTGATACTTGAAATTTGTAATATTTGGAATTGATTTGTTTATTTGTCATTTGTAATATTTGTTTATTTGGCCTTAATTTCAATAGGTTGAATGATCTCGCCCCTAAGAGTGATTTTAACGATATCAAAGTCCAAACCTTCCTTTTCCGTTTCAATATCATAAGTGCCGGAAGGTAAAGGGGTGGCAATCCTGAATTGACCAAGTTTATTGGTCCTCAAAGCCCTAACTGGATTTCCTTGTTCATCCCGAATTTCCATAATTGCTCCTTCAACAATTTTTTCCTCCCTATCTTTGACAATGCCAACCAAAATATTGGGAATTGAGGGAACTGAAGGAAAGAGAGATTCAGGAGCAAGTTCGGCGGGTTTGGCTTGCCCGCCATAGCCCGGAGGGCGAAGGCGGGTTGGCTTTAGGAATGGTTTTTGAGGAGTATATCCTGGTATGGGAACAACCTGCCGTGCGTCACCAAAGGTTATGCCGGCGGCGCGGGGTTGAACTTCCTCAACTGGCGCAAGGCGCGGAGGTTCTTCTTTTTCAACAAAAGGCACACCAAGCCGACGAATCCTTATTCCTGCCGGTTCTTCAGCCTCCTCAAGAGGCTTTGCCTCAACCTGGATCCCTTGGGGAAGAGAAGTTAGTGAAAAAAGGTTAGTTACTTGCTTTAGGAATCCTTCTTCTTTTTGGTCAAGAAGGCTTTTTTGAACTGGTAAGGTTTGGAGATATTCAACAAGTTTTCCTCGATCTTGAGTAACGGGAACAGTTACCAGTTTTGACGGTCGAGCAGGTCTTGGTTCTAAGAATTCTGGTTTTTTTGGTTTTTTTTGCCAAAGAAACTGGGTCGGAGAGTAAACCGCTTTAAAAAAGGCAATTATCCAGGTTTGCAGAGGTCTTTCCTCAAAAGGTAAAAACGCCATTGCCGCTCCCAAACAACCGAAGAATATGATCAGAGGCCATTTGAAATAAGAAGGCAGACCGGAAGCATAAATAATAAGGGCAATTACCACCCCTCCGGCAAGTTGGAAAAATTGCTTTAAGGTCATATCGCCAACTAGGCGGAATTCGTAAGATGATATTTGTTGTGGGACAGGATGTTGTTCCATGGCACGTAAAAGTTTGCTTAACGTGCCTACCGCGTTTTAATCTAAAGGATTTATTACGCGGTGGGCAGTAATTACCTTTTTATACTAATCTATTCTAAATTCACTTCAAAGCCAATTCAAGTAGTTCAAAACAGGTCAAACTACAAACAAAATATGGCATGTTAGAAATTAGAAGATTAATTTAGCGAAGTGACTAGTGTAAAATTTCAAAAATTAACTAATCCTTTACCCTTCTCGTTCCGATATGCTATAATTTGAATGTGACAAATGATTTACAACAAGAATATTAAAAAAATCTTAACCAGTCTCTTAGCTTATAAGCCAGAAAAAGTGATTCTTTTTGGTTCGGCCGCCTGGGGGAAGTGGAAACCGGGAAGTGATCTTGATTTTTTTATTATTAAACGAACAAATAAACCGCATACCGCAAGAGTCTGGGAGGTTGAAGAGATTTTATTTGATAAAATGGATGTTCCTGTAGATGTGGTTATTTATACGCCTGAAGAAGTAAAATATGCCCAGAGAATAAGAAGTATGTTTATCGAGGAGATTTTAAAGAAAGGGAAGGTACTTTATTTTGAACCGCCAAAAGGCGGAGAAAAACAAGGTTCTCCGACGAAAGTCGGAGGTTCTTATGGCTAGCCTTAAGAATGACCTGCGACCAGAAGCGGCGGCTCGCTGGCTTATCTTTTGACTCTCTGTGCTAAAATCGATAAAGAATTTTTAAAGCTAAAAGAAAACTGTAAAATTTTAGACCCCTATTATATTGAGACAAGATATCCTCTTGATATTCCAATTACTTATTCCAAGGAGCAGGTAAAGCAAGCGGTTGATTTGGCGGGAGAGATTGTTGAGTTTGTGGGAAAAAGGATTGGAAAGACTAAGAGAGAAAAATAGACCTTAAAATTACTCCAAATCCGCCAAAATATAGCAATTTTCTTACCCTTCTTGCCCTTTGTCCCCCTGGCTTTAATTGGGCTATATTTTGAAGAGAATATTTAAATTTTCAGATATTTGTGATAATATTAAAACAGAATGGGAGATGGACTTTTAATCAAAACAACTCGGGATTTTATCGTTGTTAAAATTCCCCGCAAATTAATCTACGCAAGGAAAAAGATATCTTTAACCGTGGCAAAGGCTTTGGCTATTTTTAAGAAAGGCAAAGAAGAATACCGCCGTGGGAAACTTACCCCCGTTTCTTCCCTGAAAGAGATTTCTTAAGAGAAAATGAAAATCTGCCCAATCCGCCTGATTTATCCTACCTCAAGATTTAAACAATCGTTTAAGAAATTAACTCCGAAAATTCAGAAATTGGCCACTGAAAAAGATGAAATTTTTCGGAAAAATGCCTTTGATCCAAGACTGCGCACCCACAAACTTAAAGGAAGACTTAAAAATTACTGGTCTTATTGGATAAACGAAGAATACCGAATAGTTTTTGAGTTTGTCGGAAAAGATATTGTTCTTTACCAGGATATTGGTACTCATGAAATCTACCAGTAGTTTTTAAAAATATTTCCCCTTTACTCTTCCCTCTTTTACTTACTCTATTTCTCTATTGCTTGGTAGCTCGGTCGCCCTGTTGCTCTGTGGTTTTATTGCTCAGCCGCTTGATTGCTATCTTCTTTACCCTTTTCGCCTTAATATGCTATAATTTACCCAGGAGAAAAAATATGCCCGACGAGATAGGAAAGGAAAATATGCTAACTCCAGAACAACAGCCAAAACAAGAAAAAGCCGCACGACTTGAAAGGGAGGAAAAATTAAGAATCGCCAAAGAGAAAATTCCACTGCTTTTAGGGGTCCTCGAGAAGTTTCGATGTCGAGAATTACTTACCCAAATTAGAGATGAGATTTGGAGATTAGGCGAAGTTTCTATTGCTCCGGAATTGAATAAAATTGATCATGATACAGCACTCAAAGCAGAGGTAATTTTAAAAATACAATGGCCGGTTTTCATAGAAAAAGGAAGGAGCTATAATTCTGCGTCAGAGAGCTTTGATGAATGGGGTGATCATTTAAGCGTACATGAGGAACTTTTAGTGATTAGAGCCGTATATGGAGAGAAAGAGCAAATTTTTATAAAAATTGCGGATGATTACTGGGGTCACGAGAAAGGATCTATAATGTCTGCTGATCCAGAAGCGCCCAGAAAACTTGAAGAGCTTTTAATAGAAGACTACCTAAGGCGGTGGGATGACTTATACAGCAGGAAGAGTCAGCCCCCATACGATTAGAGAAAGGCAGAAGATGAAGCTATTATTATTGAGGCCATAATTAATAGAGGCTTCAAGCCGCCAGAAGGATTTGAATACTTTTTGGATCTTGCAGAAAAAAGAAAAAGATCAATCAAGGGCTAAACGAAAACAATAATTTTTAATTCTTCTATTTTTACCCTCCCGCTCTTTTGTCCTTTTACTCTAATATGATATAATTTGAGTGTAGCGAAAATTTCAAACTTTGCTTATAATTAGAGTAGGAGATTCTTATGGCTGAAATTAGTCCAGAAGCAAGGATGGTGACCCTTCCAGACTACATTGGGGCAGTATTCGAAACGGGAAGGCTCAAGTCTTATGCATACGACTGGACTGAAAAAAAACACGTGGTTCCCCTTGTAGACGTTTCGAAGGAAGAAGATAGAAACGTTTGGATGTTGGAAAATATGAGGGTTTTTGCCGATGGGACTGTAGCCAATCCATGTCTTGGATGGAAAGGGATTATTGATACTTGGTTAACCGACCTGAGAATAGCAGCGACAAGGTCTTCTTCTCCCATAGAAAGGGAAAAACTTAGAAAAACGGAGATGGATATCAAAGCCATGATGGCTATTTCCGCTTCTGCAAGAGCGATGGAAATGTCAGGGGGGTCAGCGGCACAATATGCAAGCTTTATAGCCCCAGGGAGGGAGGGTCCAGATTTAGACAAACAAGACTCCTGGAAGGAATTTTTACTTCATAAGGACCCGGAAAAACTTAATCGTGTATTAGAAAATTCTTTGGTGCAGCACTACCATGAAAGATTAATTGAAGATGCAGGTATTGCTGGTTTGACAGAATGGCACAAGGTAGATTCTGAATGGTATTCCTCAAGTTGGGTAGTCGATAAAGAAAGGGCTTTTGCTGGCCAATTGATAGAATATTTGAAGTCGGAAAATAGCCTAGACGAATATATTGATAGATTCTTACTAGCAAAAAAAGATGAAGATGGATTTAAGAGAGATTGTCAGGCAAAATACGGAAAGAAGGATAAGTGTGGAAAAGAACTTAGAGAGGGAATTGGAGATAGGGCAAGATGGGCGGCAGCCAAACTGGCTTGTGATGCTTTTTTGGTGGACAAATATACTCGGTGGCAATTTCAGCTAGAAAACATGATAGAAAATGAACAAAAAGAAGTGGAGAAGATGTCAGATAAAACGCAAAAAGAAGATAAATTAAAGGCGTTAGAAGAGCAAAGGAAGGCATTAAAAGATATGAAACCATTTCCGGGATGGGGTGGAGATCCGTTGCGGGCTGTTCTAGAACCATCCTTTTTGCCTAGGCGGATTAAAAAGGTGTATCGAGAAGAAGATAAGGCAATCTTAGATATGACAGATCTCGCCTTTCGGCCCGATGATATTTTTAATAAGGAGGAAAAGCTTAAAGGAAAATTGCTGCCAGCATCCATGATTGTTCATCTGAAGGATTATGCTCGTTACAGCGACGCCTTGTGGACATTTCTGGGCAATTCTAGGGGAATAGCGATCCCACAATGGACTAAAGATGTAATGGGGAAAGATTTACCGACGATTGCCGAATTGCTCGATCAAGTATATGGAGGAATGGATAAACCGAAATCAAAGACAGGCAAACACCCCATTGGCAAACACATTGTTGGGGCAATGATGGCAAGGATACTCCACTGTAAAGCCCTGGCGATAGCCATCGAGTCTGCTCGTCCAGGTTTTAAAGAAGACCTGACAATACTTTTTGGCGAAACAAAAACAGCTAGACCATTTTTGGAAATCGAGCAATTCCTTTGGGGCCCCAATCTTGATGCCAAAATGGGGTTTTTGGTTTCGTTGGCAGCCGGAAGAACGAGGTTTGTCTTTAAAGACAATGATTTTGAAGCAGAAAAAACATTAAAAGATACGGCAGAGATTTTATTAACCAATGACCAGGATCCTAAAGGAAGGGGGAGAGCAAAAACCTTAAATCAAATCGGTTTTGTTTTAGATGTTATACAAGCCATAGCTGCCGAGGGAAAACGAAAGTAAAATTTAGCGACTATTTTTGTGTAGCTGTCTCGGGAATAGGAAGCTCTCCTGTAGGTGGTCCCGCTACAGCACCGGTGCGCGTGCCGAATCTGGTTGTCCAGGCTTTTCCAATTTCTGTAGCGATTGAAATTCCACGCAATGCGTATTTTGGGGGTTCTCCCAAGGTTTCTCCAATCGCTGTTCCGTAGGCAAACGGTTTGCCGGCTAAAAATGCCTGAATCATATCAGAAACTTTAGGGGCCATTAAGAGAATTACCATACCCATTAGTGGTAAAAGCATTATGCTAAAAAATTGCCAAAAAGAAGGGATGGGTCTGAATGCCTGAATCATTCCTACAAAAGAAACAATGGTGAAACCAAGCGAGGCCAGAAGAGGCCCTACACCTGGGATAAAGTTAAAGAGAAATATCATCAGCGTGAGAGGATTTGTAAAAAGCCCCACAATTCCCACAAAAATAAGATAAGAAGAAAGGAAAAACATGACAGTCATGGTTGGTAGAACGGCTATGTTAGCCAGGGTATTTCTAAACCAATTTCCGGTCGCGTTACTCCCAGGCAAGACCCCCATCAAAATCAAAAACGGAGCAAAAATTAAGTTTACAATAATCATCGCATAAGCTTTAAGTAAAGTCCAGAGACAACGAAGTAAGGCGATGAAAATAAGGATTACCACAATGATTCCAAATAGCCAGCCAACTGGTCCCATCAAAGAAACGGTAATAAGGGCCAAAGCGGGTATAAGACTAAAGAAGACGAAATTTGTGTAGACGGTCTTAATCAATAACGGAGCGGAAACCCCAAATACAACGATATTTAGTTTATCTAGAGACTCAAATAACTTTCTAAATAAATCTCCTAAAGAGCCAAAATGGTTGATGTAAATATCCCTAAAGACTCCATTGATAAGATAAATTACCACATACATTAAATCAATCATAAAGCCCACAATAGCATAGGAGAAGGTGACGAGAATTAAGCCAATAACAATTCGGGGAAGAGCGGATTGGATAGTGATGACTGCTTGGGGGGAAATTTTTACCCTAAACATAATGGCGAAACCCATAAAGACAAAAATTAGGACGAACAAAACATAAGCGAGGTTGCGGAAGGCGGTCCAAACTGGAAGGATTTTTTCCATCGTCTGAAACCCGGCAGTTTGCCCTTGGGCGTAAGCAGGCTGGACAATTCCAAGCCGATTGCCTAAATAAGCCAAATATTGAACTCCTGAAGCAGGGGGAGAGGCGTAAATACCGGCAATAACCCCCCCCATCGATAGGATAAATCCAGGATTTTTTTGTCTTTCTTCGGCGGTACAACTAAAGCAACCAACAATAGAAGTGGCAATTGAGAAAGGTACTGCTTTTAGGGTTTCATTAACAAAACTTTGAAGATTCATTTCTGGGCTGGTGATTGCTTGTTCAAACTGGAATTGATAACTGGTACCAGGAGTGGAGAAGGCGAGGGCGGATTTGGGCAATATCGCAATATAGCAATAGAGCAATATCGCAAAGAGAAAAGCAAGGCCGGCTTTACTTAAAAATTTAGGCAGGAACATAATGAAAATTTCTAATTTCTAATTGACCTAATTTTATTTAATTAAACTCTAGCAAAAAGAAAAAGCCCTGTCAATTATTTTTGGTAAGGCGTTAAAGTTCGAATCAGCCATTGTTTAGCAAGTTGTATCCCCCCAAGATAAGGGAAATAAAATTTTCCAACACCTGGAGTAACGCTTCCTCCAATTGGAGGGCTGGTATCCTTGTAAGAATAACTTACTTGACTGGCAGCATCGATATCGACAAATTTTGGCACACCATAAGGTCGAAAAATATTAAAAACTCCACTTAGGGGATTGCCGGTTTGATTCCAAATTGTTCCAAGATAGGGATGGGAAAGGGCAACCCCAATTTGGCGGTTAACGCCTTTTTCCTTTTCCTCATCGCACTTATCATGACAAATATATCCTGTTGGGTCGCATTCAATTTCTTTTCCGCAAGGAAGATAGTCTTCGTTGATAAATTGATCAGTGGCTGAAAGAGAAATTTTGATTGGAGACTGGCAACAAAGATCATCCGCAGGATTGGAATCGGTGATTGCCGTCTTTTGACAGAGGTTAACCGGTCGAGGTTCGGGCAAACCGCAGGTTGGACCAGGAGGTTTAGGTGGTCCGCCAACAAATTCGCAGCCATCGGCAGTGAGCCTGATAGAATAGGTGGCGGAAAACCGAAAATTTGGGACAACCACATCAGAGCGAAAATTAAATGAAGGACCGGAAAGGATATCGCCAGGCTTACCGGCAACGCTCCAAGAAGGAGCAACAAGATTGGTGCAGGCATCTGAATTCGGGCAAGTATGCCAATATTCTGAACCAATGTGAATGGAAATATCGGATAATCCTGGAGCATTTGTCAGACTGACAATGGCGTTTACGGTATAGGTATTTCCGCTTTTTGAGCATGAGCCACTGGCTTCAAAGCCTGGATTTGGAGGAGGAAGGTTGGCTTCGGCTAAAGAGGTTTTTTCTCCCAAAACTTGCTTGGATTTTGCCGGGAAAAGGGTTTTTTGAATGGTGCCCCCGGTTTCATAAAGCCTAGCCACATGGGGAACTTTTTCGATTTGAGCTTTAGGATTTAAGATTTTAAACTCATCATCGCGTTTTCTGCCGAGATAAGGATTTATATTTCCTGGGGTATCTTCTCGAGAAGCCATTGACATAACCTGCCAGAGATTAAACCATTTGCCACCATCGGATTTTTTCCAAGCATCCCATTTTTGAGCATAATCTTTATCGCTTGGGTCAGGAGGAAAATGGCTTATGAGCAGAGAAAGTGTTGCTTCAGCGTCTCCGGTTGCCCAGGTGCTGACTTTAATCGGCGAAGCGAGATTAAAAAGACTAAAGGCAGTTTTTGCGGCCCAGAATTTTGTGGTATCATTGGTGAAAACGCAAAAATGGGTGAATTTTGCGGCGCCCTCAACAACCGGCAGACCAATTTTAGTTAAGACAGCCAGAAAGGCGTCGGTTATAAATGGAAAATCCCAGCACAGTCTTCCTTGGTAATTTAGTTTATAATCATGAATTCCTCCCTCGCCGATTTTGCCTTTGGTGGTGGCGACGGCGCGGTTTACCAGCTGTTTTTTGAGTTGATTTTGGTACTCCATTGGCGAAAGTTTCCGCCAGACTCCGGCATGATTAACCCAATCTAGCCAGTATTTTTCGTAATTCTTGTAATATTCATTTGTCCCCTCAAAATAATCAGCTAGATATTTTTGTTCGTCCTCTTGTTGTTTCTTGCCAACAAAGGGAATTTTTACTTCCGAAGGGTCAATCGTAATCTCTCCTCCCCAAGTTCTTTCAAGCCAAGGATTGCCCTCGCAGGAAGTGCCAGCCTCTGAACGGCGATATTTTACCGAGTCGGAAACAGTAAAACCTTCGGCACAGGCAGGAGTCATTTTATTTGTTTGGTTACAGGCATCGCAGCGAACTGGTCTGGAGGTGCGATCGCCAGAATTTGAATAGTCACAAGTTTGTGGCGGTGAAACTGTTGGTTTTTGAATACTCATTGCTTTAAGAAGAAGTTCACGGGTTTCGGCTGGGAGATCTTTCCACCAGTCATTGAGCCAGCGTGGATCCAAAAAGGTGCCAGTATCCCGGATAGCCACTAGGATTTCATTCCCAATTGCTTCACCAATTTTCATTCCCGCCATAAGCGCTGGTAACTCATCTCTACCTGCTTGATTCAACTGGTTGTAGTAAGCAACAAGAGCAGGATCAACCCGAATATTTTCAAGATAAAGAGTATAGCCAGCAACAGCAATATTGTCGTCAGGAGTGTATTTTAAAGTAATGCTATTTTGGTCGGCGTAGATGACGAGAACTTCGTATCCACCGCCAATGTCGTAACCTGAATTCGGCACCAAAATTGCCTGATTAGCGTTAGTGGAAAAACCAACTAAAGTGGCAAAATCAGCAGGAGCATCGTCAGGTTTTTTAATACCACCGATTTGATAAAGGCTCGTGACAGAAGGAGCAAGATTCCCCTCAATAAGAGTATTAAATTGAGGTGCCCTCGGATCAGTTTCATGTTGGAAGTTAATGAAATTCAAATTTCCAGAAATTGACTTATAACCAAGGATATCCAAATTCCAGTCGGGATTGAGTTCAGAACAACTACTATAATCTGATGAGGGGGTACAGGCAGCGTAGGCGGGGAAAGTAAAAAGTAAAAAGTAAAAAGTAAAAAGTAAAATTGAAATTACTATATTCGGATTAATTCGGATTATTTTCATTCGGACAGATTCGGATTCAGGGACCAATTTTAAATTGGGTAACGTCAACGCCGGTAAAAACTTTGATAAATTTTAAGATTAGCCAGATTCCAATTAAGAAAACTAAGCCTAAAATGGCGTAAGTAATAGTTTTTTGGGCAGATTCAGTTGCTTTTGGGTCTCCGCCTGAAGTTAAATATTTAAACCCGCCTAAAACAAGCATAATAAAGACGGCTAAAACAGCAAAATAGGTAACGATATTTAAAATCCGAGTAAAGATCCACTCAAGATCTTTGAGTTGGGCAGGTTGCTTGCCAGTTGGATCAATCCAAGCCATTACGAACTTAGTCTACTATGGGAAGAAGCGGGAAGTCAAGCCCAATTTATCCCGAGCAAAGCCACGTCTGACGTGGCAAAGCGAGGGACACAAAAAGCACTCCGGTTTACACCCAAGCCTTGCGAGGTGCCTCCGGCGTGCTTTTTAAATTGACGGAATCGTCAATTGAAGAATATCAACTCCAAAAAGAGTTTTAATTAACAAAATAATTGCCCAAGCGACAAAGATGATTACTAATCCCACTAAGGCGGCGGTAATCTGATTGCGAGCAGCCTCCGTTCCAGCTTTATCGCCACCAGAAACAATCCAACGAATCCCACCGATGACGAGCATAAAGAAGAATGCCAAGGCGGCGATAACTAAGATGAACCTGATAGCGGCGGCGACGACTCTTTCAACCGTGATTCCACAGAGAGGTTTCCATTTCTCTTCCTTCGGACAAAGTTCAATTTGGGCAAAGACCGGAGTGGCGGAAATAGCCATTCCTATGGTGGTTAACCAAAGCGAATTTAATATCTTTTTCATTCTTTCACCCCCTTTCTTTACCCGCCGCTCAAGCGCTCTTTAAAGTAAGCTTAGGCGGGCTTATTTTAAGATTAACGGTTCTAAATTAATTTGTAAAAGATTTATGCCAAAAAAATCACCCAATACTTTCATTATAGCAAAAAGAGTAAAAACAAGCACTAGTCCAATGGCGGCGGTCGTCAGCTGACCTCTTACTTGCTCCATTTGCGCCTTGTCTCCACCTGAAGTAATATAGCGGATTCCGCCAATGACCAAGTAGAAAAAGGCAGCCAAAGAAGTGATAATTAAAAGAAGGGTAACAATATTGGGTAATATCTTTCCCAGGAATTCAATTCCAGTCCAGCCCCTAATTTTTTCCGAAAGGGCAGGATTGTAGATTGGGGTTGGCTCTGCGTTTGTCATTTTGTTTGCCAAATATTAAGAATAAAAGTACCAGGCTGAAGGATTTTCAAACCCATAAGGGTGCCGAGAAGGTCTATCAAAAAGATGGCGGCAACGACAATTGCTAATCCAATGATAGCGTTCATGATTCTTTTTTGGGCGTTTTCCACGGCGGCTTTATCTGCTCCAGCCGTTAGCCAACCAAAAGCCCCAATAATAAATTGAAAAATAAACCAAAGTCCGGCGGCAACAGTCAGGACGCCGACAATATTGGAGATGACTTTATTGAAAAGGTCGGCTGCTTTGTCAACGAATTGAGTAGCAAATTCGGCTGTCTTTCCGAGGGGACCAAGACCCTCCAGGGTTCCCAATTCTTCTCCTTTTTGAGCAAGTAAAGTAAACATTTATTTTAGAGTGGGCCCGGTGGACGCTTCCAGGGCTCTTCTAATCCCGGACCCCAAATCTTCGGTTTAAGAATTGCGGTGGCGTCTCCAAATAAAAGCCAGCCAAAAATTGCCGCCAAGACAAATGAGCCGGCGATAATTAAAAGCCCAACTAAAGATTGCCAAATTTTTGCCCAGGCTTTTTCCACTGATTTTGGCTCACCCCCGGCGGACATAAATTGATAACCAGCTAAAATTAAATTTAAAAACGCGTAAAGTCCAGCCCCAACGATTAAAAGTTTGATAATGGCATTCAAGAAAGGAATTAAGCCAGGAACGCCTTGTCCACCCATTCCAATCCATTTTGAAATCCCAGGCGGTGGCTTGACTGGTCCGATGATATCGTCAGGCATATTTAAAGAGTTGATTTTAAAATATCAAGTCCGGTGACCACCTCAATTAGTCGAATTAGCAAATATGATAAAAATATTAGTAAAAATCCAATTACGGCTGCGGTCACCGCTTGTTTTCCTTGTTCGGTTTTTTTCGGATCATCTCCTCCTGCACCCATAATAATGCCAAATCCCCCAAATATCAAGAGCGCAAAAAGCAAAAGACCAGCCAGAATATAGACATTGGGAAGAAGAGTAGAGATTAATTTTCCCAGATTGGGAAAAGTCTTCGCAGGAGCAAATTCCGTTCCGATATCAACCGCAAACGCTTTCATATTTCCAGTCTAACAATTTTTGGCTTCCAGTGTCAAATTTTGCCTTTAAGTGATATAATATCCCCTAGCCGTAGATGAACTATAAGCAGAGCTTGAAATCTTGCCCACTCGATTATAAGGAATATTTTCTTCCATACGCCCCAGAAGTAGACTCTTTTCTTGGTAATTTTTTTCAAAAAAAAATTAAAGAGGGAAACAAAATTGAGCCGATTGCTGGTGATGTCTGGCGCAAGCTTCAAGGATTTATCAAGGGTGGGAAAAGGATTCGGGGAGGATTAGTAAGACTTGGATATGAATGTTTTGGTGGCAAAAAAGAAAGGGCAATTTTACCAGTTTCTGCCGCAATCGAAATTACCCATGGAGCTATTTTAGTTCACGATGATATTATTGACCAAAGCATTTTGCGTCATGGTCAGCCGACGGTTCACAGACGATATCAGCGCTATCACCAAAAGCACTATCAAAAAGGAGACCCTCGTCATTATGGAGAAAGTATGGGGATCTGTGTTGGGATTGCTGGTTATTACGGAGCAATTTCTCTTCTTGCTCAAGCAAAATTTCCTGAAGACTTAAAAATAAGAGCCACCCAAGAGTTGGCTCGGTTTATGATGGAAACAGGTTATGGAGAGACACTTGATATCGATTTTGCCTGTCGAGTAGAAATCTCCGAAAAGGAGATCTTAACCATTCACACCCTAAAATCTGCTCACTATACCATTGTCGGTCCTCTAAAAATTGGGGGTATTCTGGCAGGAGCAAGAGAAAAACAGCTTAAGAAATTTGAGGATTATGGAATTCCTGTCGGTATCGCCTTTCAGCTTCAAGACGATATTTTGGGAATTTATGGCAGCGAAGAAGAACTGGGAAAGCCAATTGGTGATGATATTAAAGAAAGGAAAAATACTCTTTTATACACCCAGGCGTTAAAAAAGGGAAACCAAAAACAGCGGAAAAGACTTGCGAGTTTGTGGGGCAAAAAAGATATTACCCCAAAAGAAGTTGAAGAAGCAAGAAAAATCATTAAACAGACTGGTTCACTTGAATATTCGCAAAAATTAGCCAAAAGATTGGTGGAAAAAGGAAAAAAAGCCGTACCAAAAATTACCAAAAACAAAAATCTTCAAGAAGTTTTCCTAAGTTTAGCTGATTTCATAATTGAGCGAGAGAAATAGATGAAAATTGGTCATTTTGATAATTTTATTATCTTAGTAACGGGAATCTTGCGCGATAAAAAGGGAGAGATTCTTTTAATCAAACGAAGTAATAAAAATAAAACCTTTAAGGGGTTTTGGCAGCTGCCTGAAGGAAAAATTGAGTTTGGCGAACAACCAGAGAAGACATTGGCTCGAGAGTTGAAGGAGGAGCTTGGTTATCGATTGATTAGTGCTCGGTCAGTAACCGCAAATTCAGCGGTGGTAGTTTTTCAGGGGGTCTCTTACCATGTTTTGAGAGTTGTTTTGGAAGCAAAATGGAAAGGAAAAATTACCCTAAGTGATGAACATCAAACTTATCGATGGGTAAGTATTAATAAAGCCCTTAAAATGCCTAACCTAGTTGATGGAACGAAGGAGATCTTATCAACCCTGAAACCTGTCTAGAGAGGAGTAAATGGAAATTGTTGTTGGGAAATATGCGGGTTTTTGTCCGGGAGTTAAAAGAGCCTGGGGTTTAGTGGCAAAAACAGTTCAGGATTCTCCTTCCCCCATTTTTATTTTAGGAGAATTAATTCATAACAAACAGGCAATTTGGGAATTAGAAAGTTGGGGAGTCAAAGTGGTGGAGAATTCAGATGAAGTCAAAGATAAAACTGGAATCTTGGTGATCCGCGCTCATGGCGAGCCACCCCAAACTTATCAAAAACTTGCCAAAATAAAAAAGATTAAAGTGGTCAATGCGACTTGTCCAAATGTTACCCGGGTGCAAAAACTAGCTTCTCAACTGGAAAATGAAGGTTTTAAGGTTTTTGTTTGTGGCGAGAAAGACCACCCCGAGGCTCAAGCAACCGTTGGTTATACTAAAAAGGGAGAGATTATCGCCTCATTGGAGGAAGCTAAAAAAGTTGCCTCTACAGAAAAAATTGGCGTTTTAGCCCAGACTACTTTTTCTCCTTTGGTTTTTAAAAAAATTTGTCAAATTCTCAAGAAAAAATGCCAACAATTTAAATCTTTAGGGACAATTTGTAATTTTACCCAGCTGGCGCAAAAGGAAGCCAGAGAGATTGCCAAGAAAGTAGATTTAGTTATTGTCGTTGGCGGAAGACAAAGTTCAAATACAAAAAGACTGGCAGAAGTGGCTGGAGAAATTGTTACGACTTACCACATCGAAACTGCTGCCGAGATTAAAAAAGGGTGGCTAGCTGGAGTAAAAAGGGTCGGCCTTTTGGCTGGCGCCTCGACTCCTGATTGGATTATCAAGGAGGTGAAAGAAAAACTATCGCTTGGGGTTGCAGTTTAATTAATTAAAGTGGTAAAATTAGAGATTGAGGATGGTAAAAACAAAACTTGACCAAAACCATATTCCCAAACACATTGGGATTATTATGGATGGAAACCGGAGGTGGGCTGCCAAAAAGGGATTAACAATAAACCAGGGGCATGAGGCAGGAGTTAAAGCCTTGGTAAAAATTGTTGAGCACTGTTTGGATTTAGAGGTTAAGACCCTGACGGTTTATACCCTATCCACGGAAAACTGGCGAAAAAGAGCCAAAGAAGAGGTCAAAGGTATCTTTGATTTGTTGATAAGAGGAGTTGAAGAGAAAAAAGAGGAGTATAAGAAAAAAGGGGTTAAGGTGGCGATTTTGGGCGATTTTCAGGCATTTCCTCGAAAAGTTGTTCGGGCAATTGAAGAAATTTTAAAGATTGTTAAAGAACATGAGAGACTTAAGGTAAACTTGGCTCTAAATTATGGCGGTCGGGATGAGATTTTGCAGGCAGTTAAAAAAATTATTGGTGAGGGAATCCCCCCAGAGAAAATTAATGAAGAGACATTCGGTAAATTTCTTTACACTAATGGTGAACCAGATCCAGATTTAATTATCCGCACCGGCGGAGAAATAAGACTTTCAAATTTTTTGCTTTGGCAGATGTCTTATTCTGAACTTTATTTTACCGATACCCTCTGGCCTGATTTTAGCCCGAGAGAACTGGATAAGGCAATTGCCGAATATCAGAAAAGAGAGAGAAGATTTGGGAAATAGAGTGGGGATGAGGGTGAGAAGTGGGAAGTGAGTCGGGAGGTGAGAAGTGAGGGTGAGTTATTTCTTGAAATTAGTCCAGCTTTCTCCGAGTCGATAAAGCTGTTTTCCAGAAATATCATACATTTCGATTAAATAATCACAGAGTTTTGGATCAACCAAATGAGAGTAGAGATCTTTGATTAAAGATAGATGGGTAATCATTTCATTGCGTTCACCTAGAGCATCTTCTAAATATTTTTTCCAGGCTCTTTTCTGATGCTTCTTTGCGTATCCTTCGGCAATAATCGCCAGTGGTGCCATACAAGCCCGTCGCCCCTGCTCTTTTAAATTGTATTTTTCTTCTTCTGGAAGTTTAGGGAGAATTTCTTTAAGAAAAATAATGGCAGCCTTATAGAGAGTTTTGTAAACATCCAAATCTTTGAAGCTTCTAATAGGATTTGTGCTCATTTTTATTTATATCTTACTTCTCACATCTCACTTCTTAACCCACTTCTCACATCTCACCCTCACCCTCACCCTCATCCTCATCCCCCCACTCTAAAAGATTTTAGGTAGTCCGAAAACCACCTGTAAAACCTGCACCAGCAGAAAGGAGGTAAAAATTATCAAAAAGCCAATCACCGCTCCGGTTATTTTGCCTTTGGCTGACTCTACTGCCTTTGGGTCACCCCTTGAAGTCATTAGTTGAAATCCACCCAGGATTAGATAGGCTAGAAGTCCCAGTCCGGCAAGAACAAGAATGTAGGGAAGAAGAGCGGAGACGATATCACCAATCTTAAGATCGCCCTTTGCTGGTAGCGATCCTGAAGGAAAGGCTTGTCGAAGTTCGTCAAAATTAATTGCTTGAGCCAAAAGTTCCATTTCAAGTTAAAAATTAAAAGTCAAAAGTCCAAAGTTTCAATTTAGAGTCTAAAATATTATTTACCCTTTAATGTTTTTACGCTAGAACCAATAATATTTGAAATCTCCATTAGTTCACCTAACAGCGAATTAATTTTCTCTTTATCTCCTTTGCCCGTGTCTCTTAAAAGAGCCAGCCAAAATTTTGACTCGTTCGCTGATTTTAAAACATGGGTTAAGAAGTTAGTAAAATCTCTTTTTGAGCTACCAGCAATTGCCTCTACATAATTGGCGCCAATGCTTGTTCCGCTTCTTAGTAGCTGGTCTATGGCAATTCTGCAGAGAGGGTCATTTTTAGGAAGAGTTTCTGTAAACTTGATAAGCTCGATTATAAATCTGTATATCCGCCTTTTGAGTGCTTCGCTGAAAGCTTTGTTATCTTTTCTCATATTTTAATTTTTAATTTTTGACTTTAGACTTTTAACTATTTAAAATCCTGGAATCTCTAAAATTTTCACTCCTATTAATTGTAGCAGAAAAACGGAAAAAATAATCATCAAAAGCCCCATTAGGGCAGAGGTAATTAGTTCTTTTCCGGCTTTAAGTCTATCCGGGTCTCCGCTTGATGTCATAATCTGAAAAGCGCCTAAAAGCATTAAAAGAAAAGCAATTCCGCCGCCAATGCCAATGGCTAATTTTAAAAACCAAGTCACAAAAGCCGTTGGATTACTAACATCAACACAGCCGACGGCGGTTTCAATTCCACCAGGGCAAGCGCTGCTCGGTGGGGGAGGTGGAGGTTGTGGAGTAGGGGCCGAGCTGCACTCTGATTGGGTGTCGCAGCAATAATGACTAGGGGGAAGCACTAATTGGCAATCAACAGGTCTATAGCACATTCCTCCTGCAGGGTCTCTGGTCTCATCACAGGTAGCCTGGGCGATTTGGGAGAACAAGAGTCCGATGACAAAAAGAAAGAGACTTGCAACAAGAACTTTTTTCATTATTTTCAGTCTAGCACACATCAAGGGCGAAGTGCAAAGGGCGAAGTGAAAAGGGCGAAGTGGGAAGTAGTATTCATGATATAATTTTAAGTAAGATGAGAGCAAAAACCTGGGCTATTCTTTTTCTTCTTTCTTCTTTCTTCTTTCTTTTCACTCCTGTCTTCGCCGAGTGTCCTCCAACTGACTATGATTGTCAAATTGCCCAGCTTCAAAAAGAATACGATGCCAGACGAGAGGCTCATGAGAAAAATAAGATTTCCCTTTCCGAATATGAAAAAGAGCTAACTAATATCAATAAAAAACTAGCCTCAATTGAGATAAAACTTAAAAATTTAGAATTAGAGATTAAAGAAAGGGAAGTAGATTTGGCTTTTCAAGGAGAACTTTTGGCCGTTCGGGTGAGAAGTTTTTATATTAAAAGTCGCCAGTTTTCCCCAATTTTAGTTTTGCTTTCTTCTCGTTCAGCCCAAGAGTTGAGGCGAGAATTAGCGTTTCGTCAGCAAGCAGTTAACTTCGACCGGAAAGTCATTACTCAAGTTTCTTTGGATTTGGCGTCTTTAAATCAGGACAAAAAAACTTTGATGAAATCAAAATCTTCACTTTCTTCCTTAAAGAAACAGGTTGATGAGCAAGTTAAATTTTATCGAGGTGAGGTTGAGAAAACTGAAGCCTTTTTTGCCCAGATTTTAGCTAAACAACAAGAACTTCAGGCTCTAAAAGCCGGTGGTTTTGCTACTTCGGTTGGAGAAGTTCCGCCGGCTGACGATCCTGCTTCCCGACCAGACTTCAATCCTGGTTTTTCGCCGGCTTTTGCTGCTTTTTCTTTTGGCGCTCCCCATCGAAAAGGAATGAGTCAATATGGGGCTTTCGGTCGGGCAAAAGCCGGACAAAACGCAGAAGAAATTCTTCGGGCTTATTACGGTGATGTTCGGATTGAAACCCGAGAGTCTCCATCAACCATTTCAACCGCTGTTGGGACTTTACCTTTTGAGGATAATTATATGAAGGGGATTGCCGAGATGCCTTCTTCTTGGGCAGATGAAGGAGGTTACGAGGCTTTGAAAGCCCAGGCAATTGCCGCCCGAACTTATGCTTTAACCGCCGGAAAACCAATTTGCATAACCGAAGCTTGTCAAGTTTATTCTTCAACAAAAGTGGTTAATCCGGCCGCTTCCCGTTGGCATCAGGCAGTTTCCGAGACCAGAAATAAAGTTATTGTTTCAAACTCAACCGGAAATCTGATCTCTTCTTGGTATGCCTCAACTTCCGGAGGCTATATTTTTTCTTATTCTTCCCTCGGTCATTCAACTCCCGGGTTTTGGGATACCTCCCGGGGTCGGGATGGCTGGACCGATGAGAGTTGGGAGAAAAAAGCCGGCTCTCCTTGGTTTTACAAAGCCTGGTATCGGAAACGTTCGGGTGATGCCTGCGGAAGGTCTCACCCCTGGCTGACTCAAGAAGAATTTGCTGATATTTTAAACAGCCTTTTGATTTACAAAGGCAATCCCGGTGATGTTTCTCATCTTTCTTCACTTGATGCCAAGTCTTGCTTTGGTAAAGAAATTTCCGAGACCTGGGATATGGGAAAAGTTCGGGAAGAAGCAGGAAAATACGGCGGTTCAATTTCAAGAATTGATTCAGTTTCCGTTGTCTATTCAAATGATGGCTATACCCAAACTGTTTCTTTTGGAACCAATATCGGAACAAAAAGTTTTTCTGGGGAGGATTTTAAGTATATCTTTAACTTAAGAGTTCCGGCAGCCATTGGTTTAAAGTCCAGTCTTTTTAACCTAATGAAAAAATGATAAAATAAATTTGTTGCTGCGCAATAAAATAATAAAAATAGTAGATTGAAAATAGTAAATAGTAAAAAGACATTTTAAATTTAAAATTTTCAATGTAAATTTGCAATTTACTATTTAATTTTTACTATTGAGCGACTGAAAGGAGCGATTCATGCCAGATATCTACGTCGCCAAAAAAGAGCAGGAGAGTGAAAGAGTAAAAGAGCAAGAGGAAAAACAGATAACAAATCCCCTTTCTGCCTTTGTTCAAAACCCGGTGGGAGTCCGTTTTGAAACCCAGGAAGAAGAGGAAAAAATCATTCTTTTGCTCCGCAAGCACTGGATAACCAATGTTCCTTGGATAATCTTGGCAATTATTTTGCTTGCGGCTCCTTTAGTTCTTCCTTATTTTCCCCTGCTTACTTTTCTGCCTGTTCGTTATCAGCTCATGGCAGTTATTTTGTGGTATCTTTTGGTGACCGCTTTTGTCTTTGAGCAATTTTTAACCTGGTTTTTTAATGTTTATATTGTGACCGATGAGAGGGTTGTTGACGTTGATTTCTATAATTTGGTTTATAAACAGATAACCGAGGCGAAAATCGACAGAATTCAGGATATAACCTTGCGTTTAGGGGGAGTGGTGAGAGCTCTTTTTAACTTTGGTGATGTTTTAATTCAGACTGCCGGGGCTGAGCCAAATCTTGAGTTTGAGGCAGTGCCCAACCCCGATCAGGTGGTGAAAATCCTCCAGGGATTAAGAACAGAGGAGGAAGTCGAAGCTCTGGAAGGAAGGGTGAGATAAATAAAAATGCCACCAATCGATAATTTAATTAGCTTTATCCTTTCGGTTTCTATTTGGTCAGTGGCGAAAATTTTAGTTTGTTTTGCCATCCTTATATATGTTGTTTTTGCCATCGTTGTTGTTCGTCAGGTTTCCCTCATGACCGAAACCCTAAATGGTCAGCTCGAATTGCCTTTAAAGGTAATATCGACGATTCATTTGCTTGGGGCGATTCTTGTTTTTCTTCTGGCTTTAATTATTCTTTAAAATGAAAGACTACATTGTCCGGGTTGCCAAGATTGTTGGTAGCCCAGCGCCAAATTTTTGGTCTCAAGTTCATACTTTCTTTCCCGAAGATCAAAAAAAGAGAAACTTAAGAGGAATTTTTCTTGGGGTTTTGTCTTTTTCCGGGAAAGGCGAGGGGGTTGAAGCAGTAAGCGTCGGCAGGGAAATTTTATCCCGACTTCACGAAGAGTACTATGGAGAACTGGAAACTCCGGCAATGGAAAAACTCAAGCAGGCAGTTTCAAAAGTTGTCAGTGAATTCTCCAGGCCCGGGGAAGGACAAAGTCTTAAGGTGGTCGCCGGGGTGGTCTTGGGAGATGTTTTATATCTTACTTCTTCTGGTTTGGGTCAGGCTTGGATTAAAAGAGGAGGTTTAATGCAAATGGTTTTGGAGAGTTCAGAAAGTGAGGTAGAGACTGCCAGCGGTTTTTTGGAAGAAGGTGATTTTATCGTTTTGGGAACAAATTCTTTTTTTGACCTTCTTCCCCAAGGAGTTCTTCGAGCAGCCCTGGAAAATGAGACCCCCCAAGAGGCGGTCGAGGCTTTGGTTCCCGTTATCCATGGAAAAGAAGAGGCATCTTCGGCTTGTGCTCTTGTCGGTAAGATAGAGGCAAGCCTTGAATTTGCGGCGGTGGAGCCTGAAAAACACCTAAATTCTTTGTTAGTTTTCCTCAAATCTAAGTTGCCCACTTTCCGTTTAGAAGAAATTCATATTAGAGACAAAAGTCAAGAAATAAAAAGAAAAAAAGTTATTTTTAGCGTTGCCCTAATTTTAATCTTTCTTTTAGGAATAAGTATCATTTTTGGGGTAGGCAGAAGAGGATCTCGGGAGCGAGAAAATCGATTTAACCTTCTTTATTCTGAAGCAAGAAAGGAACTTGAGGAAGGAAAAGCCTTAGTTACCCTTAATCCAACCCAGGCTCGCCAGCTTATTCTTAGGGCAAAAGAAAAACTTTCCGAAGCAGAAAATTTAAAAATCCAAAGCATAAAAACCCAAGAATTAAAACAAGAAATTGAAAATGCCCTAGGGGCAGTTGTTAAAGAACATAAGTTTTCCGAATTACCAACTTTTCTTGACCTGGCTCTTTTTAAAGAAGGAGGAAGAGGAGAAAACTTATCTCTTTCTGGAAATTTCTTGTCTGTTTTGGATCCAAGAGAAAACCGCCTCTTTGGCATAGATATTTCCCGCAAATCAGGAGAGATTTTAGCCGGAGGAGAAGATCTTGCTGGATCAAAACTTATTACTAGCTATGGAGATTACATTTTTGTCCTAGGCGAGAAGGGCGTCGTTAGGGTGGGAGCAAAAAGCAAAAAGTCTGAAATTGTGGTTAAACCAGAAGAAAACTTGAGGAATATAAAATCAATGGAGGCTTTTGCTGGGAATTTATACTTGCTTGATCAAGCGGAAATTTGGCGTTATCAGGCTACAGAGGAAGGTTTTGGTTTGCGGCAGAAATGGTTTGGCGGAAACATCAAACCTGATTTATCTCAAGCAGTTTCTATGGCAATTGATGGTTCGATTTGGCTTTTGCGCCAAGATGGAAAAATTCTAAAATTTTCCCAAGGAGCCCCTTCGACTTTTGGCATTGCTGGACTTGATAAACCATTTTCCGAAGCCAGGGTGATTTACACCGACTCTGAAGCAGAAAATCTTTATATTTTAGATAAGGGAGAAAGTCGGGTGGTGGTTTTAACCAAGGGGGGCGAATACCAAGCCCAATATATCTGGGAAGGAATAAAAAAAGTGAGCGATATGGTAGTTTCGGAGAGCGAGGGGAGGATATTTCTTCTGGCTGATAATAAACTGTATGCCATTGAAATTAAAAAATAAAAACGAAAAGAGAAAAATGACAATTAAAAATCCCAAAATTTTTTAATTTTACATTGTAATTTTTAATTTTTATATTTTAATTTTTCATTTTCTTTATGCGTGTTACCAATCGTCGGGCTTCTCATGATTACCAACTATTTGAAAAATTTGAGGCCGGAATTGCCCTTTCTGGTCCAGAGGTCAAATCAGTTAGGGAAGGAAAAATTTCTTTAGAGGGCTCATTTGCCAGAATTGCCGGGGGCGAGGCTTGGCTTTTTAATTGTCATATTCATCCTTATCGCTTTGCTGATACTCGAGATTTGGATCCCTCAAGACCAAGAAAAATTTTGCTTCATAAAAAGGAAATAATTTCTTTAGAGTCAAAAATGAAGCAAAAAAGATTGACCTTAGTGCCTCTGGCGTGCTATACTAAAGGACGGTTGATTAAGATAGAGCTGGCTTTAGGAAAAGGGAAGAAAGAGTTTGAGAAACGGAAAGCAATTAAGGAACGAGATAGACAGAGAGAGCAAGAGCAAGAGTTAGCTGGTTCCGAATAAGAGAATGCAACCGCAGATGACACAGATTAATTAAGGATTACACGGATTATCTGTGTAATCTGTGGTTCTGGGGGACGCAATAGGTTTCGACGGGAAATTGTTCTTTAAAACAGCAGGTGTCCGTTGATCCCTGAGGACTAAAACAGGGTCAAAAAATAAATGTTAGCAACAGTAATGTTGCTCCAGTTTATGCTTTAGCATAAACTTGCGTCTGGAAAGTTTTTCTCGACGAAGCTTCCAGGTGTGAACAAAGTCGAGGCGCAACAAATTGGGTTTGGTTTACCTGATTTGCCAAGCTTAACAAACCTTTGCCTTTGGTTTCCTGTTAGCCGGAAAAGCTAAGGGCGAGATTAAAAGACTAACTAAATCTGTAGAAGTTTTAAAGGATATTTTTCGGAAGAGGGATCATTCCCCTCCGTCTCCACCGCGTAAAATTCCTCAAGTCGCAAGGCGACTTTCGGAATCACGCGGTAAACCATTCTAATAATATAAAGATTAGGCGAATTTTACGCCACCGTAAATGATATAATAACCGCGTGTATTATGTTTATATTCTTCAAAGCCTCAAAGATGGAAGTCTCTATTTTGGCTACACTCCAGACTTAAAAAATCGTTTAATAAAACACAACTCTGACCAAGTTTTCTCAACCAAAGGCAAAACTCCATTTAGGCTAATTTATTATGAGGCATATTTTAATAGAAAGGACGCTACTGGCAGAGAGAAATTCTTAAAAAGTGGAGCAGGCTGGCGGTTCATCAAAAAACAACTATTTCATTATTTCAATGGGTAGTGTTTCGAAATTTCCTTGGCACGTGGTCCGCGAAAGCGGACTTTACGTGCTAGATTTTTTCTTCCCCAAAAAATGTCTTGGTTGCGGAAAAACTGGCGGATATTTTTGTCCGGAATGTCTAAATTTTGTTTCTTTGGATCCTCAAAGAATTTGTCCGGTTTGTGAAAGACTCTCAATTGGTGGTCGAACTCATCCTGGTTGTCAAACCCAAACTACTCTTGATGGTTTAACCTCAATTTTTAGTTATAAAGGCATAATTAAAAAAGGGATTAGTAAACTGAAATATCATTTTGTTTCTGATTTAGCCTCGGATTTGGTCGAAATCTTTTTGGGCCTTTGCGGTGAAGATAAAACTTTTAGCGATTTTTGTTTGGAGAAACATCCTTGTTTAGTCCCCATTCCTCTTCATCCAAGAAGAGAAAAATGGCGCGGGTTTAATCAATCAGCCCTTTTAGGAAAAATGATTGCCAAAAATCTTAATTTGGATTTTGCTCCAGATTTGATAAAGCGAATTAAAAACACCAAACCCCAAATAAAACTTAAAGAAAAAGAAAGAAAAGAAAACATCAAAGGTGCCTTCAGAGTTTCTCCCACTTCACACTTCGCTCTTCTCACTTCGCCCTTGATCCTTTTTGACGACGTCTGGACGAGTGGGGCAACCTTAAAAGAAGCGGGAGAAGTACTAAAACGCGCAGGAGCCAAAAAGGTTTGGGGATTAACTTTGGCGAGGTAGCGGTGGGAGAGGGATTCGAACCCCCGTGTCCCTTGCGAGACGCATGGTTTTCAAGACCAGCCTGTTAAACCGCTCCAGCATCCCACCAAAAGAGCGGAGGGTGTGGGATTCGAACCCACGGACGGTTTGTTGAAACCGTCACGGTTTAGCAAACCGTTCCTTTAACCACTCAGGCAACCCTCCTGATATCAGCGATTAAAAGTATAACAAATATTGATTTTGAATTCAATGAAAATGTGGTAAAATATAGACAATGCCTACCCAAGACAAAGAAGATAAAGAAAGCACCTTGAAAACCGAATCCTTCGGCTCGGCTCAGGACAAGCCAATTGAGGTTTTGCCGGTAAGGGAGGTTAAGACTTTACTTTCCTGGAAGGCGCCAATAAGACCTTTTAAGACCAGAAATCGGGAATTTTGGACAACGGTTGGTTCAATTGCCTTCCTTTTGGCGGTTATTCTTCTTTTTATTAAAGAGTGGCTTTTGATTGTCGTTATTGCCGCCCTTATTTTTGTTTATTATGTCTTATCTTCAGTTCCCCCAGAGGAGATTGAACACCAAATTACCAACCGAGGAGTCCGTTTTGCTAGCAAAGAATATCTTTGGGAAGAAATTTCCCAATATTGGATTTCCGAAAAGTGGGGACAGAAGATTTTAAATCTTGAAACCAAATTTAGGTTTCCGGGAAGACTTGAACTTTTATTTAAGGTTGGAGATGAAGGAAAAATTCGCGAGATTTTGAAAAAATATCTTCCCGAGGAAACACCCCCTCCTTCTTTTTTGGACCGAGCCTCAAGTTGGCTTGCAAAAAAAGTTCCACTTGAAATATCGTAAAGACTGATGAGCACAGATTTGGGCGCCCATAGCTTAACTGGATAGAGCAGTTGCTTGCGGAGCAACAGGTTGCCTGTTC
Organism: Patescibacteria group bacterium; assembly: GCA_049322615.1. GTDB lineage: Bacteria > Patescibacteriota > Microgenomatia > CAYGWK01 > CAYGWK01 > JBMORX01. Next base: position 69,134 of record JBMORX010000002.1, read on the forward strand.
AAATCAGGCTGGGCGCACACTTCGCTTTGCTCAGTGCAAGCCAGGAGGGTGGGCAGGACGGTAATGCGCCCGCCTCGAAAGCGGGTGTCCGCAAGGGCTAACAGGTTCGACTCCTGTACCCTCCGCACCTCGCTTCGCTCGGTGTAAACTAGCTTGCCCTGAGGAGCGAAGCGACGAAGGGTCCCTGTAGCTTAACGGATTAGAGCAGCCCGCCAAAAATTTGCGGTTTGCCCTCGTAGCTTAATGGATAAAGCGGTGGCTTCCGGAGCCAAAGATTGGGGGTTCGACTCCCTTCGAGGGCACCCCGTCGAACGTGGCTGTCGCGTTTGACGCGACGCAAATTTAGGCGGGATATGCGAGTTCAATTCTCGCCAGGGGCACATAACAATAGCAAATAGTAAATTGCAAATAGCAAATAGTGAAAAAGCAAAAAGTTAAAAGAGAATTCTCGGCTGGCGGAGTAGTTTTTCGCCGAGAACCAGAAGGAATTCTTTGGCTGGTGATAAAGCCAGCAGGAAGTGAGAAATGGCGCTTACCTAAGGGTTGGATTGGGAAAAATGAGAGTTCCCTTGAGGCAGCCAAAAGAGAAGTAGCCGAAGAAGCAGGAGTTAAGGCTGAAGTTTTGGGTAAAGTGGGTAGCGAAAAATATTTTTTTGTTCAAGGTAAAGAGAAAATCTTAAAAAACGTGGTTTTTTATTTAATGGAGTATCTTCAGGAAGCAGAAACAGGTTTTTCTTGGGAAACGGAGAAAATTGATTGGTTACCATTTAAAGAAGCCAAAGAGCGACTGGCTTTTGCCAAAGAAAAGGAAATTTTAGAAAAAGCAGCACTGAAAGTTTGCGAAGCGCAAACCACGTGCTAGTCGCGTTAATTTCCGAAGAAATTTTACGCGACAAAAGAAATACTGGAGAAAGGTTTGTAACCAACGCTAGTTTAATTAATTAAACTTGACAAAATATTCATCAATTTGTATAATTATAATAATTATATGAAAACCGTCTCGGCTTATAAAGCCAGAACCAACTTTGGCGAACTTCTTAATGAGGTTTATTATCGTGGAGAGGAGATAACCGTGGAAAAAATGGGCAAACCGGTAGTAAAAATCATTCCCCTGAAAAAAGAAGAAAGGGTGAGTAAAAATCCCTTTCTCGCCGCTGCCGGTTCCTGGAAAGAGGTGAAAGCAGAAAAACTGATCAAAGAAATTTATCGGCGGCGCAAGGATGATAGTAGGAAGAGAAAATTCTTGGTGATTTCATGAAGTATCTTGTCGATTCAGACCAAATTATTTGGTATTTGAAAGGCAAGCCGGCGGTGGTTAGAAAACTCCAAACTCTTCAGAGAGAATTGGCGGTGAGTGTTATTTCCGTTGGCGAGGTGGCCGAGGGAATCGTGGGCGAGAAAGATGAGGAGAAAAAATTAGGAGGGCTAAAGAATTTTTTAGAGGGAATTGAAGTTTTGGAGATTAACCAGGAAATTGCCTTTCAATTTGCCAAAGTACGGGCAAGTCTTAGGAAAAAGGGTAGGTTGATTGATAACTTTGATCTTCTAATCGCTGCCACTTGTCTTACGCATAACTTGATTTTAATCACAGAAAATAAAAAAGATTTTGCCAGGATTGGGGGCTTAAGAATAGAGTGATTTTGGGAGGCGTGCCAGAGTGGTCGATTGGGCAGCACTGGAAATGCTGTATATCCGTAAGGGTATCAGAGGTTCGAATCCTCTCGCCTCCGCAGCGTAAGAGCGTTTTCGCCAAAAGCGAATTACGCTCAATGTTGCTGGAACGTTGAACGAATAATACCACAAGTTAAATTAACGTTACAGAAAATAAAAAATAATACGAAATATTCCATACCCTTTAAAGACAATATTATTAGAGTCCAAGCACCTGCTCACAAGGCAGAACGAAGTTTAAAATTTTGTATAGATTTTCTTTTACCTAAAGGAACACCGATAGTCGCTGCTCGTTCAGGGACAGTGACTGCTTGCCAAGATAGATATAAGCGATCGTACAAATCCCCTAAATTTGCCGGAAGAAGGAATTTTATAGTTATCCGCCACACCAATGGAGAAAGTAGTGTCTATGTGCATCTTAAACACCGTTCAATTAAGGTGAAAAAGGGTCAAAAAGTAAGACGGGGACAAGTCATAGCCTTAAGTGGCCAGGTTGGCTTTGCTACCTATCCCCACTTGCACTTTGGCGTATATCGAGGCACATATTTAAAAGGAGGAGTTAGTGTCAAAGTCACCTTTGACAAGAAGCTTGGTCCCGAAATACCTTTATACCTTGCAGAAGCCCTAGGTAAATATCTATAGGAGAATTGGAATTTTAACAGAATTTATAAGTGAATTAATGAGAAAAATTTTAATTATCTTAGGGATTTTGGTTTTGGGAGGAGTGGTTTTTTATTTTTTCCGACCGAAAACTACCAGTTATTCTCCTACTCCACTGCCCAAAATTGAGTTATCTTTTGTCAAAGGAATGTATTTGCCTTCGGCTCTTGCCCCTGCCCGCCAACCAATGGCTGAGCCGGCTCGATTAAAAGAATTAGGCGTAAATTTAGTTGCCTTTACGGTTGAATATAAAGTCAATGAAAAGGGAGAGCAGCAAAGAGACCCTTGGGGAATAGTCGCCAGTAAAGGTCAGAACCTGGATGAGCGCGTGATTTCAACAATCAGAAAATACAAAGAGGCAGGTTTTGCTGTATTGGTTGTACCTCGAATTCGCTATCTGCCAAAAGGGAGGGGCGAGCCCTTGGGTATCCCGGAAAATCTGCAAAATGATCCTAAGTTTTTTGAAGGTTTTAATAAATTTGTCTTACATTTGGCAGAGATTGCCCAAAAAGAAAATGTCGAATTTTTTACGCCGGCTGATGAGCCAGATTATACCATGGGACCATTTCGAGCAGCTACCTGGATGCAAGAGATTTTACCCCAAGTTCGGGCTCGTTTTAAAGGTAAACTGGTCTATAAGGGTGGTTTTTCTCCGCCAGGGGAAATTTCTTGGTTTAATTTTGCTGGTTATGATATTGCGGGAACGACCATCGTCGTTTTGGATTATTATAATGAGGAGCAATACCGAAAGATGGCAAAAAAGCAGATTGCTGACCTGGCAGAAGTGGCTCAAAAACGGGATAAAGTCCCGGAAATCTGGGTCAGTGGTTTTGGGGTGGTGGAGATGACAAGAAATCCCCTTAACGAGAATCAAAAAGCTGATATCTACAGGATTGTTTTTGAAGAAGCGGTCGGAAAAACCACTGGTCTTATACCTTGGGAGAACCCGCCTAACCCTCTGAAAGATACCTTAATGGAAAAAGTGATTAGGGAATGGTTTACCAAGATATAAAAGCCTTCCCCGAATTGAAATCTGCTTCAATTTAGGCTAAAATTCAACTGTGGATCAGTTAGAAGAGATTCGCTCCAAAATTGATATTGTTCAGTTAATCTCCGAGTATTTGCCCTTGAAAAAATCCGGGCGGAATTTTAAGGTTTTATGTCCTTTTCATTCGGAAAAAACCCCCTCTTTTATGGTTTCTCCAGAAAGGCAAATCTGGCACTGTTTTGGCGCCTGCAACGACGGTGGAGATATCTTTAAGTTTTTAATGAGAATGGAGGGGATGGAATTTGGCGAGGCTCTGCGGACTTTGGCAAAAAGAGCCGGAGTTAAACTTGCCCCTTATCGACCTGGTCCTGGCGAAGAAGAAAAAGAAAAACTCTATCAAATAAATCATTTGGCAAGCGAGTTTTATCATTATCTTTTACTTCACCATCCAATTGGCAAGAGGGCTTTAGATTATATTTTAGGTCGGGGAATTAGAAGAGAATCAGTTCAATTATTTAAACTAGGTTATGCCCCTCCTCTTTTTTGGGGACTTCAGAAATTTTTAGTCGGTAAAAAATCTTTTAAGCCAGAAGAATTACTGAAAGCAGGTTTGGTAGTTAAACAAAACGGTCAATATCGGGATTTCTTCCGGGAAAGAATCATCTTTCCCCTCAAAGATCATCGGGGGAATATCGTTGGTTTTTCAGGCAGGGTGATTGGGCAGTGGCGTGAAGAAGAGGCAGAAAAGACTGGGCCAAAGTATATAAACATCCCCGAAACCCTGGTCTATAAAAAAGGAAATCTTCTTTATGGATTAGAAATAGCCAAAAATGCGATTAAAAAGAAGAATCAGGCAATCGTGGTTGAAGGTGAACTTGACTTAATCTCTTGTTATCAGGCTGAAGTTGAGAATGTGGTGGCAATCAAAGGGAGTGCCTTAACCGAGGACCAAGTCAAACTTCTTAAGAGGTTTTGTGAGAATCTTGCCCTGGCAATGGATCAGGATATTGCCGGAGATCAAGCCGCAAGAGGGGGAATTGAGATTGCTGACTTTTATGGTCTTTCAATTCGGGTAGTTAAAATTCCTCAAGGTAAAGATCCAGATGAACTGGCCCAAAAGAACCCCGAACTCTTAAAAAAGGTTGTTGAAGAGGCGATTCCGATTTATGATTTTTATCTTGACTCCACCTTTTCTCGCTTCGACAGCAAGACTTCTGAAGGAAAGAAAAAAATAGGCGAGGAACTTTTGCCAATTTTCTCCAAGATTTCTGATGAGATTGTTAAGGGCCATTATCTCAGGATTCTGGCAGACAAACTTGGAGTTTCTGAAGAGGCAATTTTGGCGCAAATGGCAAAAATTAAAGAGAAACCAGAGTTTGCCCCCAGAAAAGAAGAGATTAAGAAAATCGAGACCAAAACAAGAAGAGAGGTTTTGGAAGAATATCTTTTTGCTTTGGTTTTTCAAGGCGACAGGCAAAATATTTTGCTTAAACCCCAAATTAGAAAACTTGTAAAAACTCCCTTTTTTGTCCGAATTTTAGAATTTTTAAGTACAGTCTTGAAAAAGAAAAAGGCTCGTTTCAAAAGCGAAGAATTTGCGGAAAAGTTGCCTTCCGAACTTTTGGAGATATTCAATGGATTTTATCTTAAAGACTTGGGAGAGAAGGTGATGGAAGAAAGTTGGACTAAGAAAGAACTTGAAAAGGCAGTTTTTGAACTTGAGAAACTTGAGGCAAAAGAAAAACTTAAAATGCTTTCTTACGAAATGGCAGTTTGTGAGAAGAAAAATGATTTAAAGAAACTCCAGAAACTAAAGGAAGAATTTAAGAAAATTTCCCAAAAAATATCTGAATTAGGTTCAAGATTGTGATATAATTTAAATATGAAACTTCGACCCGAAGTTAAAAAATTAATTGAAAAAGGAAAAAAACAAGGTTTTATTACCCAGGAGGAGATTCTTGGGATTTTTCCCGACGCGGAAAATCGTTTAGAGGAACTTGATGATTTGTATGCCCGTCTTTTAGCCTCAGGAGTTGATGTCTTTGAATCAGTTACCGAAGAGGAAATGAAAGAAGATGAAAAAGTCGCTTCAGAGCTGGCTCGCGAACTTGAAGTTCTCTCGACTCTTCAGGACAAAACTATCAGCGATCCAGTTCGGATGTATTTAAAAGAAATTGGGAGAATTCCTTTACTGGTTGCCAAAGAAGAGGTTGATCTTGCCCAAAGAATTGAGAAAGGCTCAAGGGCAGCTAAGAAAAAGCTGATTGAATCAAATCTTCGCCTAGTCGTCTCCATTGCCAAAAAATATGTTGGTCGGGGACTTTCGCTCTTGGATTTAATCCAGGAGGGAAATCAAGGGTTAATCAGGGCAGTTGAGAAATACGATTGGAGACGCGGTTATAAATTCTCCACCTATGCCACTTGGTGGATTAGACAGGCAATCACCCGGGCAATTGCTGACCAGGCGCGAACAATCCGGATTCCCGTTCATATGGTTGAGACAATTAATAAGTTGATTCGGACCAGCCGGAGGTTGATGCAAGATTTGGGACGGGAACCAACCCCAGAAGAAATTGGTAGAGAAATGGATTTACCTTCTACCCGGGTGAGGGAGATCTTTAAAATTGCCCAAGATACCACTTCTTTGGCGACTCCGATTGGGGATGATGAAGATTCGCTTTTAGGAGATTTTATCGAGGATACTTCCCAACCCCAACCCTATGACCAAGCCTCAAAACAGTTACTTAAGGAAAATATTGAGGAGGTTTTACATACTTTATCAGATCGAGAGGCGAGGGTTTTGAAGATGAGGTTTGGCTTGGACGGACACCGACCAATGACCCTTGAGGAGGTGGGACGGGAATTTGGGGTAACCAGGGAAAGAATTAGGCAAATCGAAGCCAAGGCTCTTCGCAAACTCAAGCATCCCTCAAGAAGAAAAAAACTCCAAGATTACCTCGAATAATTTTTGCTCCGGGGACGCGATTCGGACGCGTAACCCTCCGCTTAACAGGCGGACGCTCTACCGTTGAGCTACCCCGGAATGTTAAGGAATATTATAGCAATTTTATACCCAAAATACCACCGAAGGTGTCAATAAGAATTCTTTTGCCACTTGACATTGTCTAGTTTAGTATATACAATAAAGGGGATGGTACGGGTAAAAGAACCAGCTGAGTTTATTTGGGATAAGGGCAACAAAGACAAAAACTGGGTAAAGCACAAAGTTACCAACAGGGAATGCGAAGAAGTATTTTTTGACAAAAAGAAAAAAATATTTAAGGATAAGTTACATTCGGGAGGAGAAGAAAGATTTAGGATTATCGGTAAAACTAAAAAAGGAAGGTTGTTGTTTGTGGTTTTCGTCATGCGCAGGAATAAAGTAAGAATTATTTCTGCCAGAGATATTAACAAAAAGGAGGTAAAGTTATATGAAGAAAAAGCTTAAATTACCAAAATTTAAAAACGAAGACGAAGAAAGGGAATTCTGGGCAAAGATTGATTTGTCTGAATATTATGAGCCATCTGATCTTGAGCCGGTTTCTTTTCCCAATCTTAAGCCCACCACTCGTTCGATTTCTATTCGTTTACCGGAATATTTAATTGACCGAATTAAGGAACAGGCTAATGAGATCAATGTGCCTTATCAATCTTTAATTAAGGGCTATCTCAAAAAGGCTGTTTTGGGATAAACTCGAGCAAAATTCCCAAGGTGTCGCGTCAAACGCGACTACCACGTTCGACGTGGTGTCAAGAGAGTTCCACCTCCGAGGTGGTATTATATAGATTACTTGACTTTTAAGAAGTAGTGTAGTATATTTACATCATCAACGCCTCAGCCAGTGTCGTAAGACCCGCTGAGGTTTTTAATTGCTGTATTTTCAGTTAATTTCTGCAATAATATCCTTAATGTCTAAATGCATATTGTTTATTGATGGCGAGAACTTTCTTCACAAAATGGAGGAGGTTTTTGAAGAAAAAGGCATCGACAAAGCCACTGTCAATTTAGCTTCAATTGACTTAAACAAATTGTTTAGAGAAGCACTCAAAAGCTTTACAATTTCCAGGAAAATCTTTTACACTGCAAGACTTCATTTACACCCAGATACGAAGAAGAAGTCAGGGGAGCTGATTAAATTTCAAAGAAGGTTAAGGAATCAGTTAATAGGGCAAAATTATGAATTTATCATTGCTGGTAATGTTAGGGCCCAAAAAGTAAACAATAAAATAGTTTTTAGAGAAAAGGGTGTTGATGTAAAGATTGCTGTTGATTTGGTTTCTCTAGCCTGCGATAAAAAGTTGGATACTGCCATTCTTTGTAGCTCTGATTCTGATTTGCAACCTGCAGTAAAAGAGTTAAAAGCACGAGGAGTAGAGGTAGTTTATTTAGGTTTTGAAACAAACCCTAATAAGGGATTAACCTACACTGCAGATAGAACTATTCTCTTGAGAAATCCCGAAGTAATCGGAGCCTTACCTAAAATTGCTAAATAGGGAGAAGTTGCTGAGCCTGGTTTCCGATAATCGTACCATCGTTCGAGCAAAATTCCCAAGGTGTCGCGTCAAACGCGACTACCACGTTCGACGTGGTGTCAAGCCATTCCATCTCGGAGGTGGCAATCAAACAAAATTCCTAGACCCAGTAGTTTTTGGTTACACTAAAAAAGTCCACCGGAGGTTCGAAAGGGGATTCTACCTTTCAAGTGTCAATTTTTTTGTGAAACCGTAATCAGCATGGTAAATTAAACAACCAATTCCTTAGCAAAAGTTCTCTTAAACTCCTCCTCTACTTCCTTATAATAACCTCTGCCTTCTTTGCCTAGCCACCCCTGCGTTAAAGCAATTTCTTCTGGTTTTAAACCCACTTTGTAAGAAGTCCTAAGTGGTTCTTGCGAATAAACAATAAATTCGTCACCATGTCTAAAAGTCGTACCTTTCATCTTTCCTGCAAAAACTGGTTTATCACCATCTCTTGTGGGAACAAAAGTTTGTTGAACAGGGTATTTTCCTATTAAAGTCTCTCTTGTTAAGGTTGGCACCGCAACATAAAGCAATCCCCAAGTTACTTCAGGCCGATCCACAAAATAAACACCCCTTATATTTGTATCAGAAAATAGCTGTTCTCTATTAGGAGATGTCAACCCTTCTTGTACTATTCTAAGCAATGAGCCAACATAGTCGCTCGGACTCAACAATCGACCAAAACTTCTGCGTCCCATAATTCCTCCAACTCTTTCATTTTCAGACTGGTAAGGAAAAACTCCGTGGTAAAGCACAGGCATGTACCTATAATATAGGGGCTTAACGGGAAATATACAAGGAATTAATTCGATTAATGCTTCATTATCACCCCTTTCCAAAGCCTCCAGTGTTTCGGGATAGAACTTTTCAGCACCGCGTTCGTAGTGCTGGAAAGTTGGGGATATTCTAGGTGATTCTTCAATGTCGGTTACTTCAGCCATAACCAAATTATACCACTAAAACTGAGTTTGTAAGAGTAGCTTAGTTTTAGTACAACATAACACCTGGGAGGTGTAATAGCTCCTGGCCAGGACAATCCATTACTACCCCCCAACCCTTATTAACTCCACCTGCACCACCCCAGTACCATTCGGTACGGGGCAAGCATTCTCGAAAGCCCTGAACATCTTCTCAATTGTTGCTATAATAATCTCAGGTGGGCGCTCAGGACAAATTGGGTAGGATTAGATTTTTTGTTATACTGGATTTGGGATGAAAAAATGGCATCTACAGATTGTCTTATCTTTTTTATTTGCTCTGCTTATAACTTATGTCTTGACCAAGATTTATGCCGCTCCCCATATTCAAGATATCTACCTTTCTAAATCCCAAGATGGGATTCATCTTTCTGGTTTTGAGGGACCGGTGTTAAAAGGCCGTCCCGTACCAACAGGCGCTTATTTTGAGGATGGTTGGATGAGAATCTGGGCTGATGATGGTATTTATCGCCGTTTTGTTCGCTGGCTGAAAACTAAAGATAATCATTTTGTGACAGGCTTGGCGGTAGCCAAATCAAAAGATGGCCTCCATTTTCAAAAAGAAAGAATGACCCTTGACACATTTCCTTATCGTTTAGCCCTTTTGACTGACCCAACACTTATCAAGACCAAAGAAGGAAGGTGGCGGCTTTATGCTTCGGTCTGGGAACGGCGGGAGGATGGTATAGCAAAACCTTTACACAGCCTAATTAGTGACAATGGTGTTAATTGGCAGTATGAAGGCAAGGTTACGGATTATACTTGTGGTGACTCCACTATTTTGTTTGTCGAAGAGAAAAATTATTATGTTTTATATTGTCCTTCTGGTAGCCAGACGCAAATCGCTATTTCCTCTGATGGGAAAAGTTTCCCGCAACTTAAAGACTCTCCCTTCTTAGGGGTACAGGGGGCCATCAAAGGGAAGGAGGGCTATTTAATTTATTATGATCAAAAACCAGACCTAGAGGTGAAAGATAGCGGAGTTGTTCTTTCAGACGATGGTGTTTCCATTGATAAAGATATTTATTTAGATTTTCCTATAAATGAGCCGGCGATTATCAAGCATCCTAATGGTTGGTATTACTACTACTCATGCTTTCCCTCTGTTTTTGTGGAGAGCATCAGGCCAGACAACAAAAAGGATTGAGAGCCTTCTGGTGGCTTCTATTTCTCAAGCCACATCATGGTATAGTGGCCGGGGTAATTGGGGTAGGGGAATTCCTCTTGATCAAGTTTCCAGCCTTTTAGGAATTTTGCAATTGGTTCATTGGTCGCTTTTCCCGGCAACGTCCAATAATAGACATCTTTTTCATCATAGCCATGGGCCAGGTGAAAAGTATCTTTAGGCGGCTCCTCATAGGCAACCATTACCGGGATATTTTGGGAAATGAGCTGTTTAAGGAAAGAAAAAGCCTCATCTTCGCTTTTTAAGAAATGAACCTGTTTTTGGTAATTTGCCAAGTATCTTTGCCAAAGCATCTTAAACTCTGGTTCGTGGCCTTGGGGATTTAACCAGGCAACGTGGAATTTGTCCGAAAGTCCGTATTTTGGTAAAAGTCTGATAGAAATCATCGGGTCTTTCTCATAATTGGTGGCTTTGATATCTTGCCAATAATTCTCAACTTGTTCTTTGCTCATTCCTAGATAACCCATCATGGCGGTCATTCCTGCACAATAGCAACAATCGGTAAACCCATAAGTATAGGGGATATTTTCGATTTTATAAGAAAGGGGAATTTTTTGGGTGGTTGAAGGTTGGAAAAAAGAAGGTTTTTGAGTTGGGGGTTTCTTCAGAGTCACAAAGGCAAAAATTCCCCCTAAAATTAAAACAAGGATGGCAAGAAAAATTGGCAAGGACCTTTTCTTCATTAATTTTATGATAACCCTTTGAAAATGAGTTGTCAAAACGTATAATAAAACTAATGTGGTTGGTCTTCCCGAGCAATGAGTTGAGGTAAAATAGGTTCTGAAGTTGTCCATCAAGTAGAGATAGTTTCAGAAGACCAGATTTTACGGGCTTTTTATTTGTGGTTTCGCTGGAACCCCCCATTGTTTTTAAAAGAAATTTGTGATATACAAAAATTATGAAGTGGAAAATTGGATTTTTTGTTCTTTTATTCCTGCTTATAATTGAGACAAATATTTTTGCTTGGTATTTGTATTTTAAGAGTAGAACCCCCATCTCTCCTTCGGCTTCTATTACGCCCACTCTGACTGTTTTGCCTACCCCAACTCCGACAATTGACGAAACCGCTTTAATCAAACAGGCAGTTTATAAAAAGACGGGGCTGGACCAGACTAAAGCGGAGGTGACGATTAATAAAAATACTGGCAAACATGCTACTGGCAATATCAAAGAATATGAAGCGGTTGGTGGTGCTTATTGGTTAGCGGCAAAAACTGCAACCGGTTGGGTTTGTGTTTATGATGGTCAGGCAAACCCAAAATGTTCAGAAATTGCTCCTTATAATTTTCCCAAAGACATGGTCCCGGAGTGTTTGGATGCAAACGGCAAGGTTGTTAAGCGTTAACCCCCGCAAAGTCTTACCTTTCGCCTTACCTCGCCAAATCGGCGGGTGCGGCTTAAGGAGCGACTCAACGGGGCAAGGGTGAGGGGGTGAGAAAAAGTGAAGAAAAAACAAGTTAGGCTTGTCTCTCAACTTTGTATGGTGGCTTCAGTTTTATCGGTTGTTTTAGCTGGAATAGGAGCAACGGGAATTGATTTATGGCTGGCTTCAACCCAATGGCTTTTAGTGGCGGCGGTTTTGGCAATTTTTGGAATTTATTTTAGGATGGAGAGTTAGAGCCCCACTTCGCTAAAGCTTCGCGGGGCAAAGGAGGTGAGAAAAAGATGACGGGTTTTGTTGGAAATATCGAAGAAAAAACCTTAGCGAATACTAATTTTCGCCAGGTTTTATTTACGGGAAAATATGCTCAATTGGTGGTAATGAGTTTAAAGCCCAGTGAAGAAATTGGGATGGAAGTTCATCCAAACGTTGATCAGTTTTTCCGTTTTGAGCAAAGTGAGGGGAAAGTAATTATTAATGGCGAGGAAAGTATTGTCGGCTCGGGCAGGGCGGTGATTGTTCCAGCCGGAGCCCAGCATAATGTAATCAATACTTCAACTGATAAAGAGCTTAAACTCTACACCATTTATTCGCCCCCTAATCATCCAGATGGGACGATTCATCCTACTAAAGCGGATGCAATGAAAGCAGAAAAACACGAATAGAGATTCCCCCTTGACCCCGTCTAACCTTAGCATTCGCCTTTTCAATACTATTCGTATACGGCTCATGCTGCGGTTTTAACGGGGTCTGCGGGGCGTTTAATCCGCCTAAGACGGATTATTCCGCCCCTGCATAAGTTCAGATACATTTTCGACATTAAGTAGTTGGATCATTACGCTAAAGCTTACCCCATCTTTAGTAGAATTAAAGGTTTGAAGGGGGTGAAAAAGATGCTCTCAAGCCTAAAACGATTCTCTAAAGATGAAGTGGCTGGAGAGAGACTAAAGATTCTTGAGTTCTACAGGCAGTATGGAGAGAAGGTTACCAAGGAAGCCTTTGGGGTAGACAGGAAACTCTTGTATGTCTGGAGAAAGAAACTCCATTTTTCCCAGGGGCAACTATCTTCTTTAGTGCCCCTCTCTACTAAGCCAAGAAGAGTCAGAGCTTCTCAAGTAGACATCCGAATTGTAAATTTCATCTCCACCTTAAGGGAAAACCATCCCAGACTAGGCAAAGAGAAGATTAAACCCCTGGTTGATGACTATTGTCTTAAAAGAAACCTGCCTTCTATTTCTGAATCAACAGTGGGAAGAATTATCAAAAGAAATCATCTTTTCTTTCAGAGACAAACAAGAATATACCATCAGCCATCTGAAGCCAGATTGAAGACCAAAAGGCAAAAGAGATTAAGAATGAGATATTCTCCTCAACCTACTGGTTTTGGTCATCTGCAGATGGATACTCTCCTTAAGGTAGTGGATGGGGTAAGGTTGTATGTTTACTCTGTTATTGATATTAAGGGTAAATTTGCTCTCTCCTTACCCTATCTCCACCTTAATAGTTCCAATACCAAGGATTTCTTTATTAAGCTTCAAGGGGTCTATCCGGGAAGGATTAAATCAGTTCAAACAGACAATGGTTTGGAATTTCTGGGAGTCTTTGAACAATATCTCCAACAAAGAAATATCCTCCATTATTTCATCTATCCTAGATGTCCAAGAGTCAATGGGGTGATTGAAAGATACCAAAGAACTCTCCAAGAAGAATTCCTAGACTCTAATCTAGACCTTATCCACCACCCAAAAGAATTCTCTTCCAAATTAGCTGATTATTTGATATTCTTCTTAACAGAAAGAGTCCATAAGTCCCTGGGTAATCTTACTCCAGTGGACTATCTCATCAAACAAGGAGGAATGTCGAAAAAGTCCTGGACTTATACAAGGGCTTGACAAGCTTCCCCAGAGCATATATAATGAATATATATTCACAATGTGAACCTGAAAGGGGGTGAAAATAAAATGCCAGGATTTGATGGAACAGGTCCTATGGGGATAGGACCAATGACAGGTAAAGGTTTTGGTCCTTGTGGCTTAGGTTTAGGTTGGCGAAGAAGGTTTGGACCAGGTCGAGGCCTGGGTAGATATTTTCCTTGGAATTGGCCCCAAACCGAAGAAGATAAACTTGAGGCTTTAAAACAATATAAAGAAGCCTTAAAAGAAGAACTAGAAGACGTTGAGAAAGAAGAAAAAGAGCTTCAGGAGTAAAATGGTCCTATGCCAAGACCAAAAAGACCAAGATTTGTTGGTTTTGAACCTGGAGTGACCTATTTTAAACCCCGGGGTATTCCTCTTTCTTTACTTGAGGAAGTTGATTTGACTGTTGACGAGCTTGAGGCATTAAGACTGGCGGATTTTGAAGGTTTAGATCAGATAAAAGCCGCTAAAAAGATGAAGGTCTCTCAGAGTACTTTCCAGCGGATTTTAACCTCTGCCCGAAAAAAAATTGCCGAAGCCTTGGTAAAAGGTAAAGCGTTAAGAATTGAGGGAGGTGAATTTAGAATGGTAAAACAGCCAGCCAGACAATTTAAATGTGAAGATTGTGGTAATATTTGGAAGGTGCCCTTTGGGACGGGAAAAAGAGGGATAGAAATGAAATGTCCAAAATGTGGCTCAGGAATTGTTCACCGGGTTGATTTTGGTGGGCATGGTTTTGGTCGGATGCCCTGGGGTTATAAGAAAAAGTAATGCAAAAGTTAAAATTTTTATTACTACTTTCTTTTATCTTTTTCTTTTTGCCTATTTTTGACGCCTACGCTCAAGAGGAAATTCTTGAGGGGAGAGTGATTAAAATTCTTGAAGAAAAAATAGTTATTCAAGAAGGCGAAGAGAGCCTTTATCAAAAATTAAAAGTTTTGATAAGTAAGGGTTCTTTGAAAGACAAGGAGATTACGGTTGAGACGGGAAAGATTTTGATTGTTGGTCAACCAAAATATCAAGAAGGAGATGAAATTTTAATAAGCAAAAGTCGCGATCTTGAAGGAAACGACGTTTTTTATATTACTGACTTTATTAGAAAGAACTCCTTAGCCTGGTTATTTATTATTTTTGTTCTTTTGGCGGTTGGAATTGGTAAATGGCGGGGGATAAGTTCGCTTTTGGGGTTGGGGATTTCTTTTTTGGTGATTTTTGCTTTTATTTTGCCTCAAATTTACGCTGGTCGCGACCCGGTCCTAATTGCCATTGCCGGGTCACTTTTGATTATTCCTCTGACTTTTTATCTTTCTCATGGTTTTAACCGAAAAACCACGATTGCCATTTTTGGAACACTCACCGCCTTGGTAATCACCGGGATCTTGGCAAGGATTTTTGTTGAGGCAGGAAAATTAACAGGTTATGCCTCAGAGGAAGCTGCCTTTTTACAAGTTGCCAGACCAGGAGTGGTAAATATCAAGGGTTTGGTTTTGGCGGGCATTATAATTGGCGTTTTAGGAGTTTTAGACGATATCACTATTTCTCAATCTGCCATCATTCAGCAACTTAAGGAAGCCAGTCCCGCTATAAAATCCAGGGAACTCTTCTTGCGGGCGATGAACGTTGGTCAAGACCATATCGCCTCAATGGTTAACACTTTGGTTTTGGTTTATACGGGCGTGGCTTTACCCTTACTTTTGCTGTTTATTGATAATCCTCAACCTTATTCCCAGGTAATTAACTATGAAATTATTGCCGAGGAAATAATCAGAACTTTGGTAGGAAGTATCGGTTTAATTACCGCTGTTCCCATTACTACCTTTCTAGCCAGTCATGTTTTTAGTCCAAAATAATACTTGTCAAGTTTGTGGTCCAATAGAAAGACCCTCTTTTTGGGTGATTTCAAGCGCTGCTTTTGTTGACTCAATTAATCCTTGCGCCATTGCGGTTTTGTTGATTCTTCTGGGAGCACTTCTAGCTACGAAAGAGAAAAAGAAAGCGGCAGCAACAGGTTTATTTTTTATTTTTGCCCTTTATCTTGCCTATTTCTTGCTGGGTTTGGGACTTGTCTCTTTTCTTCAACTTTCTGGGCTAGCCACTCTTTTCCATCGGCTAATTGGTGGCTTGGCGATTTTAGTCGGGCTTTTGAACCTTAAAGATTTCTTTTGGTATGGCGGTGGTGGATTCGTGATGGAAATTCCTCGTTCCTGGAGACCGACGATTCAAAAACTCCTTAAAGGTGTAACCAGTCCTTTTGGAGCATTTTTGATGGGTTTTGTCGTCACTGCTTTTGAATTGCCATGTACAGGCGGCCCTTATGTTTTTGTTTTGGGACTTTTATCAAGCAATATCAACTGGACCAAGATTTTGCCTACTCTTTTGTATTACAATTTTATTTTTGTTTTACCACTGCTTTTCATCACTAGCTTAATTTATTTTGGCTACTCCACGGTAGAGAAAACCACAGCCTGGAAAGATAGGAATTTAAGGATTCTTCATCTTATTGCCGGCTTGATTATGCTTTCTTTGGGAATTTGGGTGTTTTTAAGTTAAATTCTTCTGCGCCCCGCGAAGCCCTGCTAAGCAGGACGAGGTGGGGCTTGACATGCCTCAATTTATAGATTAATATCTATATATTATGCGGAAATTCTTTATTTCTTGCACCAGTTGTTTTAGTGGTTTATCAACCAGCAGTCGAATTAAAATTATAAATCTTTTACAAGAAAAAGGACAACTTTCTGTTCTTGAGATTGCCAGGCATTTTCAACTTACCCAGCCAACAATTACTCATCATCTTCAGTATCTAAAAACAGCCGGGATTTTATCTTCTCAAAAGAAAGGTAGAAAGGTTTTTTACTTTATTGACCCAAAATGTAAGAGAAAGGAGTGCCGTGTCTTTGCTTAAAGAAAAAGTTTCTCGAGCTTTGGAGAAGGTGCGACCGCAAGTTCAGGCTCATGGCGGAGATCTTAAGCTGGTTGGAGTCAAAAATGGTCAGGTAACGATCAAAATTCTCGGAGCCTGTTTAGGTTGTCCCATGGCCCAGGCTACCTTCGGGGCGGGTATGGAAGAGTTTATTAAAGAAGAAATACCAGAGGTGAAAAAAATTAAATTCATTACTTAAATGATGGTTCGACAAGCTCACCATAAAAAAACAATTTATTTGGATTATGCGGCGACCACACCCGTTGATAAACAGGTTTTTGAGGCGATGAAGCCCTATTTTCTTCAAGGTTTTGGTAATGCTTCAGAAATTCATCAATGGGGAAGGATTGCCAAAATGGCAATTGAGGAGGGAAGAGAAAAAGTCGCCAAGGCACTTGGAGCAAGGGCAAAGGAAATAATTTTTACTTCTTGCGCAAGCGAATCAATTAATCTGGCGCATAAAGGAGTATTAGAAAGTGCAAAGTGCAAAGTGCAAAGTGCAAAGTTGCCTCATTTAATTACTTCCTCAATTGAACATAAAGCAGGCATTGAATCAGCCAAACACTTAGAGAAACAAGGTTATAAGGTTACTTTTCTGCCAGTGGACAAATATGGGATGGTTAAGATTTCTGATATTGAAAAAACAATTAAGCCAGAAACTGTTTTAGTCTCGATTATGTTTGTTAATAACGAAGTTGGAACGATTGAGCCAATCGAGGAAATTGGCCAGTTACTTAAAAAAATCAACGTCTCACGTCTCACTTCCCTGCCTCGCCTCTCACCCGTTTACTTTCATACCGATGCGACCCAAGCAATTCAATTTTTGAAAATCAATGTTGATAAGCTTGGGGTTGATTTACTTTCTTTAACTGGTCATAAATTCTATGCCCCGAAAGGAATTGGGGCTTTATATATTCGCAGAGGAACGCCGATTATCAGGCAACAGGATGGGGGTGGACAAGAACGGGGTTTGCGAGCGGGGACAGAGAATGTGCCTTATATTGTGGGACTGGGCTGTGCCATTGAAATGGCGCAAAATCAAAAATCAAAAATCAAAAATCAAATAGAGAAATTAAGGGAGAGATTAATTGAGGGGGTTTTGAAAATTTCTGGGACAAGATTGACGGGACATCCGACAAAAAGAGCGCCGCATATCGCCTCTTTCATTATCGAAGGAGTGGAAGGAGAAGCGATGCTTTTGCTTTTAGATGAATACGGAGTGGCCGCTTCCTCTGGTTCAGCCTGCACCACTGGTTCCCTTAAGCCTTCTCATGTTTTAACCGCCATGGGTTTTAGACCCGAAGATTCTCATGGGTCCCTCCGGTTTTCTTTAGGCAAAGATACAACCGAGAAAGATATTGATTATGTCTTAAAAATTTTGCCAGGGATTGTTGAGAAATTGCGAAAAATGGCACCGAAATTTTAATATGGATATTTCAGATTTATACAGCAAAAAAGTTTTAGAACATTTCAAGAACCCCAGGAATATGGGGGAGATTAAAGATGCCGATGGGGTGGCGACGGTCGGCAACATGATCTGTGGAGACGTGATGAGAATGTTTATAAAAGTGGAGAGAAAGAATGGACAGGAATACATTAAAGATGTCAAATTTCAAACGCTCGGGTGTGGGGCAGCCATAAGTACTTCCAGCATGGTTACTACCATGATTAAAGGCAAGCTGCTTTCTGAGGCTTTAAAAATTACTAATAAAGCGGTGGCTGAAGCTTTGGGCGGTTTACCTAGAAACAAGTTACATTGTTCAGTTTTAGCTGAAGAGGCAGTCAAGAAGGCAATCGAGGATTATCAAAAGAAGAAATCTAAGGTATAATATACCCCATGCAAACTTTCTGTAATGGCGCTGCCTGTTTTTTGGCGCAAAAAGGTGGGTTAGTTTCTTTCCCTTTGGTGACCGTTGCCGGCTTAGTTGACGGGATTAATCCTTGCGCTATTGGGATGATTTTGCTCCTTCTGGGTTACATTATTATTTTCGCCCGCCAGCCAGAAAAAATCTTGCGTCTTGGGGGAGCCTATATTCTGACAGTTTATTTAACTTATCTTTTCATTGGGCTTTTATTTTATCGTTCAGTTCAAACCTTAAATTTCACTCCCTACCGGATTTTATTTGACCGGATTTTAGGCAGCGTTCTTTTTTTGGCTGGAGTCATAAATGTTAAGGATTTTTTTCTTCCAGGTATTGGGATTTCTTTGGAAATCCCCCAAAGTTCAAGACCTGGGCTTTTGAAATTAGTGGAAAAAGTTTCCTTGCCGGCGACAATTATTTTGGCAGTTTTAGTTACCCTCCTTGAGACTCCTTGCTCTTTGCCAATTTATGTTGGCACAGCCTCGATTCTTAATTATTCTGGTTTGGGTTTACCCAAAGTGTTGGCTTATTTTCTCTACTATAACTTTTTGTTTATCCTGCCTCTTTTGGTTATTTTATTTTTAGTTTGGCGGGGCAGAGAAGTGATTTCTTTAAAAGATTGGGAGCACAAAGCAAAAAGATGGATGAAACTTTCAATTGGAGTCTTGCTTGTTTTAATGAGCCTTTGGCTTTTGATTTAGGGATGAGAAAAATCGTTGTTTTAATTTTAGTTTTGATTGTTGGCTTTTTAATTGGCGGTGTTTTAGTTTTTAAGAAAGGAGGTGAGGAGAAAGAAGTAAAAATTAAAATGGAAAATTTAAAATTTAAGGTTTTGCTGGTAGTGGCTCCCAAGAATTTTCGTGACGAGGAATTTCTTGAGCCAAAGAAACTACTTGAAGAAAGCGGGATAACCACTGAGGTAGCCTCAAAGGGAGTGAACGAGGCAGTGGGGATGTTTGGGGCAAAAACACTGATTGACAAAGATTTAAGCGAGGTAAATCCGGGAGATTATGACGCGGTTGTTTTTATTGGTGGCACCGGGGCTTCAATTTATTTTACTGACCAGACCGCTTTAGGCTTGGCAAAATCGGCTTATGAGAAAGGAAAAGTGGTTGGCGCCATTTGTATTGCTCCCTCAATTTTGGCAAATTCAGGAATTTTATCTGGGAAAAACGCCACCAGTTTTTCTTCAGAAGAGGGCAACCTGAAAGCTAAAGGAGCAAATTATACTGGTGAAACCGTGACTGTTGATGGCAAAATTGTTACCGCCCGAGGACCGGAGGCGGCTGAAGAATTTGGAAAAAAACTGGTTGAGGTGCTTCAGTAATGCGGACGTTTATTGCCATAGAACTACCTCAAGAGATTAAAAGGAAAATTGGGGAGTTTGAAGAAAGCTTGAAGAAGTATTTACCTCTTCGTTTTGTTGCTCCCCAAAATCTTCATTTAACCTTGTTTTTCTTAGGAGAAATTGCCGAATCTAGAGTTTCTGAAGTGATTGAAGCAGTTAAAACCGGAACTCGGGATATAAAACCATTTTATCTTTTTTTGGGAAAGCCAGAATTTTTTACTCATGGATTGTGGCTTGAGGTTGAAGGGCAGATTGAGGTTTTGAGAAAACTTTATCAGCAGATTGGCAAAGAACTTAAAATTAGAAATTTTGAGATTGAGACAAGACCATTTAGTGCCCATATTACGATTGGAAGAAGTAAAAGAAAAATTCAAAGAATCAAAAGTATCACGAGTACCACGGGTATCACAGGGAGATTTGGAGTGGATTCAGTATCTGTTTTTACCAGCGAACTTAAGCCAGAAGGACCGGTCTATAGCAAAATCATAACTATTAATTTAAAATAGTAAATAGTAAATTGTAAAAACACATTTTAAATTTCAAATATATTTAAAATTTTCTATGTATATTTGCTATTTAATATTTAATATTTAATATTATTTCGATGGTTTTTGTTAATTTTAAGACCTATAAAGAAGGGACAGGAGGAGAGGCAGTCAAGCTGGCTGAAATCTGTTTAAAGGTTAGCGAAGCCTCTGGAATCAAAATAATCCCTGTAGTTCAGGTGGTTGATCTTTGGCACATAAAACAGCATTTTAAAGATCTGGAGGTTTGGGTTCAGCACCTCGATTGGTTTTCTCAAGGACAATTTACTGGTTGGATAAATTTGGAGGCAGTCGTTGAGGCTGGAGCTTCGGGAACACTTTTAAATCATGCTGAACATCAGATTCCTCCTGGGACCGTCAAACAGATAATAAAAAGGGCGAAGGGCGAAGAGAGAAGTGAAAAGAATTTTAAGGTGATGGTTTGCTGTCGGACTTTGGGCCAGGCGGAAAGATTGGCAAAACTTAAACCCGATTTTCTGGCTTACGAACCGCCGGAACTGATTGGTAGTCAAGAGAAATCAGTGGCTTCAGAAAAGCCAGAGATCATTAAAAAAATCGTCGAAATGGCTGGGATTCCGGTGATTGTCGGCGCCGGAATCCATTCTCAAGAAGATGTCAGGATAAGTCTTAAGATGGGCGCCAAAGGAATTCTGGTCTCCACAGACGTAGTCAAAGCCTTGGACCAGAAAAAAGAACTTGAGGATTTAGCCAAAGGATTCAAATGAAACTACCAGACCTTCGGGATTTTGATTTAACAGAGAAAAAAGTTTTGTTAAGATGCGATTTTGATGTTCCTTTAATAATAGAGCAGGAGAGTGAAAGAGTAAAAGAGTGGAAGGTAGGAGACGATACCAGAATCCAGGATTCTCTGCTAACTATAAATCTTCTTCTTTCCAAAAAGACAAAAATAATTATTTTATCGCATTTAGGCAGACCAGAAGGGAAAGTGGTACCAGAGTTAAGTCTTAGGCCAGTGGCGAAGAAGCTTGGCGAGCTTCTAAATGAAAAATTAAAAATTAAAAATGAAAAATTACAATCTAAAATTAAAAATTTTTCAATCTATCAATTGGCTGACAATCTGGTATTACTGGAAAACTTGAGATTCAATTCCGGCGAGGAGGGAAATAGCCCTGAATTTGCCCAAAAATTAGCATCCCTGGGTGAATTTTACATTAATGATGCTTTTGCGGTTTGTCATCGAGAACATGCTTCAATTGTTGGTTTACCAAAACTTTTGCCTCACGCTGCTGGTTTTTCGCTCTTAAAAGAGGTCGAGGTTTTGTCTCGTGTTTTAGAAAACCCCAAAAAACCGGTGGTGGTTATTTTAGGCGGAGCCAAAGAAGATAAACTGGAAGTAGTTGGAAAACTTCAGGGCTGGGCGGATTATATTCTGATTGGGGGGAAGCTTCCGTTAATAATTACCAATAAATACCAATTTCAAATTTCCAATGAAAGAATAATAATTGGGATGTTGAATGAAAGCGGAAAAGATATTACACTGGAGACAATAGAAAAATTTGGAGAAATTATCAAAAACGCAGGAACAATTATCTGGAGCGGACCAATGGGGCAGTACGAGAGCGAAGTGGGAAGGGCGAAGTGGGAAGTGGGGACGAGAAAAATCGCGGAAGCGGTTGTTAATTCTGGAGCATTCACTGTCATTGGTGGCGGAGATACCGAGGCTGCCTTGACCAAGTTTTCTCTAGTTGATAAGATTGATTATGTTTCTTCAGGCGGAGGGGCGATGCTTGAGTTTTTAGCAAATGGAGATTTACCAGGACTAAAGGCCCTTCGGGTTTAAATGCAAAATTTAAAAATCAAAATGTAAAATGACAATGCAAAAATAAAAAATTTTAAAATTTTGATTTGTCATTTTGATTTTTGATATTTAATTTTTAATTTATGGTTAAGGTTGGCATTAATGGTTTTGGGAGAATTGGCAGGGTTACTTTTCGGGCCATTCTTGAGAAATACGCTGAAGAGGTTGAAGTGGTAGCGATTAATACCTCGGGGTCGATGGAGATCGAAGGCTGGGCAAATCTTTTGAAATATGACAGTGTTTACGGGAGACTCGATAAAAATATCAAATATCAAATATCAAAAATCAAAAATGAAATTGGGACATTAATAATTGAGGAAAAGAAAATTCCGGTTTTGGCTCAAAGAGAACCAGGAAAAATCCCTTGGGAAAAATATGATGTTGAGGTGGTTTTGGAATGCACTGGAGTTTTTCGGACTACCAAAGACTGTCTTGGACACTTAAAAGCCGGGGCAAAAAAGGTAATTATTTCTGCTCCAGCCAAAGACGAAACTCCGACTTATTTAATTGGGGTAAATAGCGATAAATATAAAGGCGAGAAAATAATTTCCAATGCTTCATGCACCACCAATTGTATTGCCCCAGTGGCTAAAATCATGATGGAAAATTTTAAGGTTGTCCGGGCAATGATGACGACCATTCATGCCTACACGGCTGACCAAGAACTGGTTGATGGTTCTCATAAAGATTTAAGACGCGGTCGGGCCGCAGGTTTAAATATTATTCCGACGACCACTGGCGCCGCCGAAGCGATGGCGCGGGCTCTCCCAGAGTTAAAGGGGAAATTCCAAGGACTAGCCATTCGAGTTCCCGTTGCCTGCGGTTCACTTTCTGATTTTACTTTTGTTTTAGACCATACGGTCAGGGTTGAGAAGGTTAATAGAGTCTTTGACCAGGCGAAAGGACTAGAACAATACCAAGGAATTTTAGAGGTAACCTCTGAGCCAATTGTCTCAAGTGATATCATTAAAAATCCTGCCTCGGCGATTATTGATCTTTCCCTAACTTCAGTTAGCGGTGGAAATTTGGTCAAAGTGGTGGCTTGGTATGATAATGAATGGGCTTATTCTTGCAGATTAATTGAATTAGCAGCCTTAATTGCCGGAGAATGAATTTTGGCTCGGGAACGAATTTGTTGCTTGGATTTAGAGATGGCTCCCGCCAATTCGGCGGGACCAGCTCGCGACTGGGTAATTCGAAACTCAAGTTGTGTTCCGTGGGGTCGCGGCTTGCCACATTAAATCCGGCGCAAAAATTGTTCCCTTGCCCTTAATTACTTAATATCTTAATTTCTTAATATCTTATCTATGATTAAAAACATAGCCATTTTCGGATTTTCTCAAACAAAACCTGGAGAAAAACTTTATCAGGATGCCTACGAGGTGGCAAAACTTTTAGCCGAGGAAGGGTATGCGATTGTCAATGGCGGCGGACCCGGAGTGATGCGAGCCGCTTCAGAGGGTGCCAAGGCTGGTGGGGGGAAATCAATTGGGATTTATTTTTCCCCGGTCGGGATGACTAATTTTGAGGGAAGAGACCCAGAGAATCCTTTAGATGAGGAGATTTTGGTGCCAAATTATGTTGAGCGAACCTTAAAACTTTTGGAATATGGTGATTGTTATATTATCTTCAATGGTGGAACGGGAACGATTTCTGAATTTGGCATGGCTTGGGGCTTGGCTCGGCTTTATTTTGGTCATCATAAACCTTTTATTTTATACGGAGATTTTTGGCAAGAAATAATTGAGGTTTTCAAAAAAAATATGCTCCTTCGGGATGAAGAGCTTAAGGTTTACCGAATTGTTAAAACTCCCCAAGAGGCATTGGTAGCCGTGCGAGAGCTTGGCGAAACGTAAAATTTTACTCCGTAAAATTAACGTTTCAGCCACGTAAAAATCTTTGATTTTGTAAGCGGCGAAGGGTAGAAGACTCTCCATGACCTGGGTAAATTATTAAATCTTTGGGAAGTTTGGCTAATTTTTTAAGGGATTTTATTAAATCTTCTTGGTTTGAATAAGGCAAATCGGTTCGACCAACACCTTGGGCAAAAAGAGTATCACCAGTGAAGAGAACACCTTTTCCCAAAAGACAGATTCCGCCAGGGGTATGGCCAGGAGTATGGATAACAGAGAGAAGTGCCGTGCGTCGCCAGAGGCTATGCCGGCGGCGCGGGAAGTGGGGAGTGGGGAGTGGGAATTTTCCTTCTTTAAGAAAGCCATCTGGTTTAAGCGAAGGCAAGAATTTTTTCAAAAGTGGCATGTCTGCTTGGTGGAGCAAAAATTTTGCCTGGGGGAATTCGTTTTTTAAAGCCCAGATAGCACCGATGTGATCAGGATGAGCGTGGGTGGCAATAATAAGTGATAAGGGCGAAGAAAGAAGAGAAAAGATTTTTTCGGGTTCAGCGCCAGGATCGATAACAATTGCCTCATTTTTTTCAGAAACAATATAGCAGTTAGTTGCCAATGGTCCGACAATAGCCTTTTCAATCTCCATGAAGATATGATATCATGAACTTATGGAGCCTGGAAAATTGGCAAAATATTTGGATTTAGCCAACCATCATCAAGAAGCGACCCCCCAAGATATTAAAGACCTTTGTCAAAAAGTCCAACAATATGGTTTCCATTCGGCTTTTGTTAATCCTTGTTATATTTCCCTGGCGAGAGAACTTTTAGGAGAAAAGGGAATTGTGGGGACAGTCATCTCTTTTCCTTTAGGTCAAGATAGCAAAGAGACAAAAATTGTTGCCTCAATTGATGCCGTCAAAAAAGGAGCGGATGAACTGGATGTAGTTATGAATATTGGAATGTTTAAAGCAGGCAAAGAGGAGCAGGTCTTAGGAGAAATGAAAGCGGTGATTGAAGTGGCCAAAAGCATCAGACAAACCATTCTGGTTAAATTTATTATTGAAACCGGGCTTTTAACCAAAGAGGAAATTAAAAAAGCCAGCCTTCTGGTTTTTCAGTCCGGAGCGGATTTTGTCAAGACTAATTCAGGCATGGGACCAAGAGGAGCAAGTTTAGAAGATGTCAAGTTAATCAGAGAGGCGGTTGGAGGAAAAATTAAAATCAAGGTCGCCGGCGGGATTGATACTTTAAAGGAAGCAGAGGATTTTATTTCTGCCGGTGTTGACCGCATCGGCACCTCAAAAGCAGTAGAAATTATTGAGGAAGCCAAGACGTATGGAAAATGATTTAGACAAAATTACTAAAAATGGTCGGGCTTTGTTTTTGGCTTATGACCATGGAATGGAGCATGGGCCGGCAGATTTTGATGACCAGTCTGTTGACCCGGAAAAAATTTTGGAAATTGCCGATTCTGGATATTTTACTGCAGTAATTTTGCAAAAGGGGATTGCTGAGAAATATTATCAAAAAGACAAGAATAAAGTTCCTTTGATTGTCAAGT
This sequence comes from Patescibacteria group bacterium, assembly GCA_049322615.1. GTDB lineage: Bacteria > Patescibacteriota > Microgenomatia > CAYGWK01 > CAYGWK01 > JBMORX01. Next base: position 94,336 of record JBMORX010000002.1, read on the forward strand.
TGAACGGAAAGACGAATTTATTGACCGATGAAGACCCTTATTCTCCCCAAATCTGTTCGGTTGAGGAAGCGATTTCTTTAGGCGCCTCGGCAGTTGGCTACACAGTTTATGTTGGTTCAAAATATGAGGCAAAAATGATTTCCGAATTTTCAAAAATTGAGAAAGAAACAGATAAGGTAGGCTTGCCTTTAATTGGTTGGATGTATCCTCGAGGAAAAGCGGTTGAAGGTCGGGAGCGCTCAAAAGAAATTTTGGCTTATGGAGCAAGGATTGCCTTAGAAATTGGCGCGGAGATGATAAAAATTCCTTACAGCGGAGATTTAGAATCTTTCAGATGGGTGGTTCAATCAGCGGGAAAAACGAAAGTCGTGGTTATGGGAGGACAAAAGACCAGCGAAGAAGAGTTTTTTAAGATGGTTTCTGATGTTTTAAAGGCTGGAGCCGTCGGCTTTGCCGTTGGTAGAAACGTTTGGCAAAGCAGAGATCCTCTAGAAATGAGTAAGCGGTTGGCGGAAATTATTTGGAAAGCCCCGGCGGAAATTAAAAAATAAAACATAAAAATGAAAAACGACAATGCAAAATTAAAAAATTTTGAGATTTTTCTTTGTAATTTTTATTTTTTCATTTTTATTTTTTCATTAGTCTAATGTTTGACATAATCTCTATCGGTTCAGCGGTTTTGGATGTTTTCTTAAGATCCTTGAGATTTCCATTGGATAAAACCATGGTTGGTCAAAAAATTGAACCAGAGGAAATGCTTATCTCTTCTGGTGGAGGAGGGACGAATACGGCGGCTGGTTTCTCAAGATTTGGTCTTAAAACCGCCTGTATTGCTCGTTTTGGTGATGATTTATTTGGGAAATTTTTAATTTCCGATTTGGAAAAAGAAGATTTTTCGAAAAAATATCTAATTGAGAAAAAAGGGGATAATACTGATTATTCAACGATTTTAGTTAATCCTGACGGCGGCCGGATTATTTTGGTTTATCGGGGAAAAACCAGGATTGAAGAGGATGTTTTTCCTTGGCAAGCCTTAGAGGAGACAAAGTGGTTATACATTGCCTCAATTGAGGGAAACGTGGACCTGCTTATAAAAGTGGTTGAGAAAGCCAAAGAAAAGAGAATTAATGTTTTCTTAAATCCGGGCTCGCGAGAATTGAAAGAAAAAGAAAAATTACTTTCAATTTTTCCCAAATTAAAGGCTTTGATTTTAAATAAAGAAGAAGCAGATAATTTTGGGCTATCCGAAAGACCAAAAGATTTGGAAATTTTGGTCATTACCAATGGTCGCCAAGGTGCCAAACTTTTTTCCTTAGAGAAGAATCTTTTTGTGGAAAGTTTTTCCGGTGAGGTGGTTGATGAGACCGGAGCAGGGGATGCTTTCTCCGCTGGTTTTGTTTCCGGGATAGTTAAAGGATTTTCTTTGGAAAAATCTCTAAAATTAGGAATGGCAAATGGTCGGTCGGTGGTAACAAAACTTGGGGCAAAACCTGGACTTTTATACGAGAAGGAAATTGAAGATTGGCTGGCACGATCATTAAAAATTGAACAAATAAGTTAACCAGAGGTTACTTCTCAAAACATACCCGAAGAAAGAGCGAAAATGAAAACAACTTTTCAGAGAATTTATACAGAAGATAATTTAGAACTTAGCGGACTTTTATATGAGCCGGATATTCCAACAAAAACTGCGGTCGCCCACGTCCACGGAATGGCGGGAAATTTTTATGAAAATAAATTTGTAGATTTTATTGCCAAGACACTAACAAACAATGGAATTGCTTTCTGTCCATTTAATAATCGCGGCGCAGAATATATAGAGGATGTTATAGTTTTACAAAAAGACGGTTATACCACTAAGTGGATTGGCGAAACTCGAGAGAAATTTTCAGACTGTGTTTTAGATATTAAGGCTCATTTGGATTTTCTTTCTCAATCTGGTTTTGAAACTATCCATCTTCAAGGGCACAGTCTTGGTTGCGTAAAAGCGATTTATTATTTAAGTAAGACTCAGGATAAAAGGGTTGCCTCTTTGATTATAATTTCTCCTCCAGACATGTTGGGTTTAGTAAGGACTGGCGAGGAGAAGCAAAAATTCTCTAAATTTCTGGAAAAAGCCAAGCAAATGGTTAAAGAGGGTAAGGGTAATGATCTCATGCCGTGGATGGTTTGGGGAGAATACCCGATTTCAGCCAATACTTATCTTGATCTTTTTGGTGATAATTCTGAGGCAGGGGTTTTTAATTTTTATAAACCTCATGATGAATTTAAGATGCTGTCTTCAATTAAAGTCCCAATAGTGGCTCTTATGGGGAGAAAAGATGATTCTTTTACCGCCTCAATAGAGAAAACTTTTGAGTTGATTAAAAATAAAGCCAAATCAAGTCCTCGGGTAGAGACTAAGATTATAGGTGAGGCTTTACACAGTTATCGTGGGCACGAGCAGCAACTCGCCGATGCAATTTTAGATTGGGTTAAAAGTTTTAAATAAGTTTGTTAAAATGATTTAAATCATTTTAACAATGAAGATTGTTATTTTCGATTATTCGAATAATCGAAGGGAAATAGGTTGCTTACTAAAATGGCGAAAATAAAAGTTTTAATTGACGGTTATGCCAAAAAAGTGCCTTCGGGAAGGGAAGGAGACAATCTGGACAAAATAGAGCAATTGCCCAATTTTGTCTATAAGCACTGATGGTAAAAATTGATTCTTGCGGTTGGGGGAATATAGTCGTTAATGGTCGGCAATATCATGAGGTTTTGATTGTGAGAGAGAAGGTTGAGCCAAGAGATGATGAAAGATTAGAAAAAGAGTTGGGTACAGATCATCTGATCGGCGGTTGGGAACAGGAACTTCTTATGAGAGGGAACCCAGAGGTAATCATTATTGGCACTGGCCAGGCAGGAGTTTTGAAAGTCTTGGAAGAAGTCAAAGAAAAATTGGTAAACTCTGGGGCAGAAATAAAAATTCTTTTAACACCCCAAGCAGTTTCCGAATTTAATCGCCTTGCATCTGAAGGAAAAAAAGTTAATGCCCTAATTCATACAACCTGTTGATATGGAAATTTTTAAAAAACCTGAACAGTTTGTTCCTCGCCAGTTTCCGGAAAAAATTTTAAAACCGATGCCAAAGCCAAAAGGTGGAGGAAAGTGGATCTTTGCCCTTTTTGCCGGAAGCATAATCTTAAGTCTTAGTTTATGGGTATATGGGTCCTTAAAAACAGGAACTGGTTTTCAGAAAATAATCAGCCCCCAGATATTACCTACTCCGAGTCCAACTCCAGTTCTCAAAAAGACGACTGAAGTAACTTTAAAGATTTCTGATTTAACAAAAAATTTAAAAGGAAATTATGGAGTTTATGTTTATAATTTAACCACCAAGCAAAGTTATGGAATTTTGGAAAACGAGGTTTTTCCGGCTGCCTCTTTAATCAAATTGCCAGTTTTTTTGACTTTATATCAGGAAGCCGAAGCAGGGAGAATTGATTTGGAGACTAAATATACTTTAAAAAATTCTGATAAACAGCCGGGAGCAGGAGGGATGCAATATAAACCTGCAGGGACGGTTTATACTTATCGACAAATGGCAGAACTGATGGGAAAACAATCGGATAATACTGCCTTTTATGTCCTTCGCAGGATTTTGGGAGATGAGAAAATTCAAAAAATCATCAATGATTTAGGAATGACAAAAACTTCTTTAGCCAAAAATGAGACTTCTCCTTCCGATTTGGGTTTATTTTTTCGGAAATTGTACGGAGGTTTGGTTGTTTCTCGAGAGCATCGGGATGAGATTTTGGGATATTTAACCGAGACTTTTGACGAAACAAGAATTCCCGTCGGTGTGCCAGATGGAATCAGAGTTGCTCACAAGGTTGGGACTGAAATAGGGATTATTTCTGACGCCGGCATTGTTTTTAGCCAAAAACCATTTATTTTGGTGATTATGTCAAAGGAAGTTTTGGAAAAAGAAGCCAAAGAAGTTTTACCAAAAATTACCAAGGAAGTTTGGGAATTTGAGACAAACTAGGACGATAAGCACTGATTTCTAGCTGATTAGTGCTGATTTCTTTCCTCTAAAATCTTTTTAATTTCTTCCTCATTGCAGGATTTTTTCGGCTCAGTACCGGGGAGAAAGATTTCCCACTTTTTAGAAGGGCAGGCGTCGCAAGATAAAGTTCCCGTTAAACTACAGATTTCTACTTTGACTAAATTTTCAGGCCCGCCTTGCGGCCTGTCTGCCGACAAGGCAGGCGAGGCAGGCAAAGAAAATTTTTCATCAGGTTTATCTTTTAAAAGTTCTTTCATTATATTGTGCCAAATCGGGGTGGCGCCGGTGACACCCGAAGCCACATAACCCATTGGCGAATTATCATTGTTGCCAACCCAGCTAACAACAACAAAATCTGGAGTATAACCAATTGCCCAGTTATCCCTTAAATTTTGAGTGGTTCCGGTTTTGACTGCCACCGAAGGATGGCCGGGAATATTTAAAAGTGAGTTTGGACCAAAAGCCGGAGTTCGGGCAGAGTTGTCAGAGAGAATGTCAGTTAAAATATAGGCGATTTGGGGATTTAAGACTGGTTCGCCTTTACAGGACACGCTGAGGTCGGGCGCTGTGTTCACATCGCTCGCAAACGCAAGCGTCCTGCGGTCCGCCGGCTGGCGGACCTCGGATACGCCCCGCCTTACGGCGGGTTCTAGAGCTCGCTCGTTCAACAGCGCCTCTCCCCGCGTGCCACTACACTCCAGTTTCTCAAGCACTTTCCCTTTATAATCTCTAACTTCCAAAATCGGGTGCAAATCAACTTTGACACCCAAATTTGCCAAAGTTCCATAAACCACGGCCATGTCCGTCATTTTAACCTCGCCCCCACCTAAGGTTAGAGAAAGTCCATACTGGGAAGGATCGTTCCAATTAGTAATGCCCATTTTTCTTCCTTGTTCAATCATCCGAGAAACCCCAAGGCTAGAGAGAACTTTGACTGCCGGAACATTATAGGAAGAACCTAAAGCCACCCTTAAAGGCACGTTTCCATGAAACCGACCATCATAATTTTTTGGGGTATAAGGAGGCTGACCGGGAACATGATAAGTAATCGGGGTGTCAGGAATAATGGTGGCTGGTGTGAAACCCATCGAAAGAGCAACCGAATAATTAACTGGTTTAATTGAGGAACCAGGCTGGCGCAGGGCAGTTGAGACATTATAGTTTCCCTGATTTTTTAAATCAAAATAATCTTTTGAACCAACCATGGCTAAAATCTCGCCGGTCTTTGGATTTGTGACCAAAGCGGCACCGTTTGAAATGTGAAGGTTTTGCAGTCTTTGGACTTCTTCAGTTACTTTCTTTTGAGTCATTTCTTGAAGATCAAAATCAAGACTGGTCGAAACCTCAAGTCCTCCTTCTTCAACCATTCTTTCTCCATATTTTTTAACCAGGAGTTCTTTAACATACATGACAAAATGGGGAGCGAAAATATCGGTTTTTTTCAAAACCAGACGGAGGTCTTGGGAGAAAACCTCATCAGCCTTTCTCTGGGTGATAAATTTTTCTTCAACCATTCGGCGCAAAACTTGCTTTTGGCGTTCTCTGGCTTTTTCTGGGTGAGCCCCAAATGGTGAATAGGTAGTTGGCGAGGCTGGTAGTCCAGCCAAAAGGCTGGCTTCGGCCAAGTTTATTTCTTTAACCGATTTACCAAAATAAGTTTCGGAGGTCTCTTCAACTCCATAAGCTGCGCCCCCAAAACCAACTTCGTTTAAATACATCTGAAGAATTTCGTCTTTTGAAAATTTTTGCTCAACCCACAAAGCCAAAATAATTTCTTTTATTTTTCTTCTTATGGTCCGTTCGGGTGTCAAAAGAGTGTTTTTGACTAGTTGCTGGGTAATGGTTGAGCCGCCTTCAACTTTTCTTTCTCTGACAAGTTTTCCAAAAGCCCGAAGAATTCCTTTTGCCGATAGTCCATGATGAGAATAAAATTCCGCATCCTCAATGGCAATGGTGGCTTGACGAAGAGGAAGAGGGATATCTTCGAGTTTAACTAAAGTTCGGTTTTGACTGCGATAAATTTTATAGAGAAGTTTTCCTGATCTGTCATAAATTTTAGTGGAGACAATCTGGTCTCGGGTGATAAGTCGGTCAGGACTTGGAAGGTCTTTTAAGATTTGGGAATAAAAAATAAAAAGTAAAAATGAAAAAGTAAAAATTACAAAGACAAAAATTAAAAACTTTTTGGTTATTCTTGGTCTAGGAAGAACAATTTTTGGAAGACGAATTTTAGGAAGTCTTAAACGAGAAACGTAAAACGCAAAACGCGAACTAATTACTAATAACAAATAACCAATAACTAATATTGCCCAAAATAGGGGTTTACCTAAAACCTCCAGAACTTTGCCAAGCCACTCAAAGAAGTTTTTCTTTTTCGGCAGAGGATGCTTGGCGGAGTAGATAATTCCTGTCCTAACCGCCATACAAGGCTGATTATACCTAAAAATTTCCCTTTAAGAAAGAGGGAAAAGATAAACGCTTTAACTATGGGGTGAATAAGTTACGATACATTTTAGACATTAAGTAACTTGGATCACTACGCCAAGGCATACCCCATCTTTGGTAGAATGAATCCATTCTTGCTTGGATTTTTTCTAAAACTCCCCATCATCATCGGGTCCTTTTTTTGTGGCTTCAAAAACTCTTTCGATCTGTTAAACTAGATTAAAGTGAAAGTATTTATCGACCAATCAGGAAAAATTGAAAATACAGAAAAAGATACAGTCATTGCCTTCACTAACAAAATATCGGCCTCAATTAGGATTCCTGCCAAAGTTAAGAGGCTTTTCCAGAAAATTTACAGAAAAAAAGGAAAGCCCAAACTCTACATTTATGAAACTTTTGCCTTTGGTATTTTTCTTTTATTAAAAAACTATTTATCTTGGGTGAAAGATGTGGTGATTGATAAAGAATACCCTGGACACGAAAAGATGGTTAAGCAATTACTTCTTGAGCTGATTGAAAAGAATAAATTAAAAATTCCCCATATTGAGTTTGCAAGGATTGGAAGAAAACCAAGAGTTCATTATGCTGCCCATGATGTTTTTGAGAAAAAGAAGAAGCCAACTTACGAAATTTCTTTAAAGACAATCCTTGCTTTAACTAAAAAATGACCGAGGTTTTGAATGCTTAAGCGGTTGTTTTTCAAACCGGGTCGGCATCCGCTCGGTCAAGGCTTTTATATCACAATAGAAAAAATTTGTCAAGAGGGGAGGTTAAAAAAGGTTAAGCAGGAGTAAGAATGGCTTAAGGAGTTGGGAAAGGAGAAACTTGGGTTGGTAAAGCAAGGGGATTTATTTTGGCAGGCGCGGGTTTTACTTCTTGGGGCAAAGGCGGACAATCAAGACAAAAGATTGTTCCCAAAGGATCAATGATGACATTGTGGTCTTGAAATTCTACCCAATCAGGAGCAGGTTGGTTTTGAGGAATTTCTCCTGGTTGAACCGGTTGACCTGAAGTTTTATTTATTAGAATTGTCTTTCTTAAAGATTCTACTTCCTGGGGAACCGTTCCTTCTAGAAAATATTCAAACCGGGTTTGGCAACCTGATTCTCCGGGTGTCATTCCCGAAGTAGCGCAAATTGTCGCTCCCACTATTCCTTCAGGCTTGATGGGCCAGTTTTGTTTCTGGTCGTGAAGAGCAAAACTCATAATTTTATTCCAAATAGGCGAGGCACCGGTTACTCCTGAAGCCACGGCAGACATTGGTTTGTTGTCATTATTGCCAACCCAAACAGCAACTAAGAAATCTGGAGTATAACCGATTGTCCAGTTATCTTTTTTATCATTGGTCGTTCCGGTTTTAACCGAGACCTCTGGATGATTTCTAACCACCAGATATGAAGAAGAACCAAAAGCCATGGAACGGGCATTGTTATCAAGCAAAGTATGAGAGACAAGATAGGCAACTTCCATGGGAATAACTCTTTCGCCTTCCTGAATTTCCGTTTTCTCCAGGGTCTTTCCAGTATAATCGGAAACCTCTAAAATCGAGACCAAGGGTTGTTTTATTCCCAAGTTGGCAAAAACCCCAAAAGCAGTCGCCATATCCGTCATTCTTACCTCACCGCCTCCCAAAGTTAGGGATAAACCATATTGTTTTGGATCGACAAGGGTTTCAAGACCCATTTTTTGGGCAAAAGGGACAAAATTTTCCAAAGTATTTAGGGCTAAAGTTTTAACCGCCACCACATTAATTGAATTGCCTAGGGCAAACCTAACTTGAAGAGGTCCATGAAAGGTATTGTCATAATTTGAAGGACAATAAAGTGGCTGACCAGTGACCTGGAAACAGGTTGGGATATCGTTGAAGGTGGTGGCTAAAGTTATTTTTTTCTCTAAAAGCCCTAAAGCATAATTTAGGGGTTTAATGGCTGAACCTGGCTGGCGGTTAGCAGTTGAAACATTATAATTTCCCTGAATATCTTTGGCATTATAATCTTTTGAGCCAACCATTGCCAAAATCTCCCCAGTTTTAGGGGCAGTTACCAAAGCGGCTCCATTTGAAACCCTTTCTCTTTTTAGTTTTCCAACTTCGCTCGCGACCGATTTTTCGGCAAAATCTTGAATCTCCAAATCCAAAGTTGTTTTAACCCTTAAGCCTCCTTGTTCAACCACTCTTTGCCCATATTTCTCGACTAATTGCTCTTTGACATACATGACAAAATGGGGAGCTTTTAAATTTTCTTGAGGGAGAAAAACTAGCTCTTGCTCTCTTGCTCTTCCACTCTCTTGCTCTGTAATGTGCCTATCTTCAACCATTCTTTGCAAAACCCACCCTTGACGCTGGCGCGCCAGTTCAGGGTGGGCTCCAAAAGGAGAGAAGCGGGTTGGTGAGGCAGGTAGTCCGGCTAAAAGGGCGGCTTCGGCTAAGGTTAGGTTTTTGGCAGATTTACCAAAATAAAGTCTTGAGGCTTCCTCGATTCCCCAGGCTGTTCCTCCATAAGGAACATGGTTTAGATACATCTCTAAAATTTTATCTTTAGGATAAATTGTTTCAACTGCTAAAGTTAAGAAAAACTCCCTAATTTTTCTTCTCAAAGTTCGCTCTGGTGTCAAAAGGGCATTTTTAACTAGTTGTTGAGTAATGGTTGAGCCACCTTGAAGGTTTCGCCTAAAGAAAATATTGAATGTCGCCCGAGCAATTCCTCGCCAGGAAAAGCCATGGTGTTTATAAAAATCTTTATCCTCAGAAGAAATGGTTGCCCATTTGAGGTATTCTGGGACCTCTGTGAGTTTTATTGGAGTTCGGTTTTGCTCGGTATAAATTTCGTACAACAGCTTTCCATTTCGGTCAAAGATCTGACTTGAGACCGGATAGGGCCAGGAGGTCAAACGCCAAGGGGAGGGGATGTCCCAGAAGAGATAGAGAAGAAAGAAGAGAGAAGAAAGAAGAGAGAAGAAGACGAGAATTTTTTGTCTATTACTTCGTCCTTCTTTCTTTGCCCTTCGCACTTTTGTTGTCATGCTTGTATTATAGCAAAGGATGCTATAATAAACCTAAAGATGACAGAAGAAAATTCAACCAACCGGATTTTGTTCTTAATCTTGCTTGGAGTAATTACTTTTGCTGCTGGACTTTTAGGGTTGGCAATTATTATAATTTTGTTATCAGCCCTGGGTTTTCTAACTATTCAATGAAAGAAAAAACCTTAAAATACGTTATTCAACTCTATGTTTTTATTTTTCTAATTTGGGGATTTTATCGATATTTATTTAGGCTTCCTGAAGAAATAGCAGAACTGGTTTTAAAGCCTCTTATTTGGCTTGGCCCAGTCTTTTATTTGGTCTATAAAGAAAAAGGCAGTCTTTCCTCAATCGGCTGGTCAACTAAAAATTTATTTAAAAGTTTATATCTTGGCATTTTTTTTGGGATAATTTTTGCCATTGAGGGTCTTTTAACTCATACCCTTAAATATGGGGGAATTTCTTTTGTTAAACTTGCCTATACTTCTCTGCCGGTTTTTTTGGCTGCCTTGGGAGTTTCTTTAGGAACAGCCATTTCCGAAGAGACTGCCTTTCGCGGATATATTTTTAATCGTCTTTGGCTAGTTTTAAAAAACGAGTGGATTGCCAATTTAATTTCCAGTTTTTCCTGGGTCCTGGTTCATTTACCCATTACCATTTTCGTTCTTCATTATACTCCAGTTCAGATTTTCACCTATCTTTTTCTGACTTTTATTTTTGGGGTAGGTTCAGCCTTTGTTTTTGCCAGAACCGGAACAATTGTCGCTTCGGTTCTTCTTCATGTTTTCTGGGGCTGGCCAATAATCCTTTTTCGCTAGCGCTGGGTACTGAAAAAGTTACGATACATTTGAGACAATGAGTAGTTTTGCCAGCAGATTTTCATCATCTTCGGTATAGTTTCCCAAGACTTGACAGAAATCTGTATCGTAGTTATATGACTACTTTACAGACGGT
>JBMORX010000003.1:0-82358 GCA_049322615.1 Patescibacteria group bacterium
ACCGTCTGTAAAGTAGTCATATAACTACGATACAGATTTCTGTCAAGTCTTGGGAAACTATACCGAAGATGATGAAAATCTGCTGGCAAAACTACTCATTGTCTCAAATGTATCGTAACTTTTTCAGATGTCAAGTAATTTCCGAACAAAGTCGATAATTGGGGTTATTAGCGAAAGAGGTTTGGGTGATGGTGTGGGGGTTGGACTGGTGATAATTTGAGCAGATTCTTGGGAAAAGGTCACCGTTGGTTGACCTCCGCCGGTCTTTTTCATCTCCAGCTCTAATTTTCCCGGCTCCCTGCTTTCTTTTCTCACGGTTTGACCATCAACCGTGGTTTCCACTACTTGCTGCACCTGGACATCACCTGTTGCTTCAACTTGACTCTCGGTTACCGCCGTAGCCGAGGAAGCCAATGACTGGTCAGGAAAGGCAAGAATAAAGAGGAAAAAGGTTAAAAGAAAAAAATTTTTCATTTCTTTATGAGGTTCGACCTCCTAAGAGGTCGAACCTCTCCAGGGACTAGCAGGAGATTACTTATGGCCAGTAGTAGTCCACATTTGTCGGATAGGCTTTACCATCGGTGCAGGTTACGCTATAAACTGGTGTATAAGAAGAGGCGGAAGTTACACCCCAATTTTCATTGTTGGCTGGATCAAGATATTTGTAAACCTTCTTTGTTCCCCAACTATACTTATAACTGTTATATCCATAGGTGCCCTGAGCACATTTACAGAATTTTCGAGATTGATCAGCCGCTCGATAAAGATACTGATTGCTTCCGCTCCAGCAGAGGACCGAAGGTCCTGGAGTAGGCGTAGGAGACGGAGTAGGGGTAGGTTCAGGAGAAGGGGTTGAGGTCGGAGTCGGTGCTCCGGTTGGCGTAGGAGTTGGTGTGGGAGTGGGAGCAGTTAAACTGGAAAGGGAACGATAGGCGTTGATGCGGCCTTGGGACCAATAAGTACCCGTTCCGGCAATATCATCAGCATAAGTTTCAATCGCCCCTCTGACTTGACTGTTACTTAAAGACAAATTATAACCAAAAAGCAGTCCGGCCAAACCAGCCACGTGAGGGGTGGCCATCGAGGTCCCGGAAAGAGTGCCGTAGTTTGTTGGGCCAATTTTATTGGCATGATTGGGCATGGTGGAGTAAATATCCACCCCTGGGGCGGCCACATCTACCCATGAACCATAGGTTGACCAAGAGGCCTTTTTATCACTGGAGTCAGTGGCCGCCGTCGCAATACAGCTGGCATAGTAAGCAGGATAAATAGGAAGGGTGTTACCGTTGTTACCGGCGGCGCAAGCCAAAACCACCCCTTTTGACCAAGCGTAGTCAACGGCATTTTTCAAAGTGGTGGACCCCGAGGATCCTCCTAAACTCAGATTAACTATCCTTGCGCCGTTATCCGCTGCCCAGGTAATCCCGTTGGCTACCCAAGAATAATAGCCTGAACCGGAATCATTTAAAACCTTCACCGACATTAAACTGGCTTCATAACCCAAACCAGCCACACCCAAAGCGTTATTCGTCTGGGCCCCGACAATTCCCGCCACGTGAGTTCCGTGTCCATAAAGATCATCATCAGAAGAAGAATCGGTGAAATTCACCCGGGCGACCACTTTGGCGGTCAAATCCTCATGGTCTTTATCAATCCCGGTATCCAAGATAGCGATTGTAGCAGAAGATGCGCCATGGGAAATATCCCAAGCCTCGGGCGCTTGGACTTTGCTCATTCCCCATTGATTAGAAAAATAGGTGTCATTAGGAATCTCGAGAGCCCAAGCCTCAAAGTTCAGTTCAGCATAAGAAACCAGAGGATTACCAGAAAAAACTTTCGCTAAATTTTCTTCCTGACCTTTGGGAACTCTCAAAACAAAAGTCCGGGGCAAAAAGAGTTTTTCTTTAATTTTGGCTCCTCTATCACGGGTGATTTTCTCAATTATTCCCTGGGGGACAAGGGGTCTAAACTGAACAATAATTTCCTCGGGGGCAAAAGAGGCAGCGGACGCGGCTTTAACCGGCAAGACCCAAAGAAGGACAAAGCCCAAAAGGAGAAAAAACCAGCGAAAAATCTTCATAGCCTATTTCTATCACAAAGACAATAGGTTTGTCAAATTCCTAGAAATATCACCTCGTTTAGGGATAAAGCGTCTGCAGACCAGTGATATCCGGCTGCTCTAAAGTTCTCTTTTGGATTTCGCCGTAGTCAGAATAACCATACATGGTGACGGAGGAGCAAACCGAGTCATAAACATCATTTAAACCAACCCCGTGTCCCAATTCATGAGTGGCGATATTCTGCAGATCCATTTTGCTTGAGTCGACTGTTGCATTTCCCCAGTTCCAGTCTGTATCGAACATCACATCAAACTCGACAATTGCTTTTGTGGCAGGATTGTACCAAACAGTTGTCACGGCAATGACACCCGCTGTCGGATAATCTCCAAAGGTTATGGCATTCTTGTAATCTTGAACGCCGTAAGTTGCCGAATCATCAAGGGTGTAAACGTCATTCATCAATTCTTTACTTGTCGCCGTATCCCAGGTTTCCGCTGAATTAAAGACGGCACTGGTAATAAAACCAGCATCCAGACCTTGGCGGTTTGTCGGATTTATTTCGTAATTTACCGGCAAAACCTGCCATCTAATGGGATTTTTTCCTGGGGTCAAAAACTTATAACAAGAGGGTGGCTTTGGAGCTTTGGCTTGGTCCGGTCTGGCAAAACCCTTCTTCCGGTGAATAAATTCTATTTTTTCTAAATCCGGAGCATTAGCTTTACCTCTCTCTTGCGCCTTCGCTATCGCGACAACCACTGTCCCCAAAACAGCCAAAGAAATTACTCCCAGCAAAAGTCCCAATACTACTTTCCTCATTTTTTCACCCCCTTCCTCAATCTACCTAAAAATAGCACCAAAAGAGGAAAAAATCAAGTCCCAGCACCAGTTTTCTGGCGAGCAATGACTATCAACCTTTTTAATGTGGTTCCCGGCGGATAACCAGTTTGAAGAGTAAGAGTTTTTCCGCCGGTATGTTCTTTAACATATTGGCCAGGTTCCTCTTGAGAAACCACTGCTTTTTCCGTAACTTCATATTTATATCTTTTATTTTTATAAAAAATATCTATTTCGTCGTCTTTTTCTAATTTTCCGATTAAGAAAAAGACAGCATTATCGCGACCGACATTAAAAAGAAAAACATTGCCTTCTTCATCCGGATAAGCCGAACCTTTGGCGCAAGCGACTCCTTTTTTGAGAATTGGCAAAAATTCTTGGGGATTTCCGGGATCGATCTCGGGAAAAATCTCGGCATTAACTACAATTTTAGGAATAACAATTCCAAATTCTTTGTCAATAGGGACAATTGGTCGAAGCCCTGATTGGGGGAATTCCAGACTTACATCCAAGGAGTATCTCACCCCGCCCCATTGATTAAACCGATATCCCAACTCTTCTTTGATCACCGGACCAAAAATAAAAAGCGAAATTAAAATCCCCCCAATGATTAGAAAACTGCTAATTTTTCCCATCGTCCCTGGAGAGGTTTAACCTGGTACCAGGTTAAACCTCATTTTGAATGGAAATGTCTATCATTTATATTTCGGTTCAACTAGTTTACCTATCTTTTGATTGTTAACCGAAACTTTCAGTGCCCAGGCTAAAGCATTGGCGACCGCCACTCCAACCCTAAGTCCCGTAAAAGAACCCGGTCCTGTTTCCACTTTAATTTCGGTTATGTCTTTTAAGGTTTTTTTATTTTTTTTAAGAATTTCTGAAATTAAAGTGAGAACTTGTTGCGATTTATCAACCCCAGTTGGTTTTTCCAAACGATCTTTATCTAACCCAACCACTGTTTTCCTGTTATCTGAAGTATCAATATATAGCCTCATTTGTTTAAATGATTTAAATCATTTTAACAACCCTGATTTTCCTGCTATCTTCTTTTAGATATTGAAAATAAATATCGATCCGCTCTTTTGGTAGGATTTTTTTAATTTTCTCCGCCCACTCAATAACAACAATATTGGCAGGATTACTTAAAATTTCCTCAAGTCCTAAACCCTTTGCATCTCTTTGGCTTTCCACCCGATATAAATCTACGTGGTAAAATCTTCGCCCTTCGCCCTTCTTTCTTTGCACTCGATATTCCCGTATCATCACAAATGTGGGCGAAATAACCCTTTTCTTAATACCTAAACCCTTAAGAACACCCTGAACAAAAGTGGTTTTACCACTCCCCAACTCGCCATAAAGACAAATTATTGCTCTTTCTTTTAAATTATTTGCAATTTTTTCGCCCAGTTTTTGAGTTTGGCGGGCGCTTTTGGTAAGTATTTCCATATTCCCCACCAGGCAAGTAACGCCCCAAGGCTATCTATCAAAACATCTCTTGGAGTTCCTTCCCGACCCTGAGTAAAAGTTTGGTGAAATTCATCACTTGCCGCATAAAGAAAAGTCAATAAAAATGCCATAAAAGCAGCCTTTTTTTCAGGCAAGGAACTTAAGTTTTTAAGTCCGCGATACAAAAGAGTAAACAAAACCACATATTCAAAAATATGAATTGTTTTTTTAATGGCAAAATCTTGCCAATCAATATGAGAAGCCCGACCGGTCGGGAAACTGGAAATAAAAAAAATTAGACCCATCCAGCCTAGTGGTGGAAGCCAAAATCTAGCCAAGAGGCGGAATTTCCTCATTTTTTCCATTATACCCCCTAATTTTAGGAAATAAAAGAAAACCACCAGAAATCAACAAAAGCAGAGTTCCTGTGCCGATTAAAATTTTCGGCAAAAGATTTGAGGGATTTTTAGTTGTTTCTCCCAAAACTTCGGGAGTTGGCGGGGCTTCTTCCGCCGAAGGAGTTGCCTCCTCGCCCAAAATTTCCCCAGTTGGAGTAGGAATTAGAGTCGGGGTGGGAGTCGGCTTCTTCGTTGGAGTTGGAGTTGGAGTTGGCGTCGGCAGTGGCGTCGGCAGTGGCGTCGGAGTAGGAGTTGGCTCTGAAACCTCCTCTGGTTCTGGAGTCGGAGTGGGCACAACGCAGGAATTAGCGCCTCCTTTGGTTGGCACCTGACAAATGCCCCAGTCTCCACCATCAGGCATTCTTCCATAAGAAACACCGGTGCCAGGATCCTTGGTATATTGATATTCATCGATAGTTGACCCATGATCATCTTTTAGATAAATTGTGTCGCTGCTTTTATTTAATCTGCTCCCTACCTCAAAAACCAAAAACCCCTTGGCGCTAATTGTGGCTTCCTTAATATCCACCATATTGGTAGTGGTACCTTCGTCATCTAATATCCAATTGTTTAAATTAATATCTTGACCAGTAGAATTGTAAAGCTCCACCCAATCTGGACCATCGGTTGGATTTGGCAATAGTTCATTAATGACCACCTGCGCTAAAACTTTTTCTGGTAAAAATAAAAAAATCGCCGAAGCGATTAAAAACGACAAGAAAATCTTAATTAAATAATTTTGTTTGGCAGACATTTGTTTAAATGATTTAAATCATTTTAACAAACTAGAATGGTTTTTCTTGGCGTTTTTTCTCAAGTTCCTGACGCAAATATCGCCAAGCGCCACTCCCCTTTCCACCTCTTCCCATCTCTCCACTTAAAGCCTCTCCAACCCTTAGAAGAAAATCCTTAACCGCCTCTTCCCGCAAAAGTTTTTTAATGATTCTTTGATATCCCTGTCCACCGTATTTTCTCATTAAATTCACCCTGGCAATAGTGGGCAGGCTTACTCGCAAAACTTTACTAATACTTCGAAAATCGTAATCCTTTTCCAGAAGAAAGGCGATAGTTAACCTTTTGGCAAGCATTATTTGTTCAGTTGGTGTTAGAAAATCTTTAATAAACTGATTGGCTTCATCTTTTGTTTTAATTTCCACCAGACTTTTAAAGAAAATTTCAAGAATTCTTTCATAAACTGTATTAGAAATCGGATATTTAGATACTTGCGCCATTTGTTTAAATGATTTAAATCATTTTAACAGATTATTGAATGTGGAGATAAATAGTAATTATTCCGTCTGGGTGGCCGATAGCGGCGAATTTAAGGGTGCTTACCCCGGAAATGCGAGGACTATCACAGGTTGTCGACCCGCGGATAATTTTCCCTTCTTTTGGCGCCCGAATTGTTAAATCATCACTTACCATATCAATTCCATCATGAATATTTCCCCCATACCATCCAAGTCTGGCGTAATAGGTCATCCCAAAACCTTGGGTAATTTTCGGATTTAAGATCGGCCAATCCATTGAGCCCGAAAAGGGGAAAGGCCCATCCGGCTGATTATCCCAAGTCACAGGGATGGACCGAAGAAAAGTTGCTGGGTCTTGGGGATTTCCGTCTTTTAAAATAGCAAAATGAAGATGGGGACCGGTTGAACAATCAGGACCTCCAGAATTACCAAGCAAAGCAACCTGGTCTCCTTGAGCGATTGGTTCTCCCTTACCAGACTGCAATTCTTCAATTGCCTGGGCAATTGCCCGCTTGGTCGCCGCCTGCTCAGCTAAAGCCCGAGCAAGGAGGTCCTGATAAATTTTTTCTTGACTTTTAGTTTGCTCTAAAAGAAATTCCATTTCCTTTTGCTGTTTTGCTAAAGTTATTTTTTGTTCTTCCAATTTTTTCTTCAGCGCCTCGACCGCCTGTTTTTGCTCATCATAATTTGTTCTTGTTTCCTCCATCGAGAATAAAAGCTTTCGGTCATGGAGCTGCATCACCTTCAAATATTTGAAGCGTTCAATAAACTCGGAAAATCTTTTTGAAGAAAAAAACAAAGCCAGGGGATCAAGCGAGCCTTTTTTATAAGTGGCGGCAATTCTTTTGCCTAAAATCCCAGCCAGCGAATCTAAAGAAACCTCAAGTCGGGCAATTTTCTCTGTTAGAAGTTTAATTTGTTCTTCGGTTTGAGAGATTTTAGTGGTCGTAAGTTTTATTTGGGTCTTTCTTCTGGTGATTTCATTAGAAAGAGTTTGAGCTTTGCCCTGAAGCCTATGCAAGACTTCCTCGTAACAAGAAATCTTTGCCTGACCAGACTTTTCGGCACATTCGTCCTGATTCTGAGCAAAACTTAAGGAATGCTTAAAAAGACCAAAAATAAATAAAAAGGAAATAATTATTCCTAACCATTTTTTCATTTAAGATAGCGTCTGGTTGCCAAAAGACTACCTAAGGTCCCGATTGCTGCCCCGCCAAAGACAAGAGCAGAAAGCAAAACCAACATAAAAAGAGGGTCAACCGGTAGAATCGGAATTCCCGAAAGAAAAGAAACCAAAAGTGGGGTTGTGTAAAGAAGGAGAATATAAGTTATAATCCAGGCAAAGGTTCCCCCGACGACTCCGTAAAATACTCCTTCTAAGATAAAGGGGGCGCGAATATACCATGATGTTGCTCCAATTAGTTTTAAAATCTCAATTTCTTCCTTGCGGAGAGCAATTTTCATTCCAATAATGACTAAAATCACCAAAAGAGAAATAATACCCAGAGTAATCGTTAAACCTGCACCAATTCTTCGCAAAGCAGAAGTCCAAGCCGATAAAGAAGAGATAACATCCTCCTGGAAAATAACCTCTTCAACTTGAGGTTCGTTTTTGAGAATTTGCGCCACCTCGCCTAAATCCGAAAGTTTAATCGCCGAAACCTCAAGCGAAGCCGGCAAAATATTGGCGGTTACCATTTCCAGAAGTAATGGGTCTTCTTTGTTTTGTTCCCGATAAATTGCCAAAGCCTCCTCTTTTGAGACATATTTCATTTGGGAAACCTTAGCCGAAGCCTCAAGACGAGCTTTTAAGGCTTCAACCTGTTCTATTTTTGTCCCTTCCCTAAAAAAGGCAGTTACTTGAGGACGAGTCTCAAACCAGTTCAAAATCGCTTGAGAACCGGCCGCCAGCAAGATAAAAATGGCGGCGATGGTAAAAGTTAAGGTCATCACCAGGACTGCCGAAAGTGCCTGATAGGGCGACCTTCTTATATGTTGCCAGGCAACTTTAAAATGTTTCATCATACTGGTTCGTATTTTCCTCCAGTTTGGTCTTTAATAACCTCTCCCTTGTCAAGTTTTATCACTCTTTCTTTCATTGAGTCAACAATATCAACATTATGAGTTGCCATCAAAACCGTTGTTCCCATTTTATTAATTTTTTTTAAGAGTTTAACAATTTGCCAGGAAGTTGAGGGATCAAGATTTCCTGTTGGCTCATCGGCAATTAAAATTTTTGGGTTTGAGACAACGGCTCTGGCTAAACAGGTTCGCTGAAGCTCCCCGCCTGCAAGCTGAAGCGGAAAAAGATTTTCCCGATCGGCAAGTCCGACTAATTCTAAAACTTCTCTTGTCTTTTTTTCAATTTCCTTTCTGTCTTTTTTGGTCACCTCCAAAGCCAAAGCGACATTTTCAAAAACTGTTCGATCTAGCAAAAGTTTGAAGTCCTGAAAAACCACGCCTATTTTTTGCCTCAATTTGGGAAGTTCTCCCGAAGATATTTCCGAAAGATTAGTTCCATCGATTTCGATTTTTCCTTCCGAAGGCAGGATTTCCTTAAGGATAAGTTTAACGATGGTTGTCTTTCCTGCTCCTGAAGGTCCGGTTATGAAGACAAACTCTCCAGGTTCAATCTCAAATGAGACAGCTCGGAGAGCAACGATGTCACCAAACTTTTTAGTTACCTTTTCGAATTTTACCATTTTTTCTCATCCTCACTACTCGCCCCCGACCCACAACTCACATCTCACCCTCATCCTTATTCTAAAATCTTTACCCTACCAACATCCATCAGCCAGCCTGCTTTCTGACCCTTAAAAGTTTCTCCCCAAACTTGGACTTTTTTACCAACAAATTGGTCAAGATCAATAATTGAAGAGGTTAAATAAGCAGTTTGCGACGGTCCGCCTTCACGAATAAGTTTATGAGTTCCCTCACCATCAATTCCATTTTTTTCAATTATTCCTGTAGCCGTATCTTTAAAGGTTTTAATATCAGGAGAGCCTACTTCTTTGCCTTTCTTAAGAGTTGGCGCAGTCAGAGCGCTACCAGGAATCACTCCTGGTTTGGCAAGGAAAAAACCAGTTAAAACTCCGGCTGCCATTATTCCCACCACCAAAAGGGCAGGGGCCAAAACTTGGCGAATGCTTTTCTTTTTTATTTCTTCAGTTTCTTCCATAACTCACCTCCTCTGCAAACGCGGAAACGCAGAACCCTTCGGGCGCAAAAACGCTAAATTTTTGCGTCTCTGCGGTTCCACTATACCATACTTTTTAACTCTGCTTCAATAAATAAATCAAGTTCTCCGTCTAAAACTTTTTCCGGGTCAGACGTTTCCACCTGTGTTCGCAAATCCTTAACCATTTTATAGGGATGCAAAACATAAGACCGAATCTGGTTTCCCCAACCGGTAACTTTTACTTCGCCCTTGAGTTTCTTCTCCTCTTCTTTAGCCCGAGCGGAAGCGAGGGCCCAGAGTTTGGCGCGCAAAAGCATTAAGGCGATTTTTCGGTTTTGTTCTTGGTAGCGCTGGGATTGAGAACAGACAACAATTCCCGTTGGTTTGTGGCGAAGCCTCACCGCCGAAGAAACTTTTTGGACATTTTGGCCACCTTGGGAGGAGGCGCGAAAAAACTCCCAAGATAAATCATTTTCAGAAATTGAGATTTCCGGTGCCTCTTCAATCTGGGGTAAAACCACGACTTGGGCAAACGAGGTTTGCCTAAGCCGGTCAGCATTAAAAGGCGATTGCCTGACTAACCTGTGAACTCCGGCCTCTCCTTTAAGATATCCATAGGCATAAGTGCCAGAAATAGTCATGGTCACACTTTTTATCCCTGCTTCTTCTCCAGGATTTAAGTCAACCACGTCCGTTTGCCAGTTTCTTTTTTCGGCGTATCGCAAATACATCCTCTGGAGGATTTCTGCCCAATCCATGGCTTCGGTCCCCCCTTGACCAGCATGAATTGACAAAATGGCATCGTTTTTATCATAAGGACCAGAAAGAAACGTTTTAAGTTCAAGATCGGCAAGCATTTTCTCATCCGGAGACAAATCAAGTGTTTCTAGATTCTCAATTGTCTTTTTCAATTCCGCCAGTTCTTGAGTTTTCTCCCTCGCCAAAGTTTGGTCCTGCCAAAACTCCGGCTTTGCCATCTCTGCCCCTATTTCCGAAGCCCTCTTTTTCAAGGCTTCGATATCTAATTTTTCTTTAAGAACTTGAATTCTCTTTTTAAAGTCTTCCATATCAGTCTTTCTGGTTTATTCTAGCTTATTTAAGTATATCATAATTTCTGCCTCAAACCATCATCAACTTTACTATCAGTTTGTTCCAATGATTTAAATCATTGAATCATTTAGGCACAGATTTTCACTTTTTAATTAATAACCTTGAAACTATAGGAGATCTTCTGTAAGTATGTTTTCTCGGGCAAATTTAAGGCGGATTATTTTCCTGCTTCTTGAGAAGACCAGACAAGAAATAATCTCTTTTTGAAACTCCCTCGTTCCTCTCTTTTCGTAACCTGTTTTTCTTCTACCAATCTGAAGTCAATTCCGTAGAATTCAGAAATTGATTTAAGAAGTTCCAAAACATCAGCCATTTCGTTTAATAAATCTTCCCTGGGAGTAGTTAATAATTCACTTGCCTCCTCTGCTAATTTCTTTTTTAGCTCTCGCTCAAATTCTCTCTCTTCCATGACTCCTACTTCATACTGACCACCGCTAGCCTCAATAATTTCCGGAATTCTATCCCTAATCAGTTTATTATGAAGAAACTTCCTTTCCTGAGTCATGGCGCGATTATACCACAAAAATTCACACACTAATTTCTTGACAAAATCTGGCACGTGCGGAATTTTGTCAAGGCGGAAGAGGTAAGAGGCAAATTCAAAAAAACGGGAAGAATTTGACTATTGATTTTTAATTTTTCTTTTTGTTAAGATTTCTTTATGTTGACTAAGGCTGATTTGTCTCAAATCCGAAAAATTGTCAGAGAGGAGATAGAAACTGAATCAAAATCTCTTCAGGAAGAACTTCAAGGAGAAATCAAACTCTCGCGAATGGAGATTCAGAAAGATGTTCACCTACTTGCAAATAAAGTTAAGAACCTAGAGATGATAGCTAACAAAATTCAAAAGAGCATCAAGTCGGTTGTAAATTTCTTTGACAGAGAATATCTTCGGCTTCGGAAACAGGTTGAGCGCCTCGAAGAACACCTCAATCTTCCCTCGCTCCAGTAAAATCTAGTCAAAAACAAGGCCCAAATCGTTGACAAAATAGAACACGTGTCTTATTTTGTCAAAATACGCAAAAAGATGCTCGAGGGAAATTTTGTGTGGGTTTACATTGAGTTCACCGAACTGCAAATTTAAAAGCGGGAAGATTATTTTGGACAGATAAGATTTTTAACCTTTTGGCTTTCTTCCGAAGGCAAAAGAAGGATATCTCCGATTACTTCTTGGGCGGTTTTGGGTTTGCGGGGAGAAACAATGGTTGAGACGCCTAAAATTTTGCTCAAATTATTTGCCCCAGAAATCACCAACTCTCCAAACGCTTCTTGACGTTTTTCTGGAGAAAAAAGAGCCTGAATTTTTGCTTTATCAGCCATGGCGGCAATAATAATAAGGTCAAATAAAAGCATTAAAATCACTCCTAGAAAAAATCCGAAAACCGCCCCTCGCATTGAGATTTTGAAAATATGTTCCCGAACATAAGCCAAAAGCAAAATAAAGAAAAAAGCGAAAAAAAGAATAATAATAAGTTTTATATAGGGCGAGTTGCCAAATTTTTGGTAAAAAGTAAAAAGTAAAAGATATGGGTCAAAGGGAATTTTCATTTTATTCTATAATTTCCTCTCCTTCGTCGATAACAGAAGAGGTTGTTTTCTCCCCAGTTAATTGAAAACTTTGACTCACAATACTAAATGCCTGCTCCCAAAAACCTTTCTCAGCAGGCGACTCCAGAAAATACAAAATTCCGCTGTCAAGCACAAGAATTAAATTTCGGGAGGGACTATCATATTTTAAAAGTCGTCCTTTCATACCAGAAAGACTTACCTCTGAAGTGGTTATTAGCTTTCCTCCCTGGGGATAATCCTTGAGCCATTTATCAATATTAGAAAAGGTTGTGTCAGTAATTTTTAGGACTAACTTTTCTCCAGGCTTTTCCTTAGATGATAATTCCAAAGAAGAGTAAACACTTGGGTCATTGACATCCTTTTCCACAATTCCTAAGGTAGCTGGGTACTGAAAAGAAAATCCCGCCTCGTCCTCATATAAAAGAAGCTCTCCAGTTTTGATTTCTGCTGGAGCACTAACCTGGTTTGTTTCGGGAAGCGGCTTAACCAAAGTTTTAGTCTGCCTTAAATGAAAAAATGAAAGAGAAGCACCTAAAATAACCAAAATCAAAGCCCCAACTGCGAGAAAAATTTTCTTTTTTGACATAAGCCTTGTTTTAAGTATATCATAACCTTAATGAAGCGGGTTGTTTTGTTCATTTTTGTTTTCATTTCCATCTTCTCGCTCTTTCACCTTCTCGCCTTAAGCGAAGCGTCCGCCAAAAAGAAAATCATCCGCCGAGGAGTGTCTTCGGTGGTTTCAGGAGGTTCCAGGCTTGTCATCAAACCCAAACTTCGGAGCGACCGACGAGCTTTAATTGTCAATTTTTCAAATCTTGGAGTCGTTTCTTCGTTTTCTTACGAGTTAATTTACACCGCAAATAGCATCCCTCAAGGAGTCTCCGGAACAGTAACCCCAACCGGTGAACAAAGCACCCAAAGAGAACTTTTATTTGGAACCTGTTCAAAAAATGTCTGCCGATACCACCGCGGAATTTCGGGAATGAAATTCGTCGTTACCTCAACCTTAAAATCAGGTCTCCGCGTCCGCAAAACCTTCAGGATAAAACCATAAATTTGTTCTTTCCAATAGGTTATTAGTTTTCCTTCGACCTTTTTTACCTTACACTGCTTCATTTTCATCACCAAACACCCTCTTGACAAAATTTGGCACGTGCGGTAAATTGTCAATAATGGAGGCAAAAAAGGGAAGAAGAATTAAAGATAGACAAAGTTTGTTGCTTCGCAATAAAAAACGCCGGACAGTCCAAACCACCTTGCCCTCTCAACCTACAATTAATGAAATCACAAAAATTCTTGGAAAACAAATCGATAAGGAAATTTTCTTGAAAAAATATGCCAGAGTCGCTGATGTTCTTCTCCTAGTTGGCATGGGGGTCTTTTTAGGCGCTTCTCTTGTAATCCCCAATCTTCCAAAGGCTCTCTTGCCTCTTTTCAAACCTAATGAAAAAGAAGCCTGGAGACGGTTCAATGTTCCCTATCTTAAAAGAACATTAAAAAGGTTAGAGGATGAAAAACTTGTGGAAGTTGATGAGGAAAATGGACTTCAGGTAGTAAAAATAACGGAAGCAGGAAAAATAAAAATCTTAAAATGCGCTTTAGACAAACTAAAAATAGAAAAACCGAAAATCTGGGATAGAACTTGGTGGTTAGTAAGTTATGATATTTCCCGAGATTTTGAACATAAAAGAGATATCTTTAGGGATTATCTTAAAACCTGGGGCTTTTATCCTCTTCAGGAAAGCGTTTTCTTGCATGCTTATCCCTGCCTTAAACAAATTGAATTTTTAAGAGAATATTTAGGAGTGGGAGACTGCGTTCGTCTCTTCAGAGTTTCCCAAATCGAAAATGATCGCCTTTTTCGAGAATTCTTCGGGGTTTAAATTAAAATACCTAAGTTAAAAACCTTAAATAAATTTGGACAAAATCCAGCACGTGCGGAATTCTGTCAAAATATTATACTGGTTTCTTATAAGAATCAACCTTAAAATCAGAAGTAAAAGTCAGAAAAACTTTCAGGGTTAGAGTTTAATTTTAACTTCATTTTTCTTTCTGAGCTAATAAGCTAAGTAGTGTAGGTATGGTGTAGCTTTAATAATTATTTATTTGATTATTTAGGGGCTAACTTTTTTCTTGTAGGCATGTTTCGAAACAAACATTTTTATTGAGAAAGGTTTCGCATTGCCGAGTACAGTCTGCTTTCTCGAGCGCGCCCTTGGGGTTGACTGCTGCTAATAATGCTACTGCAAAAATTCCTATCATTGCAAAAACAATTGGAATTGTTATCAAAATCTTAACCCATGTAGCCCATTTGGTCCAAACCCACATCAAAATAAATCCAACGGGAAAAAAGAAAATAAGCAAAAGAATGGTAACAATAGTCTTTGTATCTTCGGAGATGTCAGTTGGTTACACAGGAACTTGTTTCATTGGAGCTGTTTGTAGCGGAGAAGTTTGGACTGGAATATTGGGCAGTTGAGGTGAATTTTCCATCTATTTATAGAGTAAAGAAAACAAGAAACTCTTGTCAAGAGGGATTTGCTGAATTAATCATTTTTATTCCTTGCTAACAAATAAACTTCTCCTTGTTGTTTCAGCAGCCGATACTCACCTGAATTTTGTAAATAAGAAAAATAGCTAAGGAGCAAGTCGCGTGACCCATCCGGATATAAATTATTACTATCACCCAAAGGATCCAAATCAGCAACCAGATAATCCGGCTTTAGTTTAAAACAGCGCTTCATGTCCACCTTCCAAACAGTCGGATCGTCATGACAATTGGTCAAAAAGATTATTTTCTCCCGATGAGTCAGCTGTGGTCCTAAATTATTAGTGGCTGCCACGCTGGCACTCGCTGGAATCAAAGCTAAAATTGCCCGACTATCTTTGGTTTTAGTTAAATCGTAAGAACCTCTCTTAGGCAAATCATTTAGAGCCGGGTTGGTCAATATCTGAACCAAAAGCACTCCAACCAAAAGTAAACCAGTGGCTAATTTTTTTCTCAGCAAAAATTTTTTTTGAATTGCTTCTATCGCCCCAAAAGCCAAAATCGGAGCCAAAATTGAATTATACTGGAAAGCCAAACTCCAGCGAGTACCAATTGGTGTTCCAACAAACCGTTGGAAAAATTCCTCAAATAGAATAACAAAAATCCCAGGGGATAAAACTGGCAGAAAACCAAAAGCCAAAAAGGAAACAATCATCACCCAAACTTTAGTGTAAGGATAAAAAAAACATCTTTATGGCTTCCCCTAAAGTCAGATCCTTTAAATGGCTTGGCAAATAGGTAAAGGGCATTTTGCCAAAATAGGGAATGACGACAAATACGACCAATAAAAATAAAATTGCCGAGCCGAGAGAAATTAAAAGTCCCCGTTTAAAATCGCGGTAGTGTATCATTAAAAAGGCTCCGAAAGCTACCGTCAAAAGAAATAAGTTCTCCTGAAGTCCCAAAAACAAGACCAAAACCAACCAAAATAGCCTATATTTTTTCTCTTCGTACAACCAAAACAACCACGCCAGCAAAGTGGTTGCCAGAACGATCGGATGGAAATCGAAAGCAACCGCATTTTGAATACCAAAAAAGGAAAGATAAGCAAAAGCAACCACTAAAGACAAGCAAATATCCCTCGTTTTTCTGAAGGCAAGAGAATAAATCGGATAAGCCCCTAAAGCAACAAAAAAAGCCTGAAACAAAAGTAACATAATCACATTATCCCAAACCCAATATAAGGGGGCTAATAAAAGCAGGGTTGGGGTAAAATGGTCACCCCAAGGATGGGCTTCTAAAATCGAGGAAAAAAGTGACTTACCGCGAGAGGCTAACCAAACGACCTGGTCATAAACACCCAAATCAAAAATAAAAGATCCAAAACGTAAATGACGAACCACTGAATAAAGGCTGTAAACCAACCCAAAAACGATAATTAAAAACCAAATTCCATATTTTTTTACCATATATTGATATAACCCGAGAGTAAAGCCAAACCACCAATAAGTTCGCCCTGTTTACCCTGAGCGGTTCGGCTGAGCTCACCGTCGAATCCTTGCCGAAGGGCTTTTACCTCCGCCAAAAAATCCCCATGCATGTCGTTGGGATGAAGAATGGTAAATTTTTTGTTTTCATCTCTTTTATTTTTTGGTATTTTATGGATAATTTTAGAATATCTTAGAAGAAATTGGAAGATATTGGAAATGTATCCCATTTGGACAAAATTGGGCAATGGCGCAATTTTGTCAATTTTCTGGGAGAAAGATTTATAGCCCGACCTATTTTTTCATCACTACATAGCGATGAAAATTTTCCGGTCCTCCAATCTTAGATCGGAATAGGTTCTCGCACTATCTTTTAGGTGTCCTATCTAGTTCACCTCTAAGGTGGATTACGTTAGCACCTCAGATATTCAGCCTTAGATGTATGTCGCAGTGGAACGTGCCGTATCTTTCAAACTCGGCAATCTTTTCAAAACCAAGTTTTTCGTAAAAATGTATCGCCCTTTTATTAGAAACCTGTGTTTCCTGCCACAAGGTAATTTGTCGCAGTCCCAAAGACTTTGCCAGCTCTATTGTTTTTAACAGCATCATAGTTCCTACCCCTTTATTTTGGTATCTATCAGCAATAACCGGAGCAATACAAACATCTCGACCTGGGACCAAATGAATTCCATAACCCTTAAAGCGCTCTACTTGGCTATCACGAAGTTGGAAAGATAAGATGTTATAGCCAATTATTTCTTCTTTAGAATTTAGCAACACCAAACGAAGCATTTCCTTATAATCAAGATTTTCGCAAATGTTTTTTGCCTCTCCAAAAGTTAGAGGATGAGGACCATATCTTCTTCTTGTTTCCTTTGATAAACTATCTAGAAAAATTCCAAAAGAGGTAGAGTCATCTTTAAGTAATGGGCGAAAAATGATTTTTTCTCCGTCTTTTAAAACAAATCTACTTTCTATCAAATGAGGGTTATTAATTATTGCTTGCAAAGTCATTTATTTTCAAAAGTAAAAATATTCTTCTTTTTTTCTTTATCTATGGAGCTGGAGTATTTTCCCTTTGTGTAATCGTTAATTACCTTTTCCCAAAATAATCTTCATATTCACTGATTTCGTCGTTAGTAAATTCACTAAAATCATAGGCATAAAGTTGTAACAAATTCTCAAGCAGTCTCCTCTTATCGTCCGGAGCTGGCTCTAGAGATATTTTAAATCCTTTATTTGAAGATTCCATTTTATTTATATTAAAAAATTCTCACTAATCAGGCTGCACCCGAAGAGTGTTTTGTGCCCCCACCTTCGCCATTCCACCTCCGAGGTGTAAAGCTGTAATTTCTTTTATCCCAATTTTAATATACTCATCAAAATTTTTTCTTTTTAAAAATGGTTCCTTTAGCTTTAATTGTAAATCAACCAACTCCGGATAATTATGGTCGGTATAGTAACCGCTAGTATCCCACGGCCAGAATTTTTGCAGTTTCGGTTCTAAACCAGTCAGGGCCCAAGCGGCAATTTCTGCCAAAGCCCAAATCTGTCTATCTTTTAAACCACTACCAGAATAATAATTTCTATAAATTGAAAAATAATGCGCCAAAAGAATCTCGTGAGCGGTAATTCTTCTCTGGGTAAAAGGATTTTCTTTCCAGGTCCTCCCAATGACATTTCCATTCCAATTGCTAACTCCTTTACAAAAATGAGTTACTACGCAAACATATTCGTCGTAAAACCAAGGTTTTGTCAACTCCGCAACAGTCTTTGAAAAATCATCAATTATCTCATCCCAAGATTCTTGATAAAGCCTTCTTAATTTCTCAATGTATGGTAAGCATCTCTCATAGGCTTGATTGACAACCTTGCCAAACTTTCCCTTTGCCAACTTTATTTCTTTTTTTGAACGAGCATCGTGTATTTTGGACGCCAATTCCTTGCTTATACCTGAACCGTTTAACCGACTCTCCCAATGCTCGCCCTGGAGGAGAGAAAAGAAAACCCGAGAATCATAATCTTTGTTAACAACAAAGCGAATTTTCATATATTTGGCGACTTTTCTCTAATTTTATCTCTTAG
Organism: Patescibacteria group bacterium; assembly: GCA_049322615.1. Classification (GTDB taxonomy): domain Bacteria; phylum Patescibacteriota; class Microgenomatia; order CAYGWK01; family CAYGWK01; genus JBMORX01. Next base: position 17,906 of record JBMORX010000003.1, read on the forward strand.
CATTCATCCTGTGCCTACACCCCAGGGGTGTTTTACGCTTGCACCTGCGGATAGTGACATTTTTTCTACTTTTTACCAGAACCATCCTCCTGTCCTTACCTTTCGCCTTTTCATCCCGATTTAATCGGGGATGGCTCAAAGAGCAGACATAGGAGGACCTCGCTTCCGCTTTCTGATTACCCATATTTGGGATAACAACAATGCTTATACTTTTTCGGCGTGCCATCTGGTTTAGTCGCTCCGCACGGGCATGGGTCATTCCGGCCGAGTTTTGCCTTCTTGACAGGAGTTACCCCTGTCAAGCCTGTCATGTCCGAGGTATCAATATTTGTTTGAATATTCTGAGGTCCTTCGACACGCTCAGGATGAACTGGTCTCTGGGCGACCTGGATTCTAAAAATTCTTCTAACCACCTCATAATCAATTTGTTTAACTAATCTTTCAAACATCGAGAAAGCCTCATTTTTATATTCAACCAGAGGATCTCTCTGCCCATAACCTCGAAGGCCAATTCCCTCTCGCAGGTCATCTAAGGCATCCAGGTGGTCCATCCATAAATGGTCGATTGAGGAAAGATAGGCAAATTTTTCAATTTCCCGGGAAAGTTCCGGACCGACTTGTTTTTCTCTTGATTCGTACAAATCAGTTACCAGTTTAAATAAAAATTCATTTATTTTCTCTGGCAATTTTAAATTTTCAATTTGCAATTTTAAATTCGTTTGCGATTTATCATCAAACGGGACAATCTCACAAAATCCCCTAATAATATTTTCATACTCGGGCTCGGTGTAACCTTCTGGCGAATACATCGAAACTAAATTTTCAATATCATTTTTTATTTTCGTTATAATCTCCTCTTTCATATTTTCTCCAGATAAAACTTTCTTCCTTAGGGTATAAATTATTTCTCTTTGTTTATTAGCCACATCATCGTATTCAACCAGGTGTTTTCGGGCATCAAAATTAAATCCCTCAACTTTTACTTGGGCTTGCTCAATGGCTTTGGAGACCATCCCGTGCTCTAAAGGTTGGTCTTCGGGAAGTTTGAAGGCAGTCATAAGCTTGGAAACTTGCTCACCCCCAAAAATTCTCATTAGATCATCATCTAAAGCGACAAAAAATCTTGAAGAACCAGGGTCTCCTTGGCGACCAGACCGTCCTCGTAACTGATTATCAATTCTGCGCGCCTCATGTCTTTCGGTACCGATAACATGGAGTCCGCCAAGTCTGACTACCTCATCATGTTCTTTCTGCCACTTCTTCTCCTCTTCTTCCCACTTCCCACTTCCCACTTCCCACTTCCCAAGTCTTTTTCCTCCTAAAACTATATCCACCCCTCTACCTGCCATATTTGTCGCCACCGTTACCGCTTTTTTCTTTCCCGCTTGACTGATAATTAATGCCTCTTTTTCATGATGTTTGGCGTTTAAAACCTGATGGGGAATTCCCTTATGAGATAAAAAATCAGAAACTATTTCATTTTTCTCAATTGAGGTTGTTCCTACTAAAACCGGCTGACCTCGCTTGTAACAATCTTCTATCTCCGATACCGTCGCCGCATATTTTGCCCGAGCAGTTTTATAGACAACATCAGGATTATCAATTCTAATCATCGGTTTATTGGTCGGAATAACCAAAACATCAAGATTATAGATTTTATGAAATTCCTCAGCTTCGGTGGCGGCTGTTCCCGTCATTCCCGCCAAAACTTCATACATCCGAAAGTAATTTTGAAAAGAAATTGTCGCCAAAGTTCGCGACTCCTGCTGAATCGCAACCCCCTCTTTTGCCTCAACTGCCTGATGTAACCCTTCTGACCAACGCCTGCCAAACATTAATCTTCCGGTAAATTCATCAACAATCACAATTTCTCCATCGCGAACGACGTAATCTTTATCCCGATGAAATAAAGTCCTTGCTCGCAAAGCATTCTCGATGTGATGAATCGATTCAAAATCTTTCTCGTATAAATTATCTATCCCAAGCATTTTTTCAACCTTTTTAATTCCGTGGTCAGTTAAATTAGCAGTTTTTAATTTTTCATCAACAGTGTAATCAGTATCGCCAGACAGCCGACTCACCAGCTGAGCAAAATCATAATATTTTTTCGTAGGTTCGGTGTCTGGAGCAGAGATAATTAAAGGAGTCCGCGCCTCATCAATTAAAATTGAATCAACCTCATCAACAATGGCAAAATAGTGTTCCCGCTGAACCATGTCTTTTAAAGAAGAAACCATATTGTCCCGAAGATAATCAAAACCAAATTCGTTATTTGTTCCGTAGGTAATATCTGCCTTGTAGGCTTCTTGGCGGCTACAAGGTTTAAGATGAGAAAGTCGCCAGTCGGTGGCGTTTTTGTCAGTAAAATTTGGGTCAAATAAAAACGCTTGCTCGTGGACAATACAGCCAACGGAGACTCCCAGTAAATTAAAAATTGGTCCATTCCAACCAGTATCCCGACGAGCCAAATAATCATTAACAGTGACAAGGTGGGCTCCTTTTTGCGCCAAAGCCCGAAGATATAAAGCGGGAACCGCGGATAAAGTTTTTCCTTCTCCGGTTTTTTGCTCAGCAATTTTTCCGGAAAAAAGAGTCATCCCCGCCATAAGCTGAACGTCAAAAAGCCGAAGTCCTATGGCTCGCCGTCCTGCTTCCCGAACCAGGGCAAAGGCTTCAGGAAGGATATTTTCGAAAGTTTCTCCAGAAGAAATTCTTTCTTTAAAATTGGCTGTTTTAGCAGCAAAATCTTTATCTTTTAATTTTTTTGTCTCTTCCTCAAGAGAATTTATTTTTTCAACTAAAGGTTTTGCTCTTGAGAGTTCTTTTTCATTTGAATCAAAAATTTTAGAGAAAATCTTAAGCATGCCTTTAAATTTATCGCGTTTAACGCGATTATACCTCTTTAGCCACTAAAAAACCAGCGCTTTGAGGCTGATTTTTTAGGTTTGAAGATCTTCAATCTGCTTATCTTCTCTTCTTTCTTCTTTTGCGTGCCATGGACAGCTCACCTTCCTTTCATTTTCAATCATGAAATAATAATTTTGGTTTTGTCAAGAAAAATAACTTGCCTTAAAAATGCTATTTTGTATCAATATTTTGGCACAAAAACAATTTATTTGTTTCCACAATTTTAGCCTCAATTTTTGAGAAATATTTTTTTAATTTTTCCAAAAATTTATCGGTTTTTTCTTTTTTTTCTGAATAATATAATCGGTTAAAAATTACTATTCCATCTGGAACGAGAATTTTTTTAATATTCTGAAGAAATTCATTATTCTCGGTTTCAGGCAAAACCTGGTCTCCTTTGTACAAATCCACAAGAATCAATTGAAATCGTCTGCTACCATGACCTGCCTCGCCGCAAGGCGGGTATAAATCATTAGAGCAACTTCTTAACCAATTGATTGCGTCTTCATTAAGAATTCTTAAATTCTTCGCTTCGCCAAGTCCGAAATATCTTTTCCCAAGTCTTATTATCTCCGGATCAATCTCGATCCCTAAAATCTTCGCCCTTCGCCCTTCGCCCTTCGCCAAAACCTTTGCCGCATTTCCTGCTCCTAATCCCAGAATTAAACAATTCCTAATTACTAATTTCCAATTACTAATTACTTTTATTGCCGCTTCCCAAATCTTCTCAACCGCTTCTCCTGATTGCGTCAGTCCCCCAACCACCAATCTTCTCTTGCCAAAAATATCCTCCAAAACCTGAATTTTCCCATTAATGACCGACTCGGTTTCCTCCAAAACCACATATCCGCGAAAAAATTTTTGAAGAACTTTTTTTACTTCCATTTCTCTATTTGCTATTTACAATTTACTATTTACTATTCTATTGGTAGGCTTTTGCTTGAAGAGTAAAGAGCTGGGCATAAGTTCCTCCAAGTTTCATCAATTCTTGATGCGTTCCTTGTTCAATAATTTTTCCTTTCTCTAAAACGATAATTCTCTTCGCCCGCCGGACCGTGGAAAAACGATGGGAAATTAAAATGAGATTTTTTCCTTTTACCAACTGAGATATTTTCCCAAAAATTTCCTCTTCGGCTTTGGCATCAACATTCGAGGTTGGCTCATCCAAAACTAAAATCTCACTATCGCGCAAAAGAATCCTCGCTAACCCAATTCTTTGCCACTGACCAAACGAGGGTTCAACTCCTTTCTCAAAATCACGAGCTAGGGGATTTTCGTATTTTAATGGGAGTGAAGCAATATAGGGATGAATGGCGGTCTTTCGGGCAAAATCTTGAATTTCTGGAAGGTTTTCCACCTTCTCAATTTTTCCGTAACCAACTGACTCGCGGGCGGTAAAGGGATAGGTTTCAAAATCTTGGAATAAAACTCCTAATTTTTGCCACCATTGGTCTCTTTTGAAATCTCTCAAATTCTTCCCATTAACCAAAATCTCTCCTCGCTGAGGGTCGTAAAACCGGCATAAAAGTTTAATTAAGGTGCTCTTCCCTGCCCCATTTTCTCCAACAACCGCTAACCGATCACCAGAGGAGAGTTTCAAGTTGATCTCTTTAAGAACCCATGGTTGGGTGTTTGGGTACTTAAACCAGACATTTCTAAATTCAATATTTTCTATTTTGCGAGGAGGCTTATGGGTGCCTGAAACAAGCTTGGGCTTAAGATCTAAAAACCAAACTAAATCAGCAATATAAATATAATTTTCATAAAAATCTACAAGATTTCTCAACAAACCTGAAAAGCTGTAGCGAAACGAGTTCGTGGCGCTGATATAAAATTGCATTGAACCAACAGTAATCCTTTGAAGAATAGCTAAAATCACCAAATAAACTTCAAAGGCAAAATAAAAAATATTTTGCGGTAAGGAGGCTAACAGACCAGAACTTTCTTTCTCTTTCTGAATCGCTGTCTGACTTTCAAAAATTTCTTTCTGAAGTCCATAAATTCTTTGTAAAAAATAAGGAGCCAGTCTTAAAATTCTCATTTCCAAATAGCTCCTGGCCCTGACAAGATACCAAGAAAGCCAGCCCCGAAGCCGGTATTTGGGACTGATCTGGTCGCTCCAAGCATATTCTTTTTTGACAAATTTAGCATCAATCCAAAATTGAGGAAAGACAAAAAGGACAATTATCACCACTACCCAAGGCCTAAAACTGAGCAAAATTAAAAAGGCAACCAGAAGACCAGAGAGGTTTTCAGGAATGCGGGTAAAAGACATCATTGATCCCCAGATTCTACCGTAAATTTCCCTCTCAAGTTTATTCAGTTTGTCCTTAAATTCTGGATTTTCCAGAGTTTCCACATCTAGAGAGGAATTTTGCTCAGCCAAAAGCAATTCCAAATGGGCATCAAAAACGCGAGAAAGATAAAATTGCAAAAAGGAAGAAACCCTACTCAAAAGATCTCTGGCGAATTCTAATATTGTTCGCAGTAAAATAAGCAAAACTAAGCCGGATAAAGCCTGTTGCCAAAGCGGATTGCCAATATTGGCAATCACTTTATCGATAATCAACTTGTTCAACCACGCAAGAGGGGCAAAGAAAACACCAGCAAGAATATTCACCAACAAAATGGTAACTAAGAATCCCGGTTGAATTTTCCAGACAAGCTTTACAATCGTAGAAAATGTAAACCAAATCTGCCTAAATCTCCCAATGACAACCTGTGGGGAGTAAGAAGATTTCATCCCTTTGATTTTATCCTTTCGGGGAGATCTTTTCAAAACCAGTATATTTTTGAAGAGTTTTTGGCACCAAAACCGACCCGTCTTTTTGTTGATAGTTTTCCAAAATAGCAATTAGAGTTCTACCAATGGCAAAAGCGGTTCCATTAAGGGTATGAACAAATTCTGTTGTCTGTTGTCTGTTGTCTGTTGTCTTATAACGAATATTTAATCTCCTTGCCTGAAAATCGGTGCAAGTCGAAGTCGAGTGGGTTTCGCGGTATTTCTCTTGCGAAGGAATCCAGCATTCAATATCATATTTTCTGGCGGCTGGAGCCCCTAAGTCTCCGGTGCACATTTTAACCACCCGATAAGGCACTTCAATTAATTGAACTAGCTTTTCTTCAAGTGAGAGGAGATATTCATGTTCTCTGTCGCCCTGATCGGGTTTGGTGAAAGAAAACATTTCCACCTTGTCAAACTGATGGACACGCAAAATTCCCCTGGTATCTTTGCCATAAGCACCGGCTTCTCTCCGAAAACAAGAGGAAAATCCCAGATAGCGCCTTGGTAAATCTTTTTCTTCAAATACTTCACCCTGATGCATTGGACCAATCGATTGCTCCGAAGTTCCAACCAAAACCAATCCGTCGTTTTCCAAAATATACATATCCTCCTTGCCACCATGCTCTAAATATCCCATCCCTCTCATCGTCTCTTTCTTAATCATAACCGTGGGGACAACCGGAATAAACCCCTCTTTAACTAAAGTCTCAAAAGCCAGCTGAACAAGAGCGAATTCTAAAATTGCTCCTTCGTTTTTTAAATATCCAAATCTTGAGCCGGAAACTTTTCCCGCTCTTTTAACATCAATAATGTCTAACAATTCACCTAATTCCAGGTGATCTTTTGGTTTAAAACCAAACTCTTTGGGTTCTCCCCAACTTCTAATGACTTTATTTTCGGATTCATCTTTACCGAACGAAACATCGGGCGCGGGAAAATTTGGGACTTGAAGCATTAACTCTTGAAATTCTTCTTCTGCTTTCCGCAATTCTTGTTCCACCAGCTTTAATCTCTCTTTAAGTTTTTTTGCTTCGGGAGTTCCTTTCCCAATTTTGGCTAATTTGTTCCGCTTGGCCCGAAGCATCTCCGCTTCCTCCTGAATTTCTCTTTTTTTCCTATCCGCTAACAGAACTTTATCGACAATCTTTGAATCGTATCCTTTTGCAACAATTCCAACTTTTACTTTTTCCGGATTTTCCCTGATAAGATTAATATCTAACATAGACCTAGTTCTCCACTAATTATTTGCATCGCCTCAAGTGTTATTTTAACAAATTCCGGCAGGGGAATCCCAAGTTTTTCTTCGCACATGGCGATTTGTTCTCTTTTAACTGCCGCAGCAAAGGCTTTTTGAGGAAACTTTTTAACCACGGATTCCACCGAAACCGAAGATAATTTTTTATCTGGCATCACTAAGGCAACGGCGACAATAAAACCAGTTAACTCATCACAACAATATAGCGACCATTCTAAATTATTTTTAGGCGCATTCTCGCCTGTGTGTCCGAAGTTATGCGACAAGACAGCCGAGATAATTTCTGAATCCGTTTCTCCAGCATTTTTCAACCACTCCACTGTCAATAAAGTGTGCTTTTCTGGATTATCTTTCGTTTTCTCGTAATCAGCGTCATGGAGTAATCCCACCAATCCCCATTTTTCTTCATCCTCTCCAAATTTACGGGCTAAAGCCCTCATCGCCGATTCCACTGCATAACAATGTCTCCGCAGATTCTGATTCCGCATATTGTTATGAAGAATTTCTAAGGCTTTTTCGCGAGAAATCATTTTTTTCTCCTTTCTTCTAATCTTCTCCTAAATAATTTTTCGGTATAACCGCCTTCTTTGACAAATTTTTCCTCCAGGGCTTTGATTTGTTTATTTAAAAGAAAACTCTGTTGATGGGCTAGGGTCAAAAGGAAGTTTGCCGCTTCTTCGGGGTCTTTGGGGAGTTTTGGGATATTCGGGGAATTTGGGGACTTTTTAAAATCCCAAAAGACCCTAAACGCCCTAAGTTCCCTAACTTTAGGATGATTTTTGTCCAAAACAGCCAGTTTTCTTTGCCTTAAAAAATCCAAGAAATCTTCTATCAATTCTTCTAAAGATGCTAAAGAAACTCCAAGAAGTTTAATGTAACCTTTCAAACTTCTCTCCAGATAACCCTCGGCAATATTCTGTTTATGACTTCTGGCAGCCTGAACCATTTGTTCCCTGGTTCTTCGATATTCAAATCCAGGCATAAAATTCTCGCAAAATTCTCCGTTCAAATCATAAATCACCACTGCCATTTGATAAGTCTTAAGATATTTATAGCCAACTTCGGTCATTTATTAAGAACCTCATTTTCCCGGTCTTAGCGTTGGAAATAAAATCACGTCGCGGATCGAAGGCATATCGGTTAAGATCATGACTAATCTGTCAATACAGGGTCCGATTCCCGAAGTTGGCGGCATACCATACTCCATTGCCTCAATAAAATCTTGGTCAACCTGATGGGCCTCTTCATCTCCCAACCTTTCTTTTTTCCGTTCGTCTTTAAACCTTTCGGCAAGCTCAAGGGGGTCATTAAGCTCATTATAATTATTAGAACATTCCATGCCGGCGATATAATGTTCAACTCGCTCAACAAAACGCGGATCATCCGGAACTTTTTTCGCCAGCGGCGAAGTTTCAATTGGATAATTATAAACAAAGGTCGGTTGAATTAAACCCCTCTCCGCTTTTTCTTCAAAAATAGTTGCCAAAATCAAGCCTATGGCACTTGCGGTGTATTTATTCAGTTCAATTTTTAAATCTTGGGCAATCTTTTTAGCCTTTTCTAGACTTTTAATTTTAGAAAAATCAATATTAGTCGCTTTTTTGACTGCCTCAACCATGGTAATTCTTTTCCAGGGAGCTTTAAAATCAATTTCTTTCCCTTGAAAAATGACTTTTGTGCCACCGGTCAATTCTTTGACCACATATTGCGTCATTTCTTCAATCAATTTCATATTTTCTTGATAATCAATATAGGCTTCCATCGTCTCCAAGATGGTAAACTCGGGATTGTGCTGACGGTCTATCCCCTCATTTCGAAACACCTTGTTGACTTCAAAAACTTTTTCAAAACCGCCAACAATCAGACGCTTTAGATAAAGTTCAGTCGAAATCCGTAAATAAAGAGGAATCCCCAAAGCATTATGATAAGTTTTAAACGGTCTAGCCAGAGCGCCCCCATAAAGCGGATGAAGAATCGGGGTTTCCACCTCATAATATCCTCTGTCGGTGAGAAATTTTCGATGAAGAGCAATTATCTTGGATCTTGTCTCAAAAACCTTTTTCACCTGGGGATTCATAATTAAATCCAGGTATCTTTTGCGGTAGCGTTCCTCAACATCTTTTAATCCGTGCCATTTTGAGGGTAACGGACGAAGCGATTTTGTCAGAAGGGTATATTCTGAAACTTGAACTGTTATTTCCCCAGCTTGGGTCTTAAAAACTTCTCCCTCAACCCCTAAAAAATCTCCAATATCTAAAAGTTTTAAGAAATCATATTTTTTTTCACCCAATTTGTCTCGCCTAAAAAATATTTGGATTTTTCCTGATTCATCCCTTAAGTCAGCAAAGATGGAACCGCCGTGTTCCCGCCAAGAAACAATTCGGCCAGCAACTGAAACTTTCTTGTTTAGCATCTTTAGGGCTTGAGATGTTGTTTGTTCTCGCTGATAACGGGCAGGAAAAGGATCAATCCCTAAAGACTTTATTTTTTGAAGTTTTTCCAAACGGCTGGCTCTGATGTTTTCTAATCTTTTCGCCATACTAAAAGGAAGTTTACCACAAAGAGAAGCCAAACCTCAAGGAGAATTCATTCAATCTCAAGGATAGTGTAGATTAATTTTCCCGCCGGGGCCTCAACTTCGACCTTGTCGCCAACTTTTTTGCCTAAAAGGGCGCGGCCAAGAGGTGATTCGTGAGAAATTTTCTGATTGAGCGGATCTGCTTCCCATTCACCAACCAAATGAAAAACTCCTTTTTTTCCATGAATTTCAACCGTCACCCTACAGCCAAGACCAACTTGCTTATGTCCACCTTTATCTTCGGAAATTAAAACTGCTTTTCCTAACACTTCCTCAAGCTCGGTAATTCGACCATCAATAAAAGACAGGTCTTGCTTTGCCTGGGTATAATCACTATTTTCCACTAGTTCTCCGACGACTCGGGTAGCGGCTAGTCTTTCAACCGCTGTCGGTCGCCTCACCTTAGTTAAGGATTCGTATTCTTTTTTGAGATTTTCTAAACCCTCGCGGGTTAGATATACTTTGTCTTCGTCCATAGTTCTTAAACAAAAAATCACCTTTTGGGTGGATTTTGGGCAAAAGAAGTTTTTCTCTATTTCGGCATCATACAACGAAGAAAAAGGTTTGTCAAGGGGCGTAAAATCCGCCTTAGGCGGATTAACGCCCCGCAGACCCCGTACACGCGCTCCTGCGACGCCCGCCTGCAACTGCGTAGCTGTTGGCGGGGGAGCAGGTAAGCGTTGTAGCGGGGTCAAACCCTGGCGCACACTTCTAAAATCGCTCCGCAGCACCAAAGAAATCTTCCGGACACAATTTCAAGCGGTCGCATAAATTTGTGTCCCTGTATCATTGTACTATTACAATAGTACAAAACTGCGATAATCAAATCGCCAAACTCCAGGAGGTGAATAGGTTCACATCTAAGTGACCCTGCCCGGATTCGAACCGGGGTTTGTAGGATGAGAACCTACTATCCTAAGCCGCTAGATGACAGGGCCACGTCAAACTGAATTTTACCTCATTTTTCTTCTGAAGACAAGATTTGATGATATAATTTCCTTATCATGACTTTTGATGAAAAACTTCCGGATCTATTTTTTGATGAGGAATTAAGAATAGATTTTAGCTTAACAGAACATGGGGAAGCGGCTGAGATTTTGAAAAAGAAAGGTTTTGGGGTAGTGTTGGCAATGAATATTGAGCAGGCACCAGAAGTATTTGCTAAAATTTTTAATACTTATACTTCTCATAATATTAAAGTTATTGGCTGGCCGCTGGTAGGAGATGATAAGGGATATTGGCCGAACAAAGAAAATTTTGATTATTTTTCTCAAAAGTTAATTAAGTATCTTAAAGAACTTAAACAACAAGGAATAATCTTAGATTGGTTATGCCTGGATGTAGAACCAACACTTTTTTCTCAAAAGCAAATTATGGAAGTGCATTTTGGTTTTGTGAACTATTTTATCCGGGCAGTGCGGAGAGCCTTAACTTTAAAAGAGTTCTCAAGTTTTTATCAAAAAATCGGCTCATTGTTAGATAGTCTACATAGTCAAGGATGCAAAGTGATACTTGTTACTCCGCTTTTAGTAACCGACGATCTAGTATTTAAGGGCAGTGTTTGGCAGAAAGCAAACCATTCGGCAGTAATTTCTCCAGAAACACAAAAACTTTTACCATTCGATGCAATTCTTTTTATGCTTTTCCCAAGTGAATATGTTGATTACGCCCATTTATTATTTGGAAAGAAGATTGCCCAAAATTTATTCTTTAAAACTCTTGAAAGTTATGTGGTTGATACTTACTATTGGGCTAAAGAGCGAAATTTCGAGGGACAAATTTTCTTCCAAACAGGGCTCTTGGGGGAAACTGGTAAAAGAGGACGAGAGCCGATCTTTGAGAAACCAGAGGATTTTTACCCTTATGCTATTCAGTTAAATGCTCTAGCTCAAAAATTTGGCTTTGGCAGAGCTTACTATAGTTTAGAAGGAGTGACAAAAAATGGACAGCTCAAAGAGTGGCTAGAGGCCGTGCAAAGTAAAAATGAAACATTAGAAATGGTAACTCATAGTAGCAAATTCACAAAACTTGTGCGCAAAATGATCTATAATCTCGCCTGCATTGCTTTAAGAGTGACTGGAAAGTAACACCTGAAAACAAGATTTTAGGAGGGAAGATAAGCTGGGACAAAACCAGCAGGTTTTCTAGGCAAAGAGATTTTCTTTTCTTTTTGCTTAAGAAGGACGACTTTTAAAGCCTCCCCAAGTTCGGAGACAAAAACAAATTTAATATCTTTTTTAACCTTACTTGGAACATCTTCAAGATCCTTTTTATTTTCTTTCGGCAAAATCAAAACTTTGAGTCCTGCCCGGTGAGCGGCAATAACTTTTTCTTTAACTCCCCCAATCTCCAAAACCCTGCCCCGAAGAGTAATTTCTCCGGTCATGCCAACATCCCGACGGGTGGGAATTTTCGTCAAAGCCGAAACCAAAGCTGCCGCCATGGCTATCCCGGCTGATGGTCCGTCCTTGGGCACGGCTCCTTCAGGAACATGAATGTGAACATCTAAATTCTTTGAGAAATTTTCTCGAAGACCCAAGGTTTCCCAATGACTTCTGGCAAAAGAAAAAGCTGCCTGAGCTGATTCCTTCATTACTTCTCCTAAATGTCCGGTTAAGACAAGATTGCCCTTCCCAGGCATCAAAGCCGCCTCAATGAAAAGAATCTCTCCCCCAGCCTCAGTCCAAGCCAGTCCAGTGGCCATCCCTACCTCATTTTTCTTCTCCGCCAAGGTTGAGGAATATTTCTGCGGACCTAAAAACTTTCGGGTCTCTAGCATATCAATCTCTTCTTTCACTCTTTTTCCTTCTGCTTTTTTCTTTGCCACCTTTCGCAAGATTGTCGCGAGCATTCGCTCAAGTTCCCGAACCCCTGCCTCTCTGGTATAGCGGCGAATTACCTCATAAAGTGCCCTAGAGGTAATTTTTATTTTCTCTAGACCATGGGCTTTAACCTGCTTTGGCCAAAGAAATTGCCTGCCAATATTAAATTTTTCTTCTTCGGTATAGCCGGGAAAGCTGATAACTTCAAGTCTATCTCGAAGGGCTGGAGGGACGGTGTCTAAAATATTACCAGTACAAATAAACATTACCTCAGATAAATCAAATGGGACCTCAAGATAATGATCAGAGAACTCTTTATTTTGTTCAGGGTCTAAAGCCTCCAGGAGTGCAGCCGATGGGTCGCCCCGAAAATCAATTCCGACTTTGTCAATTTCATCAAGCATAAAAACAGGATTTTTGGTCCCGGCGTTTCTCATTCCCTGAATTATTCTGCCCGGTAAAGCGCCAACATAAGTCCGCCTGTGTCCGCGAATTTCTGCTTCATCTCGAATTCCTCCCAAAGAAATCCGAATAAATTTTCGTCCTAACGCTTTAGCGATTGATTTTCCGATTGAAGTTTTTCCCACCCCCGGAGGTCCGATAAAACAAAGAATTGAGGGCGTCCCGACTTCCTCCCTCTGCGTTTTTGCGCCCGCAAGAGTTTTGCGTCTTTGCGTTTTCAGCTTCATCACCGCCAAGTACTCAACTACCCGTTCCTTTACTTTCTTTAAACCATAGTGATCTTGTTCTAAAATCTTGGCTGCTCGACTAATACTAGTATTATTTGGGGTTGCTCGAGTCCAAGGCATAGAAGTTATCCAATCAAGCCAGTTTTCAATGTACGGTCGTTCAGGAGACATAGGAGGCATTTGGGCAAAACGAGAAAGTTCTTTCTCAACTTTTTTTCTCGCCTCCAAAGGCAAACGGGACTGGCGAATTTTTTGTTTGAATTCTCTAACTTGTTCGTCTTCCTCTCCGCCAAGTTCTCCAAGCTCTTTCTCAATTGTTTTCTTCCGCTCCCGCAAGACTGCTTCTTTCATCTCTTTTTCAAACCGGACTTGGGTTTTAGTGGCAATTGAGCGTTCAAGTTCTAAAATTTTGATTTCATGGTTAAGATATTCAGCCACTTTATTAAGCCTCTGGGAAACAACCGCCAAGTCCAAAAGTCCTTGTTTTTCCTCAGTTTTTAAGTCTAAACTTGAAGCAATTTGGTCAGCCAACTCCGCCGGAGAAACCCCAGAGGAAAGTCTCATTAAAACCATAATATCGATTGGTTTCCCAAGATTAAAAGCCTTGCGATATTGATTAATTAAATGACTTGACAAAGCCTTAACTTCATCCGATTCCTCGATAATTTCCGGAACTTCACTTACCCTAACCAAAATAAAGGGGTCGGTTGAGATTACTTCCTCAAGCCTTATCCGACCTACTCCTCGGGCAATTGCCGTGACGCTTCCGTCTATCTCAAGGGTATTTTCTAAAACAACAAGGGTGCCAATTTGATAAAGATCTTCTTTTCCTGGCTCCACTACCCTTGGGTCTTTCTGGGTAAAGACTGCCAAAAGTCTTTCGGCTGAACCACTAAAAGCAGCCTTGACGGCACTGTTTGACCGTGGTCGACCAAAAGTAAGAGGGACCTCGGTGTAGGGAAAAACCACACTGTCTCGAAGAGCTACTGCAGGAATAATTTTTTCTGATTGGTCTGTCATAGTGAGTTTAGACTTCGGCTGAGCTCAGTCGAAGCCCCGAACCATTAGCAGTCTATCACATTAATTGCTAAAAAGCAATAGGTATTCGTAACACATCTAAATTCCGCCAGTCTCACACGAATTTACACGAATCTGGCGACCACGTATCTTAGTTCTACCCCAAAAGGCAGTTTGGTCGCCTCACGAATTAACACGAATTTTGAGCCACCTTCAAGATGGTGAGGGCACAACTTTTGCGCCGAGTTTAATGTGACAGGGGACGTCTGACGTCCCAGGCTTGCGCCATCCGAAAACAGCGCCACCAGACTCCTGGAATCTCTATCTAAGCAAGCCGTGTCCCGATTTAATCGGGACGTCATCTCTAAACTCAAGCAACAAGTTCGTGCCCGAACCAAAACAACTCATTCATGAATCACAATCCTTGTTCCGGGATTATCTCCAGTTGCCCTAATAGCGTTTAAAGCATCAACCGAAGGGGTTGTCCAGTAAAAGAGTCTCTCTGCTACTGGTGTTGGCAAATTAACACATCCGTGACTCATTGTCCGACCAAAATTATTATGCCAATAGGTTCCATGAAGCCCAAAACCATTATGAAAATACATGATATAGGGAACATTGGGTAGATAATAATAACTATGGGTACCTTTTTCGCCTCCCTCCATTTTAGCGTACTTAAACTTGCTCCAGATGCGAAATTCACCGGTAATGGTTGGTGTCCAAGGTTTGCCCGAGGAAATCAAAGTCTCCAGAAAAAGATTATTTCCCTCCCAGGCGCGAAGTTTTTGTTCGGATAAATCAACCTCAATCCATTTTTCTACCCCGGTTTTCTCACCTAAAACTTTTCTCTCGCTTGGCGAAAGCTCCCACCTGGCTAAAGGTGCTTGAATTTTCTTTCCTTCAAAATAGGCTTGGGTCTCCCCAAACTGAAATTCTCCAGTTCCTTGACAATAACAGCCAGGTTTCTCAAGCAGAAATTTCTGGCTTGAGAAAAATAAAACAAAAACAGCCATAAATAAGGCCGTCGGAAGAAGAATTAAGAAAAAATTTTTCTGTTGCATAAATCCATATTAACATGAAGAATTTTATCTTGACAAGAGGAGTTTTAGGAAATAATTAGGAAATAATAGGATTTTAAGCCACAAAAAAAGCGCCGGGAAAAACGTAGCAAGTGTCTGCTACACCACGGCGCTCTTCTTGCACCATTCGATTTGCGGAAAATTGACCGTATGTCTGCCTCCTACTTCTTGACTTCGATCACTTCGCCGTCTGGACCGGTGATGGTGAGCCTGCGGAGACGCGGATGGGTCTTGAAGTCATTGGCCTCGACGAACTCTTCCAGCGCCTCTCTGGTCATACCACGCACCACGATTTCCTCGCTACCACCGTGCATCAACACGAACGCCACCTCCATGAACTCAGGGGGGCGGAAGTTCGCGTCAAGCCTGTAAGGCATCGAAGGGTCGTCGGCGATGTTTGTGCCGCCGGTTTGATAAATCAGCTTCAGACCAGGAATAACGTCGGACATCTTGTGCCTCCTGTTACTCATTCTCGACTTCGCGCACGATTTCGAGTCCGTAGTGCTGTGTCAAGATGAACTTGACGAATCCCAACGCGTTTGCGTCGTGCACTCGGACTTCCCACGTTCCGTCAGCTTCCTGAACCGGCAACCCCTGAGGGAGCGGCGCAACGAATGAGGCGGGTGTTTGAACAACCAGATGGTCGTCAATTCGCTTCATTACCTGCGGCGTGGTGTAACCACTACACTACCAGGAGGAGCTTTGACGTAGAGCTGATACCACTTACCGAACATGTTTATTCTCCTTTCGATGAGATGATGGACAGATCGTCCAGCTTCCGAATGGATAGCGCTTTAGACACTAGCGGTAATGCCCAAAGTGCTACCCACTCGGTAAGGAGGTTATATTTATTTCTTCCGACCCGCCAAACGGGTCAGGAACGTTCGACGTTCCGCAAACTATTAAGGTGCAAGAACAATAAATTACCCTGAATTAAGCAAAAAATAGGTTGCTTTATACCTACCCTTACTTAAATCAATGCCAGAAGTATACCATAGAAAAAACAAAAAGTCAATTATTATAGGGTTGGGTGCTGAATTTGGCTATTTTGGTTTTGGAATTTTGGCTTCATTCAGAAGGCGGAGAATTAGTAAGCGTCCCATCGATATCAAAAATTGCCAGATTCATTGGCTGCCCAGCCTCGATTCGAACGAGGATTAGATGGTCCAGAGCCATCTGGCCTACCGTTAGCCGACCGGGCAATCAGGCTCAATTTTACCATTTACCACTTGACTAATCAATTTTTCCTATGTCAAAATACGATTATGCTCACCAGAAAAGATTTAAAAGAGGAAATTGAAATTGCCGTTGCTCATATCAGTCAGGTGCTTACCAAGGCGCTTGCAACTTTGGCGACCAAAGAAGAACTCGCTAAAGTTGAAACGAGACTTGAGAATATTGAGACAGATGTTAGGGATATCAAAAGAGACGTCAGGGATTTGAAAGCGGACACGCCAACTGCTAAAGAATTTCAAAACCACGAAAAGAGAATTACAAACTTAGAAAAACGGTCTTCACTTCTTAATTAGAGAAATTACTTCCCGGAGTCGTTTTAGGGTTTTTTCGCGACCGAGAATTTCGACTGAATCAGTAATTGGAGGAGTTATCTTCGAACCAGCAATGGCGACTCGGAAATTCATAAAAAATTCTCCGGTTTTCCAGCCTTTTTCTTTAACAAGTTCTTGGAGAACTTGCTCCAGATTTTTCTTATCCCAGGTTTTTAGTTTTTCTAAAACTTCAAGTGCTAAAGACAACTGTCCTTTGGCATTTTTTTCAAAAAGTTTTTTCTCAACCTTTGGTTCTTTAAAGAAAAATCCAGCTAAGACAGAATAATCTGAAAGTTTATTTAATCTTTCTTTAACTAACAGGATAGTTTGATTAATTAAAGTGGGGCTTGCACCTTTCGGAGCAAATGGTTTAATTAATTGAAGTAGCTGGCTATCAGATTTTTTTCTGATATAAACACCGTTTAACCAATCAAGTTTTTGAAAATTAAAAATTGGGGCAGTGGTCACCACTCTTTCAAAACTAAAAAGTTTTATAAATTCCTCTAAAGAGAAGATATCTTTTTCTTCTGGATGAGACCAGCCTAAAAGGCTCAAGAAATTAATCAAGGCTTCGGGTAAATAGCCTTGCTCTTGATACCAAGATAAAGCAATTGGGTTTTCTCTTTTTGAGATTTTTGATCGATCAGGATTTCTTAGAATTGGCATGTGGGCAAAAATTGGCGGTTTTTCACCTAATGCTTGATAGACCAGGAGCTGACGCGGAGTATTTGAAATATGTTCTTCGGCTCTGATAACATGGGAAATCTTCATCAGGAGATCATCAACCACACAAGCAAAATTATAAGTTGGAAACCCATCTGATTTTAACAAAACAAAATCCTCAATATTTTCATTTTTGAAAGAGATTTTTCCTCGAACCAAATCATCCCAAGAAATTTCGCCAGTTTTGGGGACCCGAAGACGAACCGCTCCTTCATCTTCAAAGGCAAGTTTTTTATTCAAAAGTTTCTGGCAAGTTTTTTGGTACAAAGAAAGACGCTCTGATTGGCGATACGGACCAAAAGGACCACCAATATCGGGTCCTTCATCATAGAGCAAACCTAGCCATTTTAGACCATCGAAAATTGCCTTCTCCGCTTCAGGAATATGGCGCTTAACATCAGTGTCTTCAATCCGGAGAATAAACTTGCCTTTATTTTGGTGGGCAAAAGCAAAATTAAAAAGTGAAATATAAGCAGTCCCAACATGGGCAAAACCCGTTGGCGAAGGAGCAATTCTAACTCTAACTTTCTTCATTTCACCTTGATTTTAACACAAGGTAACTTTATACTCAAAATACAGGCCTATTCATCCTGAGCCTGTCGAAGAATGGCTACTTTAACGGAAACTGCCTACTATACTCGCAAAGGAATAAAATACGGCGCGATTGCTCTGGTAGTCTTTTTAGTCTTTCGGTTTATTTGGGGAATAACTTCTGCCTATCTTCGGAAAATCCATCCTCCACCTCCCCCTCCGCCAACGGTTTCTTTTGGAAAATTGCCAAAGATTGATTTTCCCAAAAAAGAGGGCTTACCAACACTCTCTTTTAAACTTGAGACCATTCAGGGAGCTGTTCCAAAACTTGACAGTATCAGTAAGGTCTATTTTTCGGTCAAACCCGGAGCCACTCTTCTTTCTTTAGACCGAGCCAAAGAAACTGCCAAAAAAATGGGGTTTTCCACCAATCCCCAAGCTCTTTCCTCAAAAACCTACCGCTTTCAAACTCAGACAACTCCTCCAACCAGCCTTGATATTGATATCATCACTTTAAACTTTAAACTTTATTATGATTTCTCAAGCGATCAAACCATTTTAACTGAAAAAAAGTTACCCTCAAATGACCAGGCAATATCTGAAGCAAAAAGTTTTCTTTCCTCTGCAGGGCTTCTTGCTCAAGATTTGTCTTTGGGCAAAGCCCAAGTCTCCTATCTTAAATATCAAGCTCCAAACCTTATGCCGGCAATTTCTCTATCCGAGGCTGACTTTGTCAAAGTGGGACTTTTTAGAGAAGATTTAGGAGGTCTCCCAATTTTACCCGAAAACCCCAAAGAAGGTTCTATTACTTTCCTTTTTTCAGGGGCGCGAGCAAGAGAAAAAAGAATCGTTGAAATAAACTATAATTACAATAAAATTGAAAGAGAAAGTTTTGCTACCTATCCCCTAAAGTCTGCCCAAACAGCCTGGCAAGAGCTTCAAGGCGGGAAGGGATTTATTGCCTCTCTTGGAGAAAATACTGATGGTAAGATAACGGTCAGAAAAGTATATCTTGCCTATTTTGACTCTCCCCAACCCCAAAATTTTCTCCAGCCAATTTTTGTTTTCGAGGGAGACAGAGATTTTTTTGCTTATGTCTCCGCGGTTGATTCCAAATGGATCGAATAGGCTTCAACCCGGTGTCTCCCAACTAAAGTTTCCAAAAACCCAATCAAGAAGTTTTTCTGTTTCTCCAAAACGATCCTGGCTCCCCAAAACAACAGTGATAACTTTTCTTCCGTCTCGCTCATCAATGCCAACAAGACATTCTCCAGCATTAATGGTCCAACCAGTTTTAATCCCCTTAATCCCCGGAATTTTTCCCAAAAGCACATTAATATTACTCATTGGGTGACTAATTTTTGAGTCAGAAGAATAGACGACAACCTTATCAGTGGCAACAATTCGGGCAAAAACTGGATTTTGGATGGCACTTTTTGCCAGTCTGGCTAAATCAGACGCTGAAGTATATTCTCCCTCCTCGTCTATTCCAGTTGGATTAACAAAATAAGTATTTGCAAGCTTTAAGCTCTTTGCTTTTTGGTTCATCTCCTCAATAAAATTAGTCCTACCTCCAGGATAGTTTGCCGCCAGGGTCTCTGCCGCATCATTGGCTGAAGCCACAAGTAGGGCATATAAAAGATTTTCGACTGTCATTTTTTCTCCTTTTTGAAGTTTAATATCCTGTCCCTCCCTAAAAACATCTGGGACCTCAAGAACTTGCTCTTGAGGATAATAGTCCAAGGAAACTAAAGCAGTCATTATTTTGGTGGTCGAAGCCGGCAGAAGTTTTAAATTTGGATTTTTCTCATACATGACTACCCAAGAAGGGAGATCAACGACAAGAGCAGATTTTGCCGAAAGAAGAGGCGCAGGAGCGCCGGTTCTGTTTTTTGGAATTGGGAAAGGTTGAGGAATAACAAAATGAGAGGCTTGAACTTTTGGATTTTGCCAAGAAAGCCTAAGGGTATCGTAATAACCCTGTCCTGGGAGTAAAAAGACCACAAAGAAGGTTAGAAGAAAATTAAATCCAGAAAGTTTTTTCTTCCACAAAAATAAAAAGAACTTTTTAAGATTTTTAATCTCTTTTAAAGTCTTTTTTTTAATCATTTCTTAAACCAGATCCTTATGTGTCTACCTGTCCCACACCCGGTGTGTGATAGCTTGACACATAAGGTTATATTGCAAAGTCACCTAAAGAGGGCTTAACTAAACAAAAATAATCTTGATATTTCATTCTGATAGATTTCGTATGAAGACCAGCATTAAAAACTATCTCCTGATTTCTTCCCAAAGATTTGTCAACATAAACTGGCAAATTATGTAAATTACCCAAAGGATGAACAGCGCCAATCTGGAGTCCCGTCAATTGCACCACTTCTTCAGGTGTTGCCATCCGTAAATCATCAATCTTTTCTACCTCTTTAAACCGTCCGATATCCACCTTTTTGTCCCCTGGTACCACAATCATTATTGGTTTGCCGTCGGCGACAAAAATCAGGGCTTTGGCTCCTCCTTTAAGACTTGAGCCGCGAACCTTAGCCGCCTGCTCACTAGTATAAACCGGTTCGTGTTCAAAAAGATAATAGTTAATTTTATTAGCCTGAAGTAATCTAATAATCTCTTCAAAAACAACCTGGCTCATCGCTGATTCATCCCCTGATACTCATATATCAATATATGATTATTTTTTGGTAATCTTAATTCCTAGATCCCTCAATTGTTCTTCGGAAACTTCAGAGGGGGCATCCATGACCGAGGTCTGACCGCTGGCATTTGCAGGAAAAGCAATCAGTTCCCGTAGACTTTTTTCGCCAGTTACAGCCATTAATAACCGATCAATTCCCAGGGCAATCCCCCCATGAGGCGGAACCCCATATTCAAACGCCCGAAGGAGATGACCAAACTTTTTCTCGATTTCCTCATCCGAAAGCCCAAGGATTCTAAAAACTTTTCTTTGAATTTCCGGATTGGTAATTCGCAGACTACCACCGCCCACCTCAAATCCGTTGCAAACCAAATCATGCTGCCAAGAACGAACTTTCATCGGTTCTTTATCTAGTAAAGGAATATCTTCGTCTTTTGGGGCAGTAAAAGGATGATGAGAGGGGGCAATTTCCCTCTCTGGCGTCTTTTCAAACAATGGAAAATCCAAAACCCAAGTAAAAGCAACAATACCTGGATCCTTTTTTTCTCGGAGATCAAATTTGTCATCACCAAATTTTTTCATTGCTTCTTTGTAACTAAATCGGGGAAATGGTTTTTGAAAAAGTTCTTTCTTAAAAATCTTCTCGGTCAACTCGGTAAAAAGCACTTCAATTAATTGAAGTATTTCCTCTTGGGTAACAAAAGACATCTCCAAATCAAGTTGAGTAAATTCACCATAGGCTCGATCAGCCCGCGGGTCTTCATCACGAAAACAGCGGGCAATCTGATAATATTTCTCAAAGCCTGAAACCATTAAAAGTTGTTTATATTGTTGAGGAGATTGAGGAAGAGCATAAAACTTACCAGGTTTGAGTCTTGAAGGAACAATAAAATCTCGAGCGCCTTCAGGAGTGGCTTTGGTTAAAATTGGCGTTTCAATTTCAATAAAACCTCGTTCATCAAGCCAGTCACGAATAAACTTAATTGTTTTGTGTCTAAGTTCTAAGTGTTTAACCAGACGTGGGCGGCGAAGATCTAAATAGCGATATTTTAGTCTTAGGTCTTCGTCAATATCTAACCCTTCGGTATCTATCGGAAAAGGCAACTCTTTCGCTTTGGCCAAAACCTTAATTTCTTCTACCTCTACTTCTATCTCGCCTGTTGGGATTTTAGGATTTATCATTTCCTTGGGTCGTTTTCTAATTGCTCCAGTAATTTCAATCACATCCTCGGCTCGCAAATCCCCAAGTTTCTGATCGCCAACTATCTGAACAATTCCAGATCTGTCCCGAAGATCAACAAAAACCAGTTTTCCATGGTCCCGTCGAGCTTGAACCCAACCACAAAGGCGAGCTTTTTCGCCTATTTTTTTAATTGTTTCTTGAGTAAGTATTCTTTCCATGACTACATTATACTCAAGAGGGGCGGTCTTTACTAGAACGAAAATGTTTCAAGATTTCTTTCTTGGCAACCCTGGTGACGACAAAAGAAAGCCAATCGCGCGATGGACCTTTCTTTTTTTCTGAAGTCAAAATCTCAACCATATCTCCACTTTTAAGTTTTGAATCTAGGGAAACCATTTTCCCATTAACCTTTGCTCCCACTGCCTTGTCTCCAAGTTCAGTATGGACCGCATAAGCAAAATCAATGGGGGAAGACTCGACCGGTAGATCAAAAACATCTCCATTTGGGGAAAAGACAAAAATCCGGTGGCGCAGAGCATCAAATTTTAAAGCATCTAAAAACTCGCTGGAGTCAACCATTTCTTTTTGCCAAGCCACAAGTTGTTTAACCCAGGAAAGTTTTTCATCAGGGGCAAAAACTCCGTCTCTAAGTCTTTTACCCGAGACGCCAGCCGTTTTTAGATGTCCATAATACCAATGGGCGGCGATTCCATTTTCTGCCTCCTCGTGCATCTCGTAAGTTCTTATTTGAACCTCAATAATTTTTCCTCCCGGTCCAAAAACTTTGGTATGAATTGAGCGATAACCATTTGGTTTGGGAACAGCAATGAAATCAGAAATCCCAACGAAGGGTACTGGTTTCCAAATTTTATGAACTACTCCTAAGGCAGCATAACAATCACGAACTGAATTCACCAAAATCCGAAGAGCAACAAGATCATGAATTTTTGTAATATCTTTATCAACTTCAGGACGGAGAAGTTTTCGCCATAAAGAATATAAGTGTTTAGCCCGACCCGAAACCTCGGCTTTTATTTTTTCTTTTTTTAATTCTTCAAGGATTGCTTTTCTGGCACCCTGGACGTATTCTTCTGCTTGGTGATAGTATGGGACGGAATAATTTCTAACCCAGGCAAAATCTTGGGGATAAACATAGGGAAAAGCTAAATCCTCAAGTCTTCCCTTTATCTCTCCAATCCCGAGTCTCTCCGCTAAAGGAGCATAAACCTCAAGTGTCTCCTTGGCAATTCTCTTTTGTTTCTCTTCTGGCAAGAAGGAAAGAGTCTGCATATTATGATAGCGATCCGCCAGCTTAATTAGAACAACCCGCAAATCGTGAGCCATCACCACAAGCATTTTTCTTAAATTCTCGACAAATTGTTCTTCAACTGAACCCCGAAGTTTTAACTCGCCAATTTTGGTCACCCCCCAAACCAACTCTGCCACCTGTTCTCCAAATTCTTTTTTTACTTCTTCGAGGGTTTTTCCACCATCTTCAATCACATCATGCAAAAGCCCGGCAATAATTGAAGTTGTATCCAATTTCCAGTCAGCTAAAATTTCCGCCACCGAAAGTAAATGATCTAAAACCGGCTCACCGGAAAGACGAACTTGGCCAAGATGGGCTTCAGAAACAAAAATAAAGGCTTTTTTTACCTTATCAAGACCAGCTTCAGGATTATAGTTTTTTATTTTCTCAATTAATGTTTTAAATTCTTTCTCCATCGCTTGCCCTTAGATCCTTAATTTTAAGTTGTAATCTTTTTTCGTTATTCCACTGGTCACAAGTGAGGGTGTAGACTAAATCAAGTTCTTCATCCGGTGAAAGTTCCTGGAAAATACTTCCCATTCCAAAACCAATAGCGTCAAACGTAACAAGAGACAAGGGACAGGCAACACGGAGCTTCAGATGCTTACCATCACCGCCAACAACCTTAGCGTCCGTAATAGTTAGGTTTCGGCTTAAGAAAACTGGCTCAGGATTGGCAAAACCAAATGGCTCAAGTTTTTTTAAGTTTTCAAAAAGTTCAAGATTTATATCAGAAAAATCAAGTTCCAAATCAATTTTTAAAACTGGGGTCAATTTTTCTTCATCGAGTTCTCTTTCAGTAAATTGAGAAAGTCTGGTTTTTAACTCCTCAATTCTGGCTGTTTCAACCGTAAAACCAGCGGCTAAAGCATGACCCCCGTGAGGACCTAAAATATCAGCGCAGATCCTGATCGCCTCAACAATATTAAAACCATTAATTGAACGGGCGGAAGCCCGAGAATATTTTTCTCCTTGAGCAACAATAATTGCCGGTCGGTAAAACTCATCTACCAATTTTCCTGCTATCAATCCGACAATCCCTTCCTCATAAGACTGGTGCGAAACAAAAATCAGTTTACCTTTTCCATCCTGGGTAAGCCACAAATCTCGAGCATGGATAGTCATCTGTTCAGTTAAGAGTTGACGTTCTCGGTTTTGCTGATCAATTTTTCGGGCTAAAAGCGCTGCCTTTTCTACGTCTTTAGTGCAGAGCAGTCTCAGCGACTCCATCGGGTCCTCTATCCGTCCGGCAGCATTAAGCCGTGGACCAATAATAAACCCGATTTCATAAGTGCCAATATTCTCGGGAATTATCCCAGCCGCTTTGTAGAGTTGCCGAAGACCCAATCTTTTTGTCTTTCTGACCTCCGATAATCCATGATAAACAAGGCAGCGGTTTACCCCGATGAGGGGCATGACATCTACCACTGTTCCAATGGTGACCAAATCAAGTCCGGGTTTACCCAGTCTTGTGGCTAAAAACCAAGAGACGCCAGACCCAGAAAGCTTAGTGGTGTGAACTATTGCCTTGGCTTTGGGAATTTTTGCTCCCAGTAAATGATGGTCGGTTACAATCACATCAATTCCAATTTTTTGAGCATGTTCTACCTGCTTTAGGGCAACAATCCCATGGTCTGCGGTTATTATCAAACCAATTTTGTCTTTAGCAAATTCATCAATTCTTTCAATCCTCATTCCATAACCTTCTTCTCTTTTAGGAATAAATGGCATAACCTCTGCTCCGAGCTTATGAAGTGTTTCCCAAAGAATTGCCGTGGCGCAAACTCCATCAGTATCGTAGTCTCCATAAATTATGATTTTTTCTTTTTTTGAGATTGCCATTTTAATCCGCTTGACAGCCCCAGCCACCTGTTTCGGATTGATTCCTAAATCTTTGGCAGTCAGTTTATAAGGGTCAGGAGGGTTTAAAAATTCTTTAACTTCTTTCTTGGTCTTTATCCCCCGATTCGCCAATAAAATCTTAACAATCTGGTCAATTTTGATTTTTGATTTTTGATTTTTGAGTTTATTTAATATCGTCCATTTCTTCATGATATCCCGCTCAGCGGGATGTATAATCACGCTTAGCGTGATATAATCATATCAGGATGAAGCTTGAACTTCCAGAGTTTGTTTGCCAAATTTTAGAAAAATTTAAAGCCTGCGGCTTTGAAATTTATATTGTTGGTGGTTCGGTTAGAGATATACTTTTAGGCAGGGAAGTTATTGATTGGGACTTTACTACCAATGCCCCACCAGTACAAATTCTAGAAATTTTTCCTGATGGTTTTTATGACAATAAATTCGGGACGGTGGGAATTTCTCATCCCTCATCACCTTATCCTTATGAAATTACCACCTTTAGAAAAGAAGTTGGCTATTCAGATCGAAGACATCCTGACAAGGTAATTTGGGGAGACACTCTGGAAGAAGATTTAGGTAGACGAGATTTTACAATTAATGCCATGGCTCTTCGCTATGCTCAGGGTAAACCTTCACTTATTGATTATTTTGACGGACAAAAAGATTTAAAAGCAAGACTTATTCGGGCAGTTGGAAATCCAAATAAAAGATTTTCCGAGGATGCCCTGCGTTTGATGCGGGCAATTCGACTTGCCACGGAGATTTCTTTTACCATCGAACCAAAAACTTTCCAAGCCATAAAAGAAAATGCCACTTTAATTAATCAAATTGCTAAAGAGCGCGTTAGAGACGAGCTTTTCAAAATTCTCAAAAGCGATTTTCCTGCTGATGGATTCACTTTACTTTTGTCTTCAGGACTTCTGGAACAAATTATGCCAGAACTTCTCAAGGGTTACGGAGTGGAACAAGCAAAACATCATATCTATGATGTTTGGACCCACTCACTTTTATCTTTAAAAAATTGTCCCAGCCCCGACCCTCTGGTTCGCCTGGCAACCCTACTTCATGATATTGGCAAACCAGTGGTTGCCAAAGGTTCAGGAGAAAAAAGAACTTTCTATAACCACGAGGTCGTCAGCGCTTCAATCGCCAGGAATATTGGTGCAAGGCTTCGCTTATCAAAAAAACAAATAGGAAAACTAGTCATCCTTGTTCGCTGGCATCAATTTACGTGCGATGAGAGACAAACTGATTCGGCGATTAGGCGTTTTATCAGAAATGTTGGCAAAGAAAATTTACAAGATATGCTTGACCTTCGGGTTGGCGACAGGCTTGGGGGCGGCGCTCGAGAAACCTCTTGGAGACTAGAAGAATTTAAAAAAAGACTTTTAGAAGTTCAAAAACAACCGTTCTCTGTCACTGATTTAAAAGTTAATGGCAATGATGTCATGGAAATTTTAAAGATAGGTCCAGGACCAAGGGTTGGAAAAATTCTCGAAGCCCTTTTTGCTGAAGTGGTTGAAGATATGAAAAGAAACGAAAGAAAATGTCTTTTGAAACGTATCAGAGAAATCGGTAAAACCCTAGTTTAATTAATTAAACTACAATTTCTTTCCGCTATCATGATATAAATCAATAGAGCAAGCCGCTACAATTTCCGCGATTCCCGATACAGTAGCGGAATGGGTATTGCTAAAAAGGTAGTTAAATATTACAATCAGGAAAGAATTAATAGCAACCATGGTTGCTCACCTTTTGAATCCTTAAGAGAAACTTTTACAAAAATAAATAACTGTTCTAGCTTAAAAAGAACCAAAAGTGGTTCAGAAAAAGGGTTTCAGTTCCAATTAAGTAGCATGGATAATATAGATTTAGCTAAAAAAATTCTAGCTCGACACAAAATCACTTCGACTACCTTAGTTCCCTTAACAGGCGGTCAGGTAAATTTAATTTATAAAATCGACAACGGATACATCCTAAGAATTGGTAGAGATAAAGATTCATCTCGAAGATTACAGCATGAGTTCGACTTATTTAAATCACTTAAAGACAAGATACCTGTTCCGGAAATTTGTAACACTGGCGAGTTTGATGGAAACACATATCAAATTCAAAAACTCATTCCGGGGATTTTGCTGTCTAGGATTTGGAGGGAATTGACTTCTAAAGTGAAAGAATTGTTAGTAAAAGAAATAGTTACCTATCTCAAAATACTTCATCAAATTACTTTTGATAATTACGGATTGCAATATTCTGGCGAAAAATATACAAGATGGGTTGAGTTTTGGGAAGACAAGATTCGGCTGCTAAAAGTAGAGCTATCTTCTATTCAGACCTATCTACCAGAAGATATTTTAAATCTTGTTTTTAAACACTTTGAAACGAACAAACATCTGCTTGGTGATGGAAAACCAGTTTTTATCCACGGAGATTTTTGGCCAGGAAATATCCTCGTCCACAAAAACAAAGTAAGCGGCTTTCTTGATTTTGAATTCGCAAGCCAAGCACCAAAAGAATACGAATTACTCTCTATCGAACGGTTTTGTTTGTATCCCAACGATTACGAAGACGAGGGAAAATATACTTCAACCGACTTCATAGATTTTGCTGTGCTATTCAAAAAATACTACCCCGAAATACTAGAAATCAAAAATTTAAGAAAAAGGCTAGACCTTTATCAAATGATTAGATGCATAGAATCCCACATAGGATACCTGGAGCGGCATTTATTATCACCAGAAAAATATTTTCCAATAAATCCAGTCGCTAAAATTACAAATTTTTTGTACCAAGAGGGTGCACGAATTTTCTAATACTTAATTCTAATCTGGTTCAATGCTCTTACAATACGGTATCGTAATGAGGCTGCGATCCGGTAAAATTTAAATTTCGCGCTTCTTTAATTTTTTTTCTATTTTTTCTGCAACTTCAAAATAAATTTCCGAACTATACATAGATCTTTTGTCTAGAAACTCAGGGCTAATTTTTGCTTCTCGAATAATTTTTCTTGCCTGGTTTTTGGTTAATTTTTGCTGGTAAAGTTTAGCAAAAATTTTAATGACTGCTTCTCGCAAAGCATTTTTCACTAAGGCTGGCTCATGTTCATAAAGATATTGACGAATAAAACGGCCAATGTCTCCAACCGAAAGAGACTCTTTGAGTCTGGTAATCTTTATAACCACGGCATTACTATCTGAAACAGGATAAAAAGCGGTTTTTGGGATATCAAAAACTTTTTCAATCTTATAAAAGGCGCTAAAAATCGGTGACTCAAGAATTTTAAAAAGAAATTTTTTCGGAATAACAAAAACGATCATTTTAAATGGAGTATGGGTAAACTTGTGCATCATTGGCTCACAAAGACTGTAAGGAAGATTAGAAATCAATTTATCGAAAGATATTTTGGGCCGATGGGGTCCGCCCAAAATTTTCCAGGCATCTCCGTAGACAACTTTAACATAACGAGGAAGTTTATCAAGAATTGGTTTAAATCTCTTATCTATCTCAATCGCCAAAACATTGTTGGTGTATTTTGCTAGCTCTCGAGTAATCAAACCAAGTCCCGCGCCAATTTCGACCACCTGCTCGTTTGGTTGAATTTCGGCGATTTCAACAATCTTTTCAAGAATATCTTGGTCAACCAGAAAAAATTGATCTTTAAGAGGATCTGGCTTGATTTTATATTGAGTTAAAAGTTTTCCTATTTCCTCTTCCATAGGATAATTTTAGTATTCTTCAAGGCGGTGTAAGCGATTTAAATCATTAGAACAAGCCGCGCATCATATATTAATATATGATGCATAAAGAGGTAATGAAAATCATATTTTAGACCTGAGGTTTCTGATAACTCTCAAAGGCAGCAGCCGCTGTCGGATTAACGCCCCTTAAAAGCTCTAAAACTTTGTTTCTGATTTCTAACGAATGAATAATCCCGTTTTGAGCCGCACCTTGAGCCCAAGACTCAACTTGAACGGTAATGCTTTCTGCCTCTGCAGCACTTGCTCCAGATTTGAGCAAACCCGCTGATATTTTATTGCGATCAAAAGGCTCGAGACTTCCGTCCTTCTTTTGAACTTGCAAATTCATTTTCTCACCCCCTTTCTTCTTTCTTCAATTTGATTCCAGATGACTAACAAGGGGGCGGCGGTGAAGGTTGAAGAATAAGTTCCGGAGATGGTGCCGATTAACAAAGCGGCAACAAACCACTTAATAGTTACCCCTCCTAAAAGTAAAAGAGCAATTAACATAAAAATAATAGTTAGGGAGTTATTCAAAGACCGCGAGAGGGTCTCGGTGACGGCTTTGTTAACTAAATCCACAAATGCTGTTTGGGGCAATCTTTTTTGCGATTCCCGAATTCGGTCATAAACAACGACCGTATCATGAACCGAGAAAGAAAGAATCGTCAACATGGCGGTCACAAATAAAGTATCAATTTCAACGTTCAAGAAATGTCCCAAAAGAGAAAAACTTCCCAATAAAACAAAGGAGTCATGAAACATTGCCAAAATGGCGCAAATTCCAAACTTAGGGTCTTTGAAAGCCCAGGCAACATAACCTAGAATAAATCCAGCAGCCAAGATTATGGCAATCAAAGTTTTTACTAAGAGTTCTCGTCCCAAAATCGGACCAACGGTTTCAAAGCGAAGTTCTTGGGGCATTTCTTCAAATTTCTCCGCCAAGGCGGCTTTGATGGTTGAAACATCGTCTTTGGTGATTGGTTTTAAGCGGATTAAAACAGTTTTGTTGCCGGAAATTTGAACTGAAGAAACATCAAAATTTTTATTTTTTATCGTCTCCTCAATTGCTAAATTGCTAAATTGCTCAATTGCTGGCTTCTCGAATTTCAATTCGAGTAAAGAACCGCCGGTGAAATCAATTGAGGGTTTAAGACCAAAGAGGATAAGAGAAAAAATTCCCGGCACCAAAACCAGGGCGGATAAAAGAAAATACAGCCATTTAAATTTCATAAAATTCAACATCCGAATACTCCCGAATTTAAATAATCCGAATTAATCCGAATTTTTACCTCGATAAAGTGCTCTCAATAGTGTTCTTGTCACCACGATACCCGTAAACAGGGAAATAAATATCCCCAAACTTAAAGTTAAAGCAAATCCCCGGACCATGCCCGAGACATTTAAGAAATTCCAATTAAAAGGATTAAATAAAATAAAACAGGTAATTAAAGTACAAATATTGGCATCCCGAATTGAATCCCAAGCCCGACCAAAACCAAGTTCTAACGCTTGCTGCCAGGGTTTGCCTGAGCGAATTTCTTCTTTCATTCTTTCAAAAATTAAAATATTTGCGTCAACTGCCATCCCGACGGAAAGGATAAATCCGGCAATTCCAGGCAAAGTTAAAGTTACCGGAATAAGTTTATATAAAGCCAGCGTTATTAAACCATAAATTATTAAAGCCAAATCTGCTAAAAACCCAAGTTTTCCATAATATGCCCACATAAAACCAACAACCATTAAAAGTCCAACTAAACCTGCCCTCATACTTCTTTGAACCGACTCGACTCCCAGAGTAGCGCCAACATTTCGTTGTTCAATAATTTTGATGGGGACGGGAAGAGCTCCAGCATTAAGCTTAATTGATAAATCGCGGGCGCCATCAACGGTAAAATTTCCTCTAATAATAGCATCGCCTGAAGTAATTGCCTCCTCAACTACTGGAGTTGAAATTGGTCTACCATCAAGATAAATAGCCACGATTTTGCCAACATTTCTCAAGGTTATATCAGCAAACTTTTTCGCTCCCTCGGATGAGAACTCTAGACTAACGATCGGTTGCCCTGTATTTTGGTCAAATCTAACCTGAGAGCGTTTTAAATCTTTGCCAGTTAAATCAGTGGGCTTAAAACCAGCTGCGGGTGTTGCCTCTTTCTGTTCCCAAAATTCAAGTTGAGCTGTCGTTCCGATTAAATCAATAGCACGATTGATATCCTTGACTCCCGGCAGTTCAACAACTAAACGATAGTCTTCACCCCTCTTTGAGGTTTGGACCGTTGCTTCAGTTACCCCAAAGAAATTAACCCGACGTTCGATATTATTCTTGGCTGCCTCTATCGCCGAATCTCTATCTTCTGGGCTAATTTTTTTTATCTCAGCTTGAAAAACCAAATGTGTTCCCCCGGCTAAATCCAGTCCTTGTTTAAGGTGAAGTTCTCGCTTTATTTTTAAATTACCCAAGGAAAAATCAAGGTCCGGACCAGAAATTTTCGTGTCAACGGAAAATTTTCTCCAAGAGAATTTAATTGGAAAATCTTTGGGGAGATCGATAATAAACGAGATAATGGTCAAAAAAATGATAAATAAGAGGAGCAGTCTTTTTTGTTTCATCTTTTCTTACGATGGAGGAAATTTTCTGAAAGTGGAAGTTGTTTTACTCCTGAGAAAAAATAAGTTATTCTCCCTCTGTCTTTTTCAAGTCTAGTCTTGACCGGATCACCAATCCTAATCCCTAAATCACGAACAAACTCGGCAGGAATGGTTAAAGCAGCAGAATTTCCGGTTTTAATTACTTTTTGGGCCATAATCTTTTTAAGAAACAAGTTCGACTTCTTCGCCAATAATCATTACCTTAGAGGCAGAAAGAATTCCCATTAAAAATGGATCTCGACGCTCCCGTCTAAAAGCAAATTCTTCATTCGTCATTACCGTGTAATTTATTTCCTGGTCCCTTTTGGTCTCCTCGGCTTTAATTAGGGCCGCCAACTCTGGTAAAACGATTTCTCCGACCACCAAAATGTCAACTTCATTTTTCTGGCGGGGGATTCTTTTAACAAATTTTCCAGAAAAGGCAACAAAGATGATTTTGCCAATTTTTTGTCTATTTTTAAGAATTTCCTGCCCCAGTCCGCAAGTTTTGCTAACCAAGTTCAACAGTTCGTTATAAAACAAATAATCTTTTCTAAACCAGTAATAAAGCCGATTGCCTCTCGGTTCCTTTTTCACCATTCCACAATTCTCCATATGCTCAAGTTCTCTCCTTACGGCATTTATTTCCTCATCGGTTCGACGGACCAATTCTCGAACATGATACATCTCCCTCGGATCAGAAAGAAAAGTTTCCAAAAGTTTTACCCTAACCTTTGAAATCAAAAGATCACGAAGTTCCATACTTGCAACACAGAAAGCACAGAAACCCTATTTTTCTTCCGTGCTTCTGATATAATTCAGTGTTCTCTGTGTTTACGGGGCAGGTATTCAAAACACAAAGGACACAGATGATTTAATAACTCACCTCGCTTCCTGTGGGCAGAATTTCAATCCAAATTTGTCCCCGATTAAGTTTTATTTCTTTACCTTTCGTGTCTTTAAAAACCATTCTCTCTTTGCGGTCTTTTTTATTCCAAGTCCCCTCTAAAACTTGACCATCCTGAAAGATAAGCACTTTACCCGAACCTTTTGTGCCATATAGAAGATGAAGATTCCCCTCATAGCCATCGTTGGCTCTTGACTCTTTCATAAAAGCAAGGACTACTACCTTTCCTCGAATCTCGCTCTCATCATTTCTATCTTTCTGGGCTAACCCGCCATTAATTCTTTTATAATCATTTGCTGTCTGGTCGTATTCCCATTTAACATCATAATCCGAATATCCTTTCCAGAAAGAAAATGTCGGACTTTTTGTCCCCCTTTCGCCTTCTTTGCTATCTTCTTTAAATTGCCATTTAAGAAAATTTTTATCCCAAGGAACACTTGCTTCGTCGACATTCGTCAAATTTCTTTTTTCCGCCACGATAAAAAGCTTATCGCTCGTCGAATACATCGTGTGTTCCGTCGCCACCGGATGGTCAAGCCGCTCGTAATCTCGCCAAAAAGTAGGAAAACCAATTGAAAATTGATTTAAATCATTTCCTTTTTTAAGCCAACCATAGTCGCCAATTTGCCCTAAAGCATTGGCTCTCCCGGGGGTATTGGCACCACCAACATGAGCATAGAGGGGAAAATCTCCATATTCTGAAGCAAAATCAAGAAAATAAGTTCGAGCCGAGCGGACTGGACCGATTTGAACATCAAAAGCCGAGACACCACAGTAAAAAATTGCTAAAAATCGGGTAATTCCTCCTTCGGAGACTGCCTCATAGACAATATCGGCTCGAGAAACCCCTGATTGAGGACGAGAGTCTTGATGATTTTCAATCATGACGCTCAATGGTCGGCGCTTACTCCAGATATCTTTTTCTGCTTTGGTATATTTTTGACCATTTAGAGGACATTCTTCGGTCTTAGGAGCCGATAAATCAACCCTAAATTTACTCTCTCCTGAAGGTAAGGGAGAAACTATCAAAGGACCGGGAACTTTAAGGTAAGAAAAAGTGGCATAAGAGATACCAGTCGTTAAAAGATAAAGACCAAGTCCGGCTAAAGTTAAAAGTATTATTTTTTTCTTTTCTCTAATTTTTTCCATATTTCTGCGTCTCCACGGTATTTCTGCGCTTCAGCGCTTTTGGGCTTTTTCTATCGCCTCTTTTTCCTCTTTAGAAAACTCGTATCCAACAGGCTTGCCGTTTTTGACTGGTTTGGCATAAATTCTTGTCTGGTCCCGGCTGTGCAAACTTGAAATAATAATCCCGTTATCGTGCCCATCCAAAACTGCTAAAGTGAAACTTTGACTTCCGCCGGTATCAGAAAATGGATTAAATCTGACTAAACCTGTCTTTTGAACATGAAACCTTCCATCTTTTTCTATTTCGTCGGCTCTTTTTATAATTCCATCAATTCTTTTTTCGGTAATCTTTTCTTCTTTTAAAATTTTTTCCAGAATTGAGCCTAAATCCTCTTTAGTTGTCCCTGTCGTCAGTCTCCGGTAATGGAAAACTGCCCGGAAAAGAAAAAAAGACAAAGCCCCAAGCCAAACAAAAATTGCTCCTAACAAAATTAAGGACAACTGTTGATTGAGTAACATTTTACCACATTATTTTATCCCGGTTCCACACCTTGTGTCAACCCCGTATAATGCTTGCTTGCTCCCGTGGTCTACGTCCACGCGTCGCAAGAGCGCATATACGGGGCAAGCCCCTCAAATAAAATGAAGCCTCCCCGCCCATGGAAGGGCGGGGTTTCTCTTTCGAGAAAGGTCCCGACTAAGTCGGGAAGGCTGCGATTCTTGCTTCATTCATCTCCGCCCACAGAGGGGCAGAGTATTCTGAAGCGCGAAATAAAATCTCTTACCGAAATTAGACACGTGTACAATTTTGTCAACAGGGGTTTTGAAAAAACTTGATGCCTGTGGTATTATTCGGATACATTCGGATAATTTTCATTCGGATGAATTCGGATGTCCAGAAAAACTCGCCAGGAAAAAATTATTGCCGACCTCCGCCGAAGACTGGAAGCAACCAGAAATAGAAGTGAGGGTGAGAAGTGGGACGTGGGTCGAGAAGTGAGGGTGAGTCGTGAGGAATTAAAAAACTCCCCGCCCCAATTTCCCATCTCTCAACCCACTTCTCACTTCCCATCCTCACCCTCAATCTCTACTTCTTACATTAAAAAAGACTTGACAAAAACCTTTCTCTTGACAATACTTGCAATTAGCCTTGAGCTTGTGCTATACTTCCTAACTAGGATAGGCAAGATTTAAAAACTTTACTCTGCCCGACTAGAATTATAATCGTAGCTTAGGCAATGGCGAAAAAGGAGGCTTGCCTCTCCGAAGCTCGCCTACGCCAAAGGCTACGGCGAGCGAAGGGAGGTGAGAAAGATTTATGGCAACCATGTACTGTGTTAAGTGCCGCGCCAAGAAAGACGTCGCCAACCCACAGAGAGTGACGATGAAAAATGGCAAGCCGGCAATGAAAGCCTCTTGTCCAGATTGTGGCACAACCATGTTCAAGATTGGTGCCGCGTAATCCCGATTAAATCGGGAAACGCGGCTAAAACGTTAAATCTTTCAAGATTTTTTACGTTTTGCCGCGTAATCCTGCCTAAACACCAACTCTCTTTGACAGTTCGTCACGACTTTTATGGAACTATCGTTACGAAACTGTCAACCTCGCCGAAGCCTATGGCGAAGGCGGGTTAGTATCAAAGAGAATTAAAAAACCCCGTTCTATTTCTGGAGCGGGGTTTTGGTGAGATAAAATTTAAAAATCAGCTAATAAATTTTAACCCAAGCATTATGCCGATTCCGGCAAGCAAACCGAGGAGTTGGACGAGGGATTTTTGGGGTCTTGTTTCTTTATGAAGCTCGGGAATTAAATCGGTTGAGGCAATATAAATAAATCCACCGGCAGTAAAAGGAATAAGACTTTCAGAAAACCCAGAAATTCTTGGGCCAAAACTTAAGACAAAGATTGTTCCCAAAATCGCCATTAGGGATGAGAGAAAATTAAAGATTATGGCTTTTTTCTTGCTAAATCCTCCATGGATTAAAACACCAAAATCCCCAATCTCTTGAGGAATTTCATGAAAGATAACCGCAATCGAAGTTGCTATTCCCAAGGAAAGACTGACAACAAAAGTTGCCCCAATAATCACTCCATCAATAAAATTATGGAGTCCATCACCTATCAAATTCATAAAAACCACGGGGTGGGGATGATCTTTTGAGGTTGGAATATGACAATGGCGCCAGGCAATAAATTTTTCCAAAATAAAAAATGTTAAGATTCCTACCAGAATCGCTAGATTTGTTTCCAGATTTAATCCTTGGTTTTCCGCAACTTCTGGCAAAAGATGAATAAAAGTATCTCCTAAAAGTCCACCGGCGGCAAAAGAAACTAAAATTAAAAGCGCTTTTTCCGTTCTTTTTTCTCCAACCACTATACTCAAAACCCCAACCAAAGAAATTAAACTAACAATCACAACTGATGTGATTGAGTAAAACCAAACCATTTTTAAACTTGCTCCTCTTCGACAGGTGGCGCAGATGCTGGCGGCGTCTCGGTTGTCGGCGGTTGAGTCGACGGTACTCTGGTTGGTTGGGTTGGTTCCGTTGGTGTTCCGGTTGGTGGCGGTGCCCCAGGAAGCGGCGTTTCCGGAATTGGGGGAACTTGAGTCTCTTCAACTGAAGTCTGAGGTGTTACCTGGGTTGGCGTCTGCCAGGCAGGCATTGTCCTCATGTGCTGATCAACTTCGGCTGCTATCTCCTCGCGAGTTTTTCCCGGAGACTGTTGCATTTGAAAATTAATCATTCCTTCTCGGACTTCTTCTTTTGATTTAAGATTACCGCTTGGGTCAGTACAATATTTACAATAAGGATTCTCTACTCTTGCACCACCATGATCGGCATCAGTTGCCATCGGCATCCCGCATGATTGACAATTCATATTATCTTGTCACCTCCTTTCGTCTCAGTGCCTTCTAGAGTAAGAAATTCTGTTTCCGAATGCACCCCCTAATCACAGAAGGCACTGAATTTACCTAAGAGCACTGAAATCTCTGTGCTCTCAGTGATTCCATCCTCCCATTCGGTTTTTTCTAAAACTAGTATAACATTTTTTCAACTTTCCTGTTTAGGTCCCTTCGCTAACGCTCAGGGTAAACTAATCCGTACCCTTCGGACGGTATTGTAAGGCTTCAGCAATGTGGTTTGGGCTTATTTCTTTTTCACCAGCCAAATCAGCAATAGTTCGAGAAACTTTAATAACCCTGAAGAAACTTCTGGCGGTTAAATTCATCTGAATAGTTGCCTGACGAAGTAAAGTCAAACATTCTGAAGACAGCCTACAAAAACGCTTAACATCCTTTGTTGTCATTTCTCCATTACAGATAATTTTTGTTCCCTTGAATCTTTTAGTCTGTAAATCTCTCGCTCTTTGGACCCGCCTTTTTATTATTTTTGAGGTTTCTGCGTTTTCCACCGATTTCTGCGTTTCTGCGGTTGCAAGCTTATCTACCTTCACTGCCGGCACCTCCAAATGTAAATCAATTCTGTCTATTATTGGTCCAGAAATTCTTTTTTTGTAACGCTGGACCTGACCTGGAAGACAAGTGCAGGGCTTGACCGGATCGCCTAAATATCCACAGGGGCAAGGGTTTGAGGCGGCGACCATAATAAATTTTGCCGGAAAGGTTAAAGTCCCGGCTGCCCGAGAAACAGTCACAATCCCATCTTCCATCGGCTGCCTCAGAGCCTCTAAAACATGACGGGGAAATTCGGGAAATTCGTCCAAGAACAAAACACCCCGATGAGCCAGAGAAATTT
Organism: Patescibacteria group bacterium; assembly: GCA_049322615.1. Classification (GTDB taxonomy): domain Bacteria; phylum Patescibacteriota; class Microgenomatia; order CAYGWK01; family CAYGWK01; genus JBMORX01. The sequence goes on from JBMORX010000003.1 coordinate 55,003, forward strand.
CTCCAGGGGCAGGATGGCTTCCTCCACCAATTAAGCCAATTCTTGAAGTCGTATGATGAGGTGAACGAAAAGGTCGATATTTCACAACCGACTCGCCTGGGGGCAAATTTCCGGTAACTGAATAAATTTTTGTCACTTCAAATGCTTCCTCTTCGGTTAAATCAGGCAAAATCCCAGGCAGAGCCCGGGCTAACATCGTTTTCCCCGCTCCTGGTGGACCAATCATCACAACATTATGTCCTCCGGAAGCAGCAATTTCCAAAGCCCGTTTAACATGCTCCTGTCCCCGAACATCAGCCATATCAAATTCAACCAAAACATTGGAAGTGATTTTTGAAAAAGGAGTATGGGGAATTGGCTTTATTTCCTCTCCGCCTTGAAGATGATAGAAAAGTTGTAAAAGGGAGGAGACTGGATAAATTTTAAGACCTTTGATAACCGAGGCTTCCCTGCTATTTATTTGCGGCAAAAAAATTCTTTTAAACTTTTTTTCTTTTGCCAAAATTGCCATCGCCAAAACACCGTTGGTATGGCGGAGAGAGCCGTCAAGGGAGAGTTCACCTAAAACTAGAGCATCTTTTAAATCCGCTTTTAACTGCCCGGAGGCAACCAAGATTCCTAAAGCAATTGGCAAATCATAAGAAGGACCAACTTTTGGTAAATCCGCTGGAGCAAGGTTGACAGTGATACGGCGCGGCGGAAAATCTGCCCCAGAATTTTTCAAAGCCGAACGAACTCTCTCCTTGGCTTCCTCAACGGCTTTATCTGGAAGTCCGACGATGGTAAAAGAAGGCAGACCTTGGGAGGCAATATCAACTTCAACCTCAATTGGAACAGAATCAAGTCCTACGGTCGCGCCAGAAAAAACCCGGGCAAGCATATACTAATTCTACCAGATCCGAGAACTACTTTTCAGAAGAAAACGGACAGTACTTTATGCAAAATCTTTTTTTAGAGTCTTAAAATACATTTGTTTTTCTGCCATTTCCGGATGCTCTTTAATTATTTTTTTAGCGCTAGCAACGATACGTTTTATGCCTTCTTCTACCGACACTTTTGGTTTAAATCCAAGCACCTTCTCTACCCTACTATTGTCTGACAATAGCCTTCTTGCATAAATGTCGATTGGTACTGAGACATAAATTGGCTTAAGATTTGTCTCAAGCTCCTCATTAATCAGTTGAATAATTTTATTAAAACTAGTTTCTACCCCAGTACCGACGTTGAGTGGCTGAGAAGAAATATCTTTTCCCAAAGCAAGGCAAAACATTTCTGCGGCATCATCCACATAAATAAGGTCTCTAGTTTGGTTGCCATCCCCCCATACAACAGGTCTTTTCCCAGAAACCATGGCCCACGCGAACAGCGAGGTGACATTAGCACAGCCTCCTTTAGTATCTTCTTCCTCACCGTAAACACTAAAAGGTCTCATCGCAACTGATTTTATGCCGCAGGAAGCGTCGTACTGATTACCAATCTCCTCATTAACCTTTTTTGAAAGCGCTTTTAAATCTGGAGGGTTAATTACCATGTCTTCATGGTAAGGTAGTTTGTTTCCTTCATACACGGCACTTGTACTTGCATGGACAATTTTTTTTATACCATGTTTCTTCATCGCCTCAAGTATGTTTAAGAAACTTTGGATAGTATTAATAGTGCTTTCTCGCGGATTCCCCTTATACATTAAAAATGACGACGGAGCTGCCAGGTGAATAACGCCGTTAGTTTTTGAGACTAAATCATCAACGAACTTGTAATCACGAAGATCGCCTTGGATAAAAGAAAAATTCGGACTGTTGACTTGAAAAAAAGATTGTGTTTTCTTTAAGTCTGTCGCTAGGATAACGTATCTATCCCTTCTCAAGAGGTTTCTTACAACGGCTTTTCCGATTAATCCAGAGGCCCCGGTAACTAAAATTTTTTTCATGAATATAGATTTTAGCACGAATTGATTGTAGAATAAACATTAACCCTTGAAAGTGAAAATGAAAATTTGTATTCTAACCCATGATTTTCCTCCGGTTATAGGAGGAGCACAAACACACCAATATAACGAGGCAAAAAAGTTAAGCGAATTTGGCCATAAAGTTCAAGTAATAACAGGAACGCCTACACCTGATTTAAAAGATATAGACTATTCTAAGGAAAATTTCAATTTAATTCGCCTAGAAGGACTAAAAGAATTTTCAAAGGGTAAGATTGGTATAAAAGAGATTATTCCTTCATTATTCAAAACTGTAAAAGAATTCAATCCCGACATAATCCATGCACACGGCTATATTCCTTTTTTAGGGGTCTGTTTTTTTATAAAAAGCATAAGGGCAAAAGTCTTTTTTACCTATCATGCAACTCCCAAACTAGAGTACAAAAGAGCTGCTGGCGTATTTGATGATTTCGAATTAGATAAATCCTTTGGGGAATTTATTTTTCAATACTGTCCGTATGAGAAACTAATTGCTTGTAGCCGTTATTATTACAGCTGGGCAAAGAGCTGCGGCGCCCCTCCTTCCAAATTAAAGCTAGTTTATTACGGAGTTGACTTCGATAAATTTTTATCGGCAACCCCCCTGGAAAGAAAAAGAATAGGCTTTTCTAAAGATGACTTCATTATTTGTTCACCTGGGAGAATGATTCCAAGCAAGGGAGTAGTCGATTTAATTGAATTATTGGTATTTCTACCCCCAAATTTTAAATTATTTTTACCCACCAGTATTTCTTATACGAAACCAGAGTTTAAAGAACAGATAATGAATCTCGTTAAAAGGCGAGCTTTGGAAAATAGGATCAATATTTTGGCTGACACTTTTAATGTATTTGATATGCCTGCGGCATACAAAATGTCAGACTTAGTGGTATTAGCATCTCACGTCGAGGGCTTAGGGTTGGTACTGATTGAAGGAATTGCTGCCAAGAAACCCGTTATCGGAACTGCGGTCCCTGGAATAACTGAAGTGGTGAATGACGGCAGAACCGGTTTACTAGCTCAACCACACAATCCCAAATCATTGGCTAACGCGATAATGAAGCTTTATAAGGACAGAACTTTACGCAAGCAACTTATAGAAGGCGCTTATTTATTCGCCCGAAAAAAATTCGATCTTACCGCCCAGACTAAAAAAATCGAGAAATTATTCCTAGATTCTCTTAAAAAGTGATTGCGGGAAATTAAACGTTATGCCCTCGGGTTTTAATGCTATTGTCTCTATTCCCGTAGTTTCAGTCACATATTTCTCATACGCATTAGAAAATGCATTATCTGTCAAATCAAGAAGACCAAGATGACTAATGAAACATTTTTTAACTTTTGAATCTTTAAGAATATCTATAACGTCGTAGCCGGTTAAGTGAAATTTTGAGTGTTTCGTAAAAATAAAATCGTTAACATTGCAAATTAAAATATCGACGTCTCTGTAAGTTTTTTTTAAATAATCATGTTTCTTTAAGATTCGGGAAAAAATTCCTTCGTAATCATCTGTTCCACTTTTCACGATTTGGCCTGTTTTAGTCTGAAATACCTTTGTGTAGCCAGTGTCGGTTATATAGCCAATTTTTAAGTTTTGATAATTAAGGACAAAGCCTTGGGTTCCTTTAATGCTGTGAAACATCGGAATGGGAGTCAGGGTAGCCCCATTAACCTCAATGGGGATAAGTGATTTACTTACGATACTTCGGACGTTTTTTATCCCTTTGCCAGAAATGTTACTGAAATAGTCACTCACTGCTTTTTCCTTAAATACTTCCTTTGGAGCAATAAGGGTAACTATTTTGGGATTTCCTGGATAAAGCATATTTTCTAAAGCCACATTAGCACCAGCATAATGATCTAAATGACTATGAGAAATAAACAAAGTATTTGCCTCAAGAGGGTTTATACCAGAAGCAAAGGTTCGAGTCTCAAATTCTGCTCCTGGGTCGACAACCATAACTAGTTTATCTAAATAGATAACAAAGCCTATATATTTCCAGGGAGCGGTCCTGGCGTAGAGATTTGATTTTGAATAATGAAAGCAGGGGAAAACAATCTTTCTTTGGTGTGAGGGATAAATCGCTTCCCTTTTTATTTTCTCGGCAGCTTCCCTTTTTAGCCGCCTGAGTTTTTTAGAAAGTTTGATAAGTGTTTGCTCGCGAATAAGCATATCTTGTGCTATAATTTTCTCTCGTTGGTAATTAGAATTCGTTGCTAAAAATATTATCATTTCTGATTGTTAATTACCAGCAGTCAAACATGGAAAGATTTAGAGAACTACGGCCACTTCCTGAGGGAATTTGGTCTTATGACACCATAGCGTTTAAAGGCCATATTGGTTCAGTCCGTGAGCTTTTGTTAGTGGTAACAGAGTCAGGCAAAGAGATTGTACCTACAACTCTTGAGTATCGTCAAAATCCTTATGGCGATAGACAAAGTCGTCTCTTTGAGGGAAGGTTTTCTAAAGAATTTGTTGACTACGGTAAAGTTGGCTTTTATAACAAAGGAGAAAAACAAGATTTTGAAGAGTATATTCTCTGGGACGAACAGGCGAATATTTCGATTTTAGCTTTACCTTTAGATCCGAAAACAAGAGTTTTTTCTGCTAAGGAAGCCCTAGAGAGATTTTTGGATTACAGTTTACCCCAAACTATTATTCTTAAAAAGTTTGTTGAATTTTTTCCTGATAAAGATTTAGGGTTGTTAGGTTCATGCGCGAATCTTTTTAATCAGCCCTCTTCTGACCTGGACCTCTTCGTTTACGGAGGAAGAAGTTTTGAAGAAGTAGCAAAGGCGCTTAGAGATAGTCATGTTAGGGCTCATTTGGGAATTAGACCCTTGCCTGAAGAAATTCAAAATAAAAGCGCCGAAAATTACAGTAAGAGGTTTGGAATATCTTTTGAAAGAGCGAAAAGGATAGTCCTTTTAAGGAACCGTTATTTAGTCGAAATAGGTGGTCAAAACGGAATTAAGGTTTCTATTACAGGATGCTTTGACAAAAAAGAATATCAACTTCAAACAGTTTTGGGATCAAGAAAGATAAGAAAGGTCCAGGAAGAAGGTTTGGCTGTAGAAACCCATAATTCTGCCTCACTTCCGAGAGAATACATCGTGGAAATAGTTGGGCAGCAAGTTAGGGTTATTGCCATGCAGGAAGTTTTAAAGATGATGGTCGAAACCGGTGATAAAGTTGAACTCAGAGGAACTCTTCGGGAAAAAGACGGCGTGGAATTTATTTCTCTCGAAGACTATGAAGACATCATTATTGCATTATAAAGAAATTTCGGCTAGATACGGAAAATTAAATCAAAAGGGCGAAAAATCTTGCTAACGCCATACTTGGTTATCGCCACAGTCTTAAAAGAGGGGGCGTTAAGGTCCCTAAAAAGTTCCAAGTAAAAATAGCAAAACTAGATAATAGCTTTGGTGTAAAGGTTTCAGAAACTTTTTACCCTGTAACTCTTGAAAGAGTTATCCCAAAATGTCCGAAAAAACAATTCTTATAAATTATCAGATTAGTCTTCGAAAGTACAGAAAAATAGTTTGACTAAAAATAATTGGCCTGTATTTTTACTGTCCACAGATCTCTGGGAGAAAAACCTAAGATCAAATTCTCTCAAAAAAATAATCAATGTCATAAGTCTTTTAAAAGAGTCTGATAGAGATCTTCTTCGACTGGCACTTCTAATCACATATTATTCTGAGGCTAACGCTGGAAGAAACGGGATCAAAAAAGAAAAAGCCTTTGGGGTCTATAAAAAATTTAAACCGGTAGCAACTTTTCCCGAAATGAAAAAGTTTATTATCCAAAGATTAAACGAGACTTTTAAGCCAGCTTTTAATAGAGTCTAAAGATTGAACAAGAACCTCATCTTCTTCAAGCGCGCTATCTAATATTTTTGTGCTTGCGCTTTCCTTAATATCTGAGATTATCAATTTTTCGAGTTTAATCAACTTTTTGACTTGCCTTAAAGTCGTCTCCCTATAACGTAGTGGATGGGTTGTAGATCTATTTAATCTTTCTTTAAGCTCTTCTGCTTTAGGAGATTTTAAAAAAATAAAAAAAGAATGGTTATCAAGATCTAAATATTGTGGCATTAATTGAACGCCATCGATAATATAGTCTACCCCATCTTTGCGAGAAATCTTGAGTATATAGTCGACAATGGAGCAAATCTTCTCTGCCTGTTTGAAAAAAAGAGGAAACTCATCAGTGTCTTTATCTAATTGATTAATTCCGCGAAGACTAGAATCCATGGGTTCAAGAAATCTTAGCGTCTTCGTTATCACTCCTACCGAAGTTCTTTGTTTTATACCTAACCTAAATGAAAGATTATATGACAAAGAAGTTTTACCGACACCAAAAACTCCTCCTATTAATATGGAAATTGGGAAATTAATTTTCTCTTTTAATTTTTTGATTTCTTTTGCTTCGCCCGCTAAATTCACGAGGTTTATTATATAATATAGGGTTAAAGATGACAAAAAGGGTTAACGGGTATCCGTTGAATTATTTAAAAAATCCCACATGCAGATATTTTAATGGATACCATCCATGCCCAATTGCTATAAAATATCACACGGCTTGTCCTTGCGCCCATCACAAACCAATTGGCAAGAAGCTCCTTGTGATAGAAATGGGAGGAATTGGGAGCGTCTTGAGGACTACTGTCGTCACCAAGAATTTTAAAAGAATATATACTCCGTCGCATATTACATTTTTAACCCATAAGGATGGGATAGAAGTTCTTAAATATTCTCCCAGCGTAGACATGGCTCTTGCTTATAAGATAGAAAACTGTGTCACTCTCCTTGCGGAGACTTTCGATTTTATTTATAACTTTGAGGTTGATCCAGCTGCCTGTAGCCTCTGTAGTTTAATCCAGGCGAAGAAAAAATATGGGTTTAAGTGGAACAAAAATGCCCTACCGGGGCTGGCGCATCCTGAATCTGCCGATTTATTTCGATTTCAGGTTGATAACCAAATAAGGACTAAAAACCAAAAATCAATCCAACAACTTCTTATAGAAGCTGTAGGAATGGAATGGCAGGAACAGGAGTTTGATATACAACTCGAGAGGGAAGATAGGGCTTTCGCTAACAATTTTTTCCAAGGACACAAATTAGACAATCTAAGGGTAGTCGGACTCAATCTTGGTTCAAAGAAAATACATGCCAAGAAAAGATGGCCCATCGAATATTTTATCGATTTGACAAAAAGATTAAACGACATTGATAAAGTAAAACCCATTTTGTTAGGGGGTCCGGAGGAAATAGAAATCTATAGCTATGCGAAGTCAAGATTAAAATCAATCGGAATCATTGGAAATGAGTGTAAAAATACTATTGGGGAGTTTCTAGCTCTTATCTCTCGCTGTGAGGTTATAGTAAGCGCCACTACCTTTGGATTACTAGCAGCCACAGGACTAGGTGTAAAAACTGTTGCTATTTGTTCTCCAAAACCAATATCAGAAGTCTATACGTATGGCAAGGGTATAAAGGTTGCTTATTCACCAACTTATGATCCAGAATATAGTACAAAAATTAAAAACTTAACTCTGGGAGAAGAATTAAAAATTGGGCTAAAAGAGATTCCTGTAGAAATGGTCTTAGAAGCGGTTATAGACAGCTTAAAAAATGATTTTAGTAATCCAACCAGATTTGTTTAAGAGTGCTTCTTGATAAAAACCAATTTTATTTCAATCTTGCATTAATCTCAAATTTTGGCATTGAGTTCCTGCCTTTGCAAAAGGAGGAAGCCCGGCCGAGGCAATATCAACTTCAACCTCAATTGGGACAGAATCAAGTCCGACGGTCGCGCCAGAAAAAACCCGGGCAAGCATTAGATTAATATTAGCAGAAAAACTGGTATAATTTAATTCTGTGAATCAAAGATATGGTGGAGTGATTTGGACAAATCACGCAATCCAACGGCTTTATGAACGCCGGATTACTCAATCGGATGCCTGGTACTCTTTTCAACATCCGGACGGACAATTGTCAGGCACCACTCCTGGTTCCTTCCGCTACTACAAAGATTATGGACCCCAAAGAATTGAGGTGGTGGCTACCCGAAACGAGAAGAAAGAGTGGGTTATCCTTTCCTGTTGGTCAAAAATAATGGGCACTGGCCAATCTATCTTTCCTAAATCAGAAAATATTTTCTGGGCGCTCGTCAAAAGAATCTTCAGAAAAATTTGGCTGGTAATTTGGAAGAAAAATAAGGCTTAAAAAGACTTCTTCAGCTCTAAAATTGCTGTCCCCCTCTTCTTATTTTCATGCACAATGGGAGTAAAATCTAACATTCGAAAACCAAACAGGAAAGTCTGAGATGCCTTCTTAGTACGACCAAACTCTTCCCTTGAAGGTGGTATCATTTCATCTATTAACTTAGCTAAAAGCGCTTTTCCACTTTCTAGTGGCTCCTCTCTAGCTGAACCAATCGGCTGAAAGTAAGAACCCCCTGGCTTAAGGACTCTATTGACCTCAATGATAAATCTAATAAGATCTTCTCGCGATAAAAAACACACCAAAGCATTACTCGTAACCAAATCAAACGCGTTCTCTTTAAATGGAAGTCGAGCAGCTTCTCCGGCGACAAAACCTACTTTTGACTTTTGAATCCGCTCCCTGGCAATCCCTAAAAGAAATGGAAGCAAATCTAAACCAACGAAGCTTTTACAATGCTTAGTAATTTTTCGGGTAACATTTCCTGTTCCGCAACCAATATCTAATCCTCTATCCCACTCTTTCTTCCCAATCTCCTCGCCTAAAGCTACAATATCATCTTTATATCGCCTGCCAACAATTATGTCATACCAGAGATCGCCAGTGGAGCATTTTTCCACGACTAGTCTATAATAATCCTCCAGTCTTTTTGCCTCCTTCATCTTCTTAAACAAACCCTCCATCTCTGTTAAGGCGACTCTACCAAAGAAACCCTTTTGAGATTTTTCTGTCCCCTCTTCCTGACGGGCAAGATTAAGGACTTGACCTTGGATTTCGGGATCGTGGGGATTTTGTTCTATAGCAGAACTCAAATCTAAATATCGTTGTCGGATTTCTTTCTGCTCCTCCATTCCGACTCAATTATAACACCACAGGCGGCAAACCATCGCGCCAGAAAAAACCCGGGCAAGCATTAAAATTATTCTGGCATATCTAAGAACTAGTTTTCAAGAAGAGCGATGTACCTTGTGCCATAAATGGCGCAGTTTTGCTCGCAATCTTCCCCAAAAGGTAATTTCTCCTCCCTCAAGGGGGACGCGGATCTCAACATAAAATCGGGAAAGTGAGCGGAGAATTAATTTAAAAAGTTCATCTTTGCCTTCAGTTTTTCCTCGAAGAATATGATGATGACAGCCAATAGCGACTGTCTGAACCGGTAAAAACAACTGGATATCCGCCAGACCTTCGACAGTTAATTCTTTTTCTTTAGATTCTATCTCCATCGCTGCCTTTCGGGCTTCAAGTTTATCCGAAGAATATTCGTCATAGCGCATTTGAATTAATTTCTTCCAATCTTCAAGATATCTTTTCTCGATTCCTAAATCTTTTAGATAATCTAGATGGGCTTTAGGGATTTCGTCTTTGACAATTAGAAAATACTCTTTCAATTCTTGCTCACCATGAAGATCAGGTGCCTCAAGGGTAAGCATCAAAAGAACAAGATAAGAAACTACTAGTTCATTGAAAATTCGATCCTGCTCTGTTTTGTCCAACTTCTCAAATTCAGCAAACTCGCGGAATTTTTTATCTCGAAAGAGCTTAAAGGCTTGGTTGCTAGCCGCCTGAACCAAAGTGGCGCAAAATACCGAGGTCACCCTAGAAATAGGCGGAGGATTCTTCAACTTCCAATTTTTAAGTTTTTTTAACTCTTCTTCTAAATTCATCGACTCCTATTTTATCCCAAATTTCTTTCGAAGAAAACTTTTGTTAACATCAACCTCTATAAATTTCTTTCCTATGACCAACACGAAGTATGATAATTTTTCTGTCTTCAACATCAAAAATAACTCGGTAATCTCCTATCCGAAAACGATAACCACCCAGTTGAGGCAAAATTAATTTTTTAGCATAAAAAAACGGCTTTTCGGCAAGCCGCTTAAGACCCTTGGCTAATTTCTTTTGAGCAACCCGATCGAGTTTTTTGATATCTCGATAAGCGTTTTTGGTATAAATTAACTCATACACCATTAATTAGAGTTTACCAAAAACTTCCTTGTGAGTGTAATATTTGCCCTTTTTATATTGTTGGCGCGCTTCTTTTATGCTTTTTAAATATTTTGGGCTTGCCAAAGCCAAAAGGTTTTCAAAAAAGTCAAGGTTAACCAAAGCAGAGACTGGACTATCTTTTTTAGTCACCAAAAGATATTCGCGTTTTTTGGCAACTTCTTCTAAAACATCAGCTAGATTGTTTCTTAAAGTAGTAATTGGAACTGTCTGAATCATATGTACGTTTTAAGTGTACAATAATTTTGTGATATTGTCAAGAGGAATTCCTCGAGAAGGTTCAAATTAATTCCGGTAGAGTTGGGTTATTCTTCAATAATGATCTCAAGTTCTTCACCATATTGTTTGATGACCTGCTGACGTAATTCCTCACGCTTATCTGGTGGTAAACCAAAGGCTGCTACAACATAATCCCAATCTCGCTTTCTTATAAAATCTCTTTGAATCTTCCCATCACACTCATCGCATAGTGAAATGTCATTGATTGGTCCCCATTATCGCACGATTGGCACTTTCCGTAGTCTAACTCTCGATTTTCAGTCTTTTCAACCATTTTCTTTTCTTCTTTAAGCGTTATAAATCCTTCATTTAGTAGGTAGTTATAGACTCTAACTTTAAGTTCTCGCTCCTTTGGTTTGTGTTTGCTTAGAAGTTGAGAAATATCGTGGAGAACTTCATTTTTCTCCCATCTACCATCCTGGATCTCAAGTAAAATATCTTTAATTCTCGAAGAACCTACAAAGTGTCTATTTCCACCCAACTCGAGAAACCCATACTCTATAATCGCCCCTAAATGGGCCTCTGTAAAGATTTCTTCATAAGGATACTGGAGGATCTCACATAAAGATTTAACATCTGACATTGTTAGATGCCTGGCGTATTTTTCAAAATATTCTCTATTTCTTCGCGATAAAACTGGCGGCGCCTTAAAGTCTACGGCTCCTTCTAGAAGCATTTCTTCTGTTAAAACCCTTTTTTCCTCTTTCATTCTAATTTTTCCTCCTTTTAAAACTTAAGATATAATCCTGCTTTATCAATTAAAATTGCCGTCCTTCCGGGCAGCAAAGATATTATAGCACTTCGGGTTTAATTTTCAAACTGCAGGGTGAAAACCCAGGATAGTCCTGGTAGTCCTGGAACTGCCTGAAACTAAACTCTTATGGACCAATTTTTCTTAACTGCTCTTAATTTGGCGCTGTCGGCGCGGGGATTTTGGGCGATTTCTTCCGGAGTTGCCATGACTGGTTTTTTGGTGAGAATTTCAACCAAGCCAGATTTCTGCCATTCCAAAAACTGGTGCTTAACAATTCTATCCTCAAGTGAATGAAAAGAGATAACCACTAACCTGCCTCCAGGTTTTAAAGCACCCAGCGCTTGGGGCAGAGCTTCTTCTAAAGCGGGTAACTCTTGATTGACTTCCATCCTTAAAGCCCGAAAAATTTTTGATGCCCAGTGCCCTTTGCGGGAAAATCGATAATCAGGAGGGGTGGCTCGGCGAATTAAATCCAGCAGTTCTCCGCAGGTTTCTATCTTTTTTCTATCCCTAACTTTTATAATTTCTCTGGCAATTTTTCCCCCAAAAGGTTCCTCACCTAGTTTAAAAAATATTTCTCTTAATTTTTTCTCGGGATAAAAATTGACAATATCATAAGCAGAAAATTGCTGGGCCGGGTTCATTCGCATATCCAAGGGAGCGTCCATCCCTTTTTCTCCGAAAGAAAATCCCCGCTCTGGTGTCTCGAGTTGATAACTGGAGACACCCAAATCGAAAAGAATCCCATCTACCCCCATAACCCCTAAATTCCCCAGAATATTCTTTAAATTTATAAAATTATCATTTATAAAAATTACCTGGTCTTTAAATCTGCTTAAGTTTTTTTGACTTTCGGCAATCGCCTCTGGGTCGCAATCAATGCCAATAAGTTTTCCATTTTTGCCTATTTTTTCCAAAATTTTTTCGGCGTGTCCTCCGCCCCCTAAAGTTGCATCAACAAAAATTTCGCCAGGTTTTGGGTCTAAAAATTTTAGGGTTTCTTTTGGTAAAACTGGAATATGGAAAGTTTTTTCTTCCATTAATGACACTTTAATTAATTAAACTAGAAGAACTATTATTCCTAAAACCAAACAATATACTCCAAACCAGAAAAATTTGGTGCCTTTCAGAGTTTTTTCTAGAATTTTTAAAGCAAAAAATCCGACAACTCCAGCAATAATCATGCCCCCCAATCCCTGAATTAGTTCAGTTTGAGAATAAACCAAAAGGTCACCAGATTTTAAGACTAGGGCTCCTAAAATTGCCGGAATTGCTAAATAAAAAGAAAAGATAAAAGCAGCCTCCGAAGACAACCCTCGCCAGAGTCCAGAAACAATAGTTGAGCCAGAACGAGAAACTCCGGGAAGAATCGCTACTGCCTGAAATAATCCCACCAACAGGGCATCTAGCCACTTTAATTGATTGAACTGCCTATTTTTGTTCTTTACCAAACTTGACGAAAAAAGTAACCCAGCAGTAAAAAGAAAAGCCAGACCGACTGCCTGAAATGAATTAAAAGCAAGTTCTATCTCTCTTTCAAAAAACCAGCCAATCAAAGCCGCCGGAATGGTCCCCAGGAAAACCACCCACAGGATATCTACCGACTCCTTCTTTTTCTGCGCTAATCCAGACATAATCTGCGCTAATCCTTTACGAAAATAAAAAAATATTGCCCCCAAAGTGCCCACATGAAGTAAAATATCAAATAAAACTGGAGGTTTAGTTAATCCGAAAAAATTCTGTAAAATAACTAAATGGCCACTTGAGGAAACTGGCAGAAATTCGGTTAATCCCTGAACTGCCGCCAGAATTATTACCTGCTCATTTCTCACTTCTCATCCTCATTTCTTGAGTTTATCGTACCAGTCCTCAAGAATTTTAGCAACTAAGTCCTTTGCTCCAAATCCGATTGACAAACCAACTGCCAAAACAATTGTCCAGGTCAGTCCGGTAAAGAAAGTCTCAACTAACCCTTGGGCAATCCTAAGTTCAGAAACGGCAGTGAAAAAAGCAATAAGCAAAATCACCCAGCGGGCAAGCCTCCCTACCAGTCTGGCTGCTTCATGATCAACTGTTGCCAGAATTCCTCTGATTATTCCGTCAACCAAATTGGCAATAAAATACCCAACAGCAAAGATTAAAGCCGCTGCCAAAACATTTGGGATATAAGACAAAAGTCTAGTTAGCATCACCGAAACAGTTGTCAATCCCAAGATATCAACCGCGGCAATAAAGAAGACCAAAATTACAAACCACTTAACAAAAGCGCCGATTATTTCCGTTGAAGAAAGTTTAATTTCTGCTTTCTTTAAAAAAGCCTCGGCTCCAATCTTTTCGGTAACTTCTTGAAATTGAACCAACTTAAGTATTCCCTCAATAATTCTTCTTGCCCAGGAGGAAATTAAAAGACCAATTATAAAGACAACAAGGGCGCCGACAAAAGTGGGCAAAAAAGAAAGAAAGCTGGTTGAGATCGAATTCCAGGCAACAATAAGAGCTTGCTGCCAAATCGCCAAAAAGTTCATTTTTCACCTCCTTTCTCTTTAAAGATTACTATTTAATTGTGAAAAATTTTGACTTAATTGTCAAATTATGTTATAATTTGCTCTGTCTTGGGAGGTTGGATAATCGGTCCGATTTAATCGGACAGGAAAGTCCAGACAGCAGAAAGCAGGGTGTCCCGACTAATACCGGGAATCCCCGCCGAATAGGCGGGGGCTAGATAGGGCCACAGAGACGAGTCCCGCCTCTGGCGGGGGTGAAACGAGGCAACCCTCCCCGCTGCAATCTCCGAATGACCCATTATTAGGATGCTTTCCCGAGGGTCGAGGTTTGAGAGCGCAAGATTGATGATTATCTCCCCACAAAATCCTGACGGATTAGCGGGGCAAGAAAACAGAATCTGGCTTACTTACTTCCCAAGACACTAAGAAGTTTGAAAGCGTTTTGAGGCAAAAACCTCTGAAGCCGTCACCTGGCAAACCAAAACAATTGGGACCGCCAAAATCGCTCCAGTAACCCCAGCCAGTTTGAATCCAATTGCCAAAGATAGAATTGTCACTAGAGGATTTACTCCCGCCACCTTTTGCATCACCCTGGGAACAATAATACTATTTTCAAGTTGTTGAATTAAAAAATATAAGGCAGCGACAGCCAAAGCCATAAGGGGAGAAATTGTTAAACCTGTCAAAACTGCCGGTATTGCCGATATTATTGGTCCAATGTTGGGGATAATCTCCAAAAGTCCAGCCAAAATTGCCAAAGGCAAAGCAAACTCAATCCCTAAAAGCCGAAGACCAACAAAACACATAAGTCCAACGATTGTCATCAAGGTTAATTCACCTCTTACCCAACCCCCAAGTCTTTTCTCAATCTTCAAGATATATAATTCTGCTTCTTTTTCTTTCCCTTCACCAAAAAGAACCAAAAGATAGCGATTAAGGTTTTTCCGCTCAAGTAAAAGATAAAAAGTAATCACCGCCAAAGCCAAAAGAGCCACTAAATTCGAGAAGAATTCAATCGTAACTTTTAAGATATTCGCCGGAATTGTCCCTAGTTGGGCAAATTGACCTGCGATTATATTTGGATCAATGCCAAATCCACCAAGTTGTTTTAAGTAAAAGGCGGTTTTATTAATAAAACTGGCAGTTTGGGAAACTGTGGGCGTGATTATCACCGCCAACATGATTCCGATAACACCAAAAATTACAAAATACATTAAAAGAATTGCTAACCAGCGAGGAAAACGCCATTTCTCAAGCCTATCAACGGCTGGATTTAAGGCTGACATAAAAATAAAGGAGACAAAAAGGGCAACTATAATCTGACGAATTTCATACAAAAGCCAAAGACCGATCAAGAATAGAACGGTAAAAATTATGGTCCGATGAGAAATTTCAATTTTTCTCGGCATCTAAATACGAATTCATCCGAATTTTAATTATCCGAATTTTTAATCCGAATATTCGGATTAATTCGGACTATTTTTCATTCGGATACATTAGGATTATACCACTGCTTGACTAACAACTCAATCTCTTCTTTATAGTCTCGCTTCGTAATGTCATACCAATGGATTCGGGAATCTCGACGAAACCAGGTCATCTGTCGCCGGGCGTAATTGTGTTCATTATATTTCCACCGTTGAATAATCTTTTCTTTCTCCTCTTCCGGGTTCAACGTTTTATGCTCAATGTAATCTTTCCATTCTTTATATCCAATCGTCGTTCCTAAAACCGAATTGTCAAAAGAGTAACCCATACCCAACAGTTTCTTTATTTCATCCTCCACTCCCATTTTTATTCTCTCCTCAACCCGTTTGTCAATTCTTTGATAAAGCACTCTATACGAAGTAGTTAAGCCAACAAAAAGAACCTCTCTCTTTTGTACTATTGTCCTAGTACAGTGATACAAACCTCTTGATTGAGCTATTTCAATGGCGCGAATGAGACGCCGGGGATTCCGCCGGTCTGATTCATTCATCCTATTCCATCTCTCTACATCAAGTTTCTTTAATTTTTCACTTAATATCTTAATATCCTCATATTTTAATTTCTTTCTTAATTCCCAATCAGGTGGTACCCCCAAAGTTTCAATCCCGTTAACTACTCCTTTTATATAAAATCCCGTCCCGCCAACTACAATTGGCAACTTTTTTCTTTTCCAGATATCAGAAATCACTTTCCATGCCAAATTTACATAATCTGCCACGGAAAATTCCTGGGCAGGAGTTACCACATCCAGCATCCAGACTGGAATTTCGTCGAATCTATACGGTTTTAAAATTTGTCCATTTTTAATTTTTAATTTTGCATTTGCCGGTAGATCTTTCCCCGTCCCAATGTCCATGCCAACATAAACCTGTCTTGAGTCCGCCGAAACAATCTCGCCATTAAACTGCTTCGCCAATCTAATACCCAACGAGGTTTTTCCGGTAGCGGTAGGTCCGCATACCACCAGTAATTTTTGATTTCCATTCATGTTGCCTGCCTCTATGATATTATTATAGACAATGTTAAGTCCAAATGCCCAAAAAATCCAAGATGCACTTGAAAACCTTGATTTTTCTTACGAGGTTGTCGAGTTAGCCCAACCAACCCACACCGCAGCTGAAGCCGCCAAAGCTGTCGGTTGCCAAGAGGGACAAATTGCCAAATCATTGGTCTTTAAAACAAAAAAGACAGAACAACCCATTTTAGTAATTGCCAGTGGGATAAACCGTGTTGATGAACAAAAAATAGGCAAGTTAACTTCCGAACCCATAGAAAAAGCGGACGCAAACTTTGTCCGTCGAAATACCGGGTTTGTTATCGGCGGCATCCCTCCCATTGGTCATTCTCAAAAATTAAAAACCTTTATTGATAAAGACCTCTTACAATACCGGGAAATCTGGGCGGCGGCGGGAACACCAAATGCCGTCTTTAAACTTTCCCCAGCCGACCTGGTGAAGATGACAGATGGTCAGGTAGTTGGTATTAAAAACTAAAATGAAAATAATCTCCTGGAATGTAAATGGAATAAGGGCAACCTTGAAAAGTGGGGCTTTTGAACAACTGGAACCATTTAGATTTGATATTCTCTGTCTCCAGGAAATTAAGACTCAAACCTTTCAGCTCCAACCGTCACTTCTGGATTCTTCACAATTTCTAAATTACCACGTCTATTTTAACTCTGCCGAAAAGAAAGGCTATAGCGGCGTGGCCGTCTATTCCAAGCAAAAACCCCTCCTAGTAGAATATAAACTGGGACTTGAGAGATTTGATGAAGAAGGGAGAATGCTGAAATTACAATATTCTGATTTTATTTTGATTAATCTTTACTTACCTCATGGCGGAAGACAAAAGGAAAATCTAGACTATAAACTAAAGGTTTACGACCACCTCTTAAAATGTCTGGAAAAAATCAAAAACAAAAAAATCTTACTCATCGGCGATTTCAACGTCGCTCACCAAGAAATCGACTTAGCCAAACCAGAGGAAAACAAAAATAATATTATGTTTACTCCGGAAGAAAGAAAACAGATTGACAGATTAATTAAACTAGGTTTTACAGATACTTTTCGAAAATTTCATAAAGAGGGAGGATTTTATACCTGGTGGCTCTATCAGTTACGAGAGAGAAACATTGGCTGGCGAATAGATTATGCTTTTACTTCAAAATCTCTGACACCAAAAGTCAGAGATGTGTTTATTCTCAAAGAAATCAGGGGTTCCGACCACTGCCCGATTGGACTAACGATTGATTAATTCCTCCAAAATTCTCCATCTCCGTTTTTTCTCTTGAGGGGAAACATTATCCTTCAATTTGAAAGCGACGGTTCCGGGACGAGGAGAATATTTAGCAATATAGGCTTTAGCAAAACCAATTTTTTTACATAAATCCACCGTGTGTTGAAATTGTTCCTTTGTTTCTCCAGGAAAACCAACAATAATATCGGTGCCAATTTTAATTTCGGGGATTTCTTTTCTAATTTGATTAATTAAACTAAGATATTTTTTGGCAGTATATGGTCGATTCATCTTTCTTAATATTTCGCCATCGCCAGACTGAACCGGTAAATGAAGATATTTTTCTATTTTTGGCAGTTTAATTGATTGAATTATGTCATCCGTTAAATCCCAAGGATTGGACGTTAAAAATTTGATTTTTTCAAGGTCCTTAATTTTATTAAGCACTTGCAACAAAAGCCCGAACGGAGTTTGTGTATCATATATTAATATATGATACATTGAACAGATTTTCTGGATATATTTGGAAGAAAATTCCTTTCCATAAGCATTAACATTTTGACCCAACAGTGTAACCTCTTTATAGCCTTGCTTAACCAGTTTCTCAACTTCACAAACAATTTCTTCAAATGGTCTTGATTTTTCCCGACCGCGAGCATAAGGAACAACACAATAGGAACAGAATTGGTTGCATCCTTCCATAATCGGTACCCAGGCATGAGTTTTATCCTCTCTGGCGGCTGGCAAATTGAAACCAACATCCTCCATCCGCAAAAACTCATCAACGCCAGGCAATTTCTTCTTAAGAGTCGTTACCCCATACCGCAGCATACAGCCTGCTAAAATAATTCTCCGTGTCCTCTGTCTCCTTCCGTGTTCTCTGTGTTGCAAGTTTTTTGTTATGTTGTTAATCAACCCGAAAACCCTATTTTCTGCGCTCTGTCTTACTGAACAGGTATTAATAATCACCACATCTGCCTCATTCAAAGTTTTTGCTTTCTTATAACCTTTTCTCTGATAAAGCCTAGCAATTCTCTCCGAATCGGCAACATTTGCAGCGCAGCCAAAGGTTTTAATAAACAAAGTTTGTTGCTTCGCAATAAAATATTTCATTGTGGATAATTATAAGCAGAGCTTGTAATTTTCGCTATGCTCAAATTATAGCAGAAATCGAGGCTAACTGGAAGCCGAGGAATAGCGAGTAAGGGCAAATTTCCAAAATTTTAAAGAAAGAAAAAGAAAAACTCCAGCAATTAGAAAAGAAAAAACGACCCATTGCCAAGATAAAAGCCCCAAAAGAGCTTTGGCGGGAACGGTAATGAGGATTACAACCGGAATCGTAAAGGTTAAGATTGCCTGAATTCCCTTTTGGTAAATATCAGTTGGAAATCTTGCCATATTGGTCAAATCCCGATAAACCCAAACTAGGTGATCAATTTCGGTGGTTAAAATACAAACCGCGCAAACAAAAAGATGAAAAGCAAAAGCCAAAATCAGAGCATTAACCACTAAAAGAAAAAATAAAATTAAATCTCCGAAACCTGTAAAAAGATAGTAGTTAAAAATAAACCAAATAAAGTAAATCCACAAAGGTACTAGAGTAATAAAATCCAAAATATCGGTCCAGCCGAATAACGGTCGGAAAAATGAAGGTAAAGGCTTTAATAAATCCAAGTCATAATTTCCAGAAATGACAAGCGGCCGGAAAACATAGACGCCACGAAATAAAAATTGAATCATGATATCAACCAGGTTGAAAACCAGGAAAAAGAAAATTACCTGCTCACGGGAATAACCCGCCAGGGTTTTGCTTGATGACAAAACGGCAAAAAGAAAAACAAAAAATAATAGAAAACGGACCACTTTGCCGATTATAAATAAAATTCCCGCCCAACTGGTCAAAAGCTGAGATTGGGCGGCTCTTGAAGCCAACATTAACCAGATTTTAATTAATCTCTGCATCTTCCTTCCCATATTCCATATATTTTAGCCACCGTAGGCGCCATAATTCTTTGCCCCTTTCTGCCACAGAAATTTCGCCAGCCAATAAAAAAAGATTAACCAAAGAAGGCAAATAAAAATTGATTTAGCCACCATCATTGTTGACATTTGCTCTAGCCAAATCTTCAACGGAAAAAATACCAGATAAGGAAAGGGGGTCAGATAGATAATTTTTGCTAACCAACTAGGTAAAACATCAATCGGAAAGAAGGCACCGGCAAAAAATTCCAAAAATATTACCCCAAAAAGCCAGCGAGTCGCCCAAATCTCCTCGGTCCAAAAAGCGGTAATCGCTAAAGCCATGCTGAGAAAAAAATATAACAAAACCGCCATTCCCAATATAAACAAAAAGCCCAAGAAAGAAATTAGACTCTGGGGTAAATAAAACGGCACTCCGAAAACTCTTAAAACTATGCCAATTTCGATTGCGGTGAAAAAGATATTAAGAAGTTTATCAGGAAAATCTCTAGTTAACCAATAACAAAAAATGTCAATTGGGGCTAGCACTATTCTAGTTAACTCCCCTGTTCTTATTTGCCCAGTTAAATCTACTGACCTTGAAGCTAAAACAATACTTCGTAAAAAGGCGATTCCCACCACATAAGCCAACATCTGGGCTTTTTGATAACCCAAGAACTCGCTGCGATTTCCATAGATTGCCAGCCAGAAAAAAAGAAGGGTTAAGAAAAAGACAAAACTGCGAAATCGCCAGAGAATAAAGTTTAAGCGATAGACAAAATATTCTTGAAAAGTGATTTTGACAAGATAGAAGTATTTACGCATTATTAACTAATTTTCGCTTTGGTGCCGGTAAAAATCTGGCGAATTATATCTTCGATGGGAATTTCTTCGATATTTAAGTCAGCCACCGGAAAATGGTGAAGAAGTTCGGCCGCGGCCGCATTTGAGGCTTCCCGAGCAACTAAAATTTCTGCCTTGGGAAAATCCATCTCCCTAACCTCACCAATCTCATCTAACTTTCGCAAATCAAACTCTTTAGAAAAAATCACGGAAAGAATTTTTTGAGGAGCAAATTTTTCGACAATTTCTGATAACTTTCCATCAAAAATAATCCTTCCTTTGTCAATGATAATCACCCTAAGGCATAATTCTTTAACATCGCCCATATAATGAGAAGTTAAAAGAATGGTAGATTTTTTCCGGCGATTATATTCTTTAATAAAATCGCGCATTTTTTTCTGCATAACCACATCAAGACCGATGGTTGGTTCATCTAAAAACAGAACTTTTGGGGAATGTAAAAGAGCGGCAATAAGTTCGCATTTCATTCGTTGACCTAAAGAAAGTTTTCTCACTTGGATTTTTAAGATATCCTCGACTTCAAGAAGTTTTACCAGTTCGTCCAGAGTCTTCTCAAATTGGTTCTTCGGAATCTCATAGATTTCTTTGTTTAAAATAAATGTCTCCATTGGGGGTAGATCCCACCAAAGTTGGTTTTTCTGCCCCATGACCAAAGCGATTTGTTTTAAGAACTCTTCTTTCCTGTCCCAAGGATTAAAGTCTAAAACAGAAATTTCACCAGCGGTCGGATACAAAAGTCCGGAAAGGCATTTTAAGGTGGTCGTTTTCCCGGCCCCATTTGGGCCAATAAAACCAACCAACTCTCCTTCCTCAATCTCAAAAGAAATCCCATCAACCGCCCGAACATCTTTATATTTTCTTTTAAATAAAGATTTAATTGACCCAAAAACTCCTGGCTCTTTCTCATGAACTTGATAATATTTCTTAAGGCGAGAGACGGAAACCACTGACATTGTGATTTAAGTATAGCACAGAACGGGCTTAGTCATTATCTATGATAAAATTGAGGTATGGAAGAAGCAAATAAATACTTGAAAGAGGGTGAACTGACTCAAATTACTCCTCAGGTCAAAAAGGTTGTTAATCAAATCCCAGAAGAAGATAGAAAGTTTATAGAGGGTCTTTTTAACTGGGTAAAGGAAGGTGGTTATTTCAGAAAACTTCCCGAAAAAGAGGAAAGGAAATTACTGGATGCTGAACATCTACAAAGAACGGTAAATCAAATTTTAGAAAGTCACTATGCCATTGCTTGTGGAGAAAAAACTATGGTTTTTATTGCTTTGTGTCGAGCGAAAGGAATCCCAGCAAAGTATGTCGAAGCCGTTGGGCTAGACTTTTTAAGAGCAAAAACCGATGAACATGTACACACCCATGCCTTTGCTGAAGTTTATCTTCAAGGCAGATGGTGGCTAGTGAACCCTGATGCAATGAAAATTTACAACAAGATAGATTACGAAAAATATGGTTATATTAAGTGGGTAGAAGGAACTGATACGAGAGATTTAACAGATAAAGAAGGAAGGCATTATTCTTGGCGAAATTTCAATGAATTTATAAGAGATGCTTTAGCTTTTAAGCGACGTTAGAAATGATATTATATTCTTAACTATGCAGTATTTAGTCATTCTCCGTGGTGTCCCATCGAGTGGAAAATCATTATATTTTCTTTTAAATAAAGATTTTATCGAGCCAAAAATCCCCGGCTCCTTCTCGTGAACCTGAAAATATTTTTTCAG
The DNA here is from genome assembly GCA_049322615.1 of Patescibacteria group bacterium. Lineage (GTDB taxonomy): Bacteria > Patescibacteriota > Microgenomatia > CAYGWK01 > CAYGWK01 > JBMORX01. Next base: position 77,020 of record JBMORX010000003.1, read on the forward strand.
ATTTTTTACCTCTATAACTGACATCCATCTTCATTATATATTGCGGGCTGGCAAATTGGTAGTGTCTAACTGTAATATAGAGAATGAGGAGTCATTTGAGAAAAAACTTGACATTTTATGGTAGAATGAGAAAAGTTAACCGCGCCTATTTATGAAAAAACAAAAATTTTTCTACGGAATTGATTTCGGAACGACGAATTCAACTATCGCCGTTTCTGATTCTAGCGGTAAAGTCAAAACGCTTCCTGTTGACCCGCAAGCAGAAAATCCCTCTGTGGTCAGATCTACCATTTATATAAATCAAAATAAAGAGTTTCACTTTGGCAAATCAGCCATTGACATCTATGCCCACGATGTTGCCACTGGCTCAGCCACAAGCAAATATTTAATCTTTACCGGAAGGTATATAAAAGTTCCTAAAATCTCATTTATCGCCGGATATTCAGGTGAACAGCTTGTCCCAGAAATTGTTGAAGCAGAAAAGAGGGGCTATGGCCATCTTTTCCAATCTCTTAAGTTGGGTCTTTCTAGAAGCTATCTTACTCCATTTGAGATCTTTGGAGAAAAATTAAGTCTTGAGAAACTAATCGGCTCCTTCTTAAAAGAAATGAAATCCAGGGCAGAGCAATTAATGAATGAAGAAATTGAGGAGGTCGTTATCGGAAAACCAATCCATTTTGTAGGAAATAATGATGATTTAGCTGTAAAACGACTAACAAATGCGGCAAAAGAGGCGGGTTTTGAAAAAATTGTTTTTGAATACGAACCTATCGGTGCGGCCTGGGATTATGGACTACACCAAATGAAAACCAAGCAGACGATTTTAATATTCGATTTCGGAGGAGGCACTTTAGATATTTCCATCGTTTCCTTCCCCTCACGGGAAATTTTGGCAAATGAAGGGTTAGCCGTAGGAGGAGACTTATTTAATTCTTTAATATTTGAGAAGAAAATTGCCAAGTATTTCGGTAGTCAAGCAACCTACGGACTGGCAAAACTACGCCTTCCTCATTTTATATTCGATTATCTTAAGGGTTGGTACACAATATCTCTTCTAAAGACGAAAGATTTTGAAAAACCCCTAAATGAATTTGCCTTTCTTTCTTCTAATCCAAAAGCGATCGCTGCCCTCCGGTCCCTAATCTCTAATAATCTTGGATTTAGTTTATATGAAGAAATCGAAAGAGTTAAAAAGAACTTATCCCAGACAAATCAAGAAACATTTAGTTTCCAAAATAAAAATATTGACACCAAAACTCAAATTACCAGAAAAGAGTTTGAAAGAATTATCTCCCAGCAAATTTCTGAAGTCGAAGCCACTTTAAATCACGCCTTAGCATCCGCCAAAAAGAAAACGGAAGAAATAGATGTCGTAGCCACAACAGGAGGCTCCTCGCTTATACCAGTATTTCAGAATTTGCTAAAAAAGAAATTCGGGTCTAAGAAATTAAAAAGACAGGAAACTTTCACTAGTGTCGCCACAGGATTAGCCCTAAGGGCAAAAGAAATATTTAGTCCTTGATTATCTTTCTCAAGAGCCGACCGCCACAACTTGGGGATTCGGCCCTACTAATTCGCATAAATGAGTAGTGGCCGCTAGTCAAATATGCTAATTTTGAATTTGGGAGAATATCTCAGGAGTGTATTGAAATCACCCTTTGATAATTTTTCGAAGAGACCGACCTGGAGAAAAACGAGGAGCCCGATGACTTTTAATTATTTTTTTCTCGCCAGTTTTGGGAATAATCACTGCCTTGTCCTTAACCGAGACTACTCTAAATGTCCCAAACCCTGAAAGAATGACTTTTTCACCCTTAACTAAGGCTTTTTGAATTTCGGAAAGAAAAGTTTCTATTGCCTCTAAGGTGGCTTTTTTAGTTAAGTGGGCTTTGCGGGCAATAATTTCCACTAGTTCGCTTTTACGCATTACTGTATATTAAAATATAAAAATTTCAATTTGTCAAGATACTTCCAAACGTTTCCTTATTGCGAAACAACAAGCTCTGCTTACTTGGCAATTTCTGTTGCCTGAGTCTCTCTAACTGCGACCACTTTTATCTGCCCGACGAAGCCAGCATCTTCCTCAAGTTTATCGGCAATTTTTCGGGTTAAGAGAGGTAGCTCGCTATCGGAGACCTCCTCCGGTTTAACCACCACCCGAACTTCTCGTCCTGCTTGATAAGCAGCCACATCGGCTACTTCAGGAAAACTTTTTACCACTTCCTCGATATGAGTCATTCTTTTAAGGTATTCTTCATGGGGCTCATAACGGGCGCCGGGTCGAGAACCAGAAATGCTATCTGCAATCCAAACAATCACTGATTCTACAGAAGAAAATGGTTTGTCTTCATGGTGCTCAGCCACACAAGCGATAACCTTCGGCGGAATTTGGTATTTTTTTAAAAACTCAACACCCAACTCAACATGCGTTCCTTCCTCTTCGGTTATCACCTTACCAATATCATGAAGAAGGCATCCCAGACGGACAGTATTAACATCTGCCTTAAGTTCGGCGGCGAGCGCCATACCGATTTTTGTTTCCTCTAAAGTATGCTGAGCCAGATTTTGTCCATAGGAAAATCTATATTTATATTTACCAATCATTTTAACCAAATCTTGATGAAGATTATAAACCCCAACTGTGCTCATTAATCTCTTGCCTTCCTCAAATAAAATCTGGTCCATTTGCCTTTTTGTTTGAGAAACTACTTCCTCAATCCTTCCTGGCTGAATTCTGCCATCACGAATGAGTTTTTCCAAAGAAATTCTGGCAATTTCTCTCCTTACTGGGTCAAACGAGGAAATCCGAAGGTCTAACGTTTCATCAAGTTCAAGTTCCACTCCGGTTTCCTGCTCAATGGCGCGAATATTTCTTCCTTCCCGACCAATAATCCTTCCCTTTATCTCCTCATCCGGAAGTCTAATGGTAGAAACCGTATATTCCGAAACCCAATCAGTCACTCCATGTTTCATTGCCTCAACTAAGATTTCTTTGGCTTTCTCTTGGCTTGTTGCTTTTATTTCGTCTTCAGCCTCCTTAATTTTCCTGGAGATCTCCGAAGCCAATTTTCTCTCTGTCTCTTCAAGGATAGTTCTTCTTGCTTCCTCTTTGGAAAGTCCGGCAATTTTTTCTTTTTCTTCTTCAAGCTCTTCCTCTTTCTTTTTAAGCTCCTCTTCCTTTTTCACTAAATAGGAAGCGATTTCAATCTCGCTTGGTTTTTTCTTTGTTTGTCCACCAAAAATAGGCATGGTATAAAAATTTAAAATTTAAAAAGTAAAATGTAAAATTGACGAAGTAGAGAAGGACGAAGAAAGCGATTTAATCGCTTTGAGCAAAGATTATCTTTTGAAATAAAGAATCCATGGTTTTTCTTTCATCATCCTGAATTCCACTTTCGTCTTAAAAACTATTATACTCCTCCCCCAGTTTTTCGTCAATAACTTCTTTTATCACTTCCCAAGAAAAACCCCTTCTTGCTAGAGCAGAAACCAGTTTCTGTCTCTGTTCAAGATAAGAATAATGTCTTAAAGATTTTAATTTTTTCTCGGCTACCTTTTTGGCTAACTCGATTTCACTGAATTGCTTAATAGCTAAATTGCTTAATTGCTTGTCAATTATTTCTCGCGAAATTCCTTTTTGCCGAAGCTCCAGTGCCAAAAGTCTTGAACTAGCAGGTCTAAAGGTAGTCCTTTGTTCTATCCACCAGCGAGCAAATTCTTCATCATTTAAATAACCCAGATTTTTTAATTTCTGATATATTAATTTTTGCGTTTCCTCACCTACCTGTTTCTTTTTAAACCAATCTTTCAGTTCCTTCTCTGAACGAGGACGATAGGAGAAAAATTTTAAAACCCGGTCATAAACTTTAACAAAGTCGTCTTCTTTGATTAATTCTTCTATCTTCTGATCAGATATCTCTTGATCAATTTTCAGCTCCGCCTTCGCCAAGGCTTCGGCGGACACAGCAAAGGAGAATTTGCCATCAACATAAATATTGAACCGTTTTTTTCTTTTTTGAGGTTTGATATCGGTTATCTGAGGCACGTTACTCTTCTTGCGATTCTTCTCCAATTTCCTTAGGAACCACTTTTTTGCCTGATTTTACCTGTTCCCAAATCTTTTTGGTTATTTCTTCGGCTAATTTTTGATTTTCCTCTAAATATAATTTAGTTGCCTCTCGTCCTTGACCTAAAAGTTTTTCGCCATATTTTAAAAACGCTCCAGATTTCCCGATAATGCCCATCTCCATGCCCACATCCAAAATCCCTCCCGATTGAGAAATTCCTCCAATATTCATAATGTCAAATTCCGCGGTTCTAAAAGGCGGAGCCACCTTATTTTTAACCACTCTTGCTCGGTGGCGCGAGCCAATCACTACTCCTTGTTGATCTTTGATGGTGTCGATTTTCCGGGTGTCAATTCGCACCGATGAATAAAATTTTAGAGCCAAGCCACCGGTGGTTACCTCGGGATTGCCAAACATCACCCCAATTTTTTGCCGAAGTTGATTAGTAAAAATAACCACAGTTTTTGATTTAGAAATTGCTCCGGCAAGTTTACGCAATGCCTGAGACATTAAACGAGCCTGAACCCCAATCATCGCCTCGCCCATTTCTCCCTCAAGTTCAGCCCGAGGAACCAAAGCGGCGACTGAATCAATAGCAATGACATCAATCGCTCCAGAACGAACCAGAGTCTCAACAATTTTCAAAGCCTGCTCGCCAGTATCCGGTTGAGAAATTAACAAATCATCAAGTTTGACCCCAATTGATTCGGCTCGCAGAGGGTCTAGGGCATGCTCGGCATCAACAAAAGCGGCGGTTCCCCCCATTTTTTGGGCTTCGGCAATGATGTGTAACGCCAAAGTAGTTTTTCCCGAGGCTTCAGGGCCGTAGATTTCCGTAATTCGACCCCGGGGAACTCCGCCAACCCCTAAAGCCAAATCCAAAGCAATTGAACCAGTGGGGATAATCTCGGTTATCATTCTTGCAGTAGGCTGCTGCCCCAATTTCATAATCGAACCTTTGCCATACTGTTTTTCAATCTGCTCCATGGCAATTTTTATCGCCTCAAGTTTTTGATCCGTCGCCATAGCTTCTTAACTTTTAGCACAAATCCTGATAAAATACAAGAGGTGTTTATCCGGGGTGTGGTTTAACGGTAGAATGGGCGCATGGGGTGCGTCCGGACAGGGTTCAATTCCCTGCACCCCGACCAAGTTAGACATTGAGCATTTGAAAGGGAATGCGCTCGCTCGCCTTGCTCGCTCGCGCTTGTTGAAAAACCCCGCAGCGAAGCGACAATTTGCCAAACACCCGACCAATCCCAGCCGACTTTT
>JBMORX010000004.1:0-25935 GCA_049322615.1 Patescibacteria group bacterium
AGACAATTGGGTGGTATACTATAATCAGGTGAGACCACACCAAGCTCTTGGCTATTTAACACCTTACCAGTATTATCAAAAAGATATGAGAAAGGAGGATTGTCTCAAAAGTATGTAACCAGAACAACATCTTGACATCGTGGTTTAAATAGTGTAAATTGCCTCTTATCATCTGCTCATCTGCCTTCAAGATGAGTTTTAAAATGGCTAAGAAATCCAAAATTAAAGCCAATCCCTTAATTGATGACGTTCTTCGGGCTTTAAATGAACTCGGCGGTTGGGGAAGCGTGGAAATTTATGTCCAGAATAGCAAGGTAACCCAGATAACAAAAAGAGCCATTAAGAAAACCAATCATCGTTTAAATTTGTGAAAATTGGGTCTTCCCTCCTGACCTTACCGTTCGAACCCGTCAAACGGGTCTCACGGAGCGGTCTTAGGAGGGTGCGGGGCAATTAGTTTACATAATTGCCCCTTGACAAACACCCTTAAATATTATAGTCTGGTTTTGTAAATCTCAATAAAAGTCTTATAGCAAAAATATTATAAGACTGCTGACCGCTAACGGAAGCACCCTTCGATAAACTCAGGGTGCCTTTTTAAATTTAATATGAGGGTAGGCCCTTCGACATATCTCAGGGCAAGCAATATGGAGAAGGTAAATCATTATACAAATCAGATTTTGGAAATCATTAACCAGCCAATGTGGATAACTAGGCTGGTTTTTTGTCCCACTTCGCCTTTCGGCTTCGCGGGACAATCCCGCCGAAGCCTCTTGCCGTCGCGAAGCCTCGCTATGGCGAAGCGCGGTGGCGAAGGCGGATGAGTTGAAAATTACTTTTAATTAGAATTACCGCCTAGTTAAGGCTTTGGCGAGATAAAAGGAGGCTTGCCCCTCTGAAGCTCGCCGACGCCGAGGGCTATGGCGAGCGAAAGGGGGTGAAAAATAAATATGTTGAAGAAAGTTGCTGCTTTAGCAGGCGCAGGCGCGTTGCTTTTGGGCATGGTTGTTCCAGTTCTTGCCCAGGATGGTTTGGATTTGGCCTGGGTTGAGAATAGTGCTGTAGCTATCAGTGAGACTGGCGGTAGGGAATTATGCTACCGCTGATGGGTGGTATAACGGCGCCAATGCCGGTAGCGGAAGTGGTGACCGCTGGATGTCAACCGGCGGTGCCAGTTCTTACGCCGGAGCTTTGGTGGTGGCTAACACCCACATTGGTTGCGGATATTGTGATTATGATTATTTCTTCCATTGGGACGACGCTTATGTTGATAACTCCGCCGGGGCTATGAGTGATACTGGTGGAAATAGTCAGAGTAATTCAGCTTTGGCAGAGGGATGGTACAACAGCGCTAATGCCGGCAGTGGCAGCGGTGATCGCAGTATGAGCACCGGTCCTGCCAGCTCCACGGCTCGTGCCTGGGTAATTGTGAACACTCACTGGACCGGAGGTTACGGGTATCCAGTTGGTGATTAACGTGGGTGAAACATTGACTAACTAGTCAATGGTTAGAAAGGCTTTCGAAGATGGGGCCCGCCGAAGCCTAGGCGGAGGCGGGCCCAGAAAGCCAAGAGAAATAAACAAATTTCAAATAAACAAATAAACAAATTGCAAATGATAAATAAAAAATTATTTGGAAAAATTTTAAGCCTGATTTTGGTTTTCCAGTTATTGGTTAACCCTGCTTTAGTCAGGGTGGTTTTTGCTGAAGAAATAGTTGAGCCAACTCCTACGCCTGAATCTACAATCACCACCGGCGACCCTTCGGCAAGCTCAGGGCAAGCTGCTCAATCATCAATTGAGACTGGCAATGCCTCTTCTGAAGCCTCGGTCCAGACTACCGCTAATACCAATCAAGACACCCTTCCTGGAGAAATTACCACCCCTCCTGGAGATTGCACGCCCCCAGAGGGAGAAACTTCTTGTCCAACTGATGTCACCATTTCTAATGATAATTCTGCCCAAGTTTCCGATTCCACTGGCTCAACGGCAACAACCGGAGAAAATCAAATCACTGGTTCTTCTGGAGACACGACCATCTCAACCGGCGACGCCACCGCTTCGGGAACGATTGAAAATGAGATTAACTCAAACACGGTTATCCTTGAACCCAGCCCAACCCCCTCCATTGAACCCGAAGCTCTGACCGCGTCTGACGCGGTCACGGTTACAGTTGAGAATAATAATGAGGGAACAGTTCAAAATGAGGCTAATATTAACGCCTCAACCGGAGAAAATTTAGCCAGTGAAAATCTTGGTGACGCTCAAATTGAAACCGGTGATGCCCTGGCTTTGGCAAATCTTTTAACTCTTTTAAACACCAACATTTTAGGTTCTAATTTTGAAGTTCTTTTACTTAATCTTTTGGATGGAGAAACTGGAGATGGTTCGACAAGCTCACCACAAGATATCGACTTGAATGAACTTTGGAAGAAACTTCAGGAACTTCAGGGTTCGAATTCTTTGGTTTTGGCTGGCGAGATATCAGGTTTACAGATTTTAGTCCAAAACCAAAATCAGGCGGATTTAGAAAATAATGTTAATGTTTCGGCTGGGACCGGAGAAAATCAGGCGAATGAAAATAACAACGCCGGGATCGAGACTGGTGATGCTACCGCTTTGGCAAATGTTACTAACGTAGTCAATACCAATATTTTAGGTTCAAATTTCTTTTTTGGCGTCATTAATATTTTGGATGCAGATGGGAATTTGATTTTACCCCGACCGGAAAGATTTGGTTCGACAAGCTCACCACAGGGTGCTTCTGGGCAGACCTCAGCGGTGTTTGAAAATGACAACCAGGCAGAAATTACCGATCAAGTTGGGGCTTTGGCAGAAACTGGAGCAAATGAGGAAAACGGAAATGGGGGTGACAACTTAATAGTCACTGGCAATGCCATTGCCCACGCCAACAGTTTTTCTTTGGTTAACTTAAATATTTTCCGCAATAATTGGTTTTTCTTAATTATAAATAATTTAGGCAATTGGCAAGGGAAAATTTTTGGCTGGTCAGCCCCCGAGGCAGTGGAGGAACCAAGTGTTGGTAGTCAAGTCTATCAATTAGGACTTAACCCGGAGAGTCAAACTGGGGAAAATGGAGTTGAATCAGAGAATTTTTCTACTCCTTTAAGTTTTCAAAATCAAAATCAAGCCAGGGTGAGAAATAATATTCAAACCTCTGCCTCAACTGGAGAAAACCAGGCAAGCCAAAATCAAGGTAATGCCTCAATTCAAACTGGCAATGCCCGGTCTTTGGCAAATCTTTTTAATTTGGTTAATTTAAATATTTTAGGCGGAAGGTTCTTTATGGGGATAGTTAATATTTTAGGCGATTGGTCAGGCTCAACCATTTTTGCTTATCCGGATGTGGCGGTAGGACTTTCGGCCGAGACTAGTCAGGTGACTCCTGGAGAAACTCTTCAGTACATTTTAAGTTATAAAAATCTGGGATACGATGAAGCCCAAGGTGTCAGGCTTGGTTTGGAGTTACCCGAAGGCTTAAGTTATCTGAGCGATACGAGTGGGTTGAGCGCGGTGGTTTCTGGGCAAAACCTTTCTTGGAGCTTGGGGCAGCTGGGAGCGGGTAAAGAGGGGAGTTTTACCATTATGGTTAAAGTTAACTCTGATTTTAGCTTTGAGGAGCCAGTCTCTTGGCTTTCAAAATTTATCCCCAAAGCCTATGCGGCCGAAAATGAAAAAGAAAAAAGTGTGGTCGTTAATGTTCAGATTAGCACTTCGGATCCTGAGTCAAACAGCAGTAATAATTCCTCCTCAACGACAACCATGGTTTATCTTCCTCATCAAGAAGGGGGTGTGGACCCCCGCCAGCCGGTTTTGGAGATTTCTGCTTGGAATAATGTCAATGAGTTTGTTTATCCTGGAGATACGGTCACTTTTGAAATTACCGTTAAAAACACAAGTGATGTTTCCTCCTATAATACTCGGTTAATCCAAAGACTCTATAATGGTGTGCCCGAGGATTTTGGTACGGCTGAATTTGATTTAGGAACAATTGAGCCAGGGAAGGGCGGAAAACTTTCTTTTGGCTTAAAATTAGCTGATGATGGTTTACTTCCTGCCGGTCCTTATTACACCATTGCCCAAGCTTTTGGCAATGCTCCAAATGGAAACGAGGTTTCTTCAAATGAATCAAGAACTAATTTTGAGATAAAAGTTAAAAATATTTCCTCTTTGCTACCTGAAGCCAAGGCGGTTGAGGCAAAAGAAGGAGTCTTAGGTAGCGGGACGGCTGCCAGTTGTCCAAAAACTGAAGATATCCTCCCTTACGTTTTGCTTTTGCTTTTATCATCAGGTTATATTATTTCCTGGGCAAAACCAAGACTGAAGAAGGGAGTGAAATAATGATAACGAGAAAAAGATTAGGACAGTTATCAGAAATAATAATTTTGCTTTTTGCCATTTCTGTTTGGCTTTTTTCTCTTTACAAAGTTCTTTCCTATGTGGCTTCTTTGAATTTTAAAATATTTGGGATTTCTTTTGAGCAAAACTTTCTTTGGGAATATCCATTTCCTAAAAACCCGCCTCTTCCCCCAGAACCACCTCCACCTCCTTGTCCGCCACCGCCATGTGTCAGTCCAACACCGACTCCGACGCCTCCGGAGCTAAGTCCCACTCCTGCACAACCAACACCGACACCAACGATTCCATTTCAACCTACTCCGACACCCACGACACCACCGCCAGTGGGAGGCGAGGGTGGAGTTGGCGGACCAGCTGGTCCACCGGTTTGCGGTGCCCAGACTCCACAGGCACCAAACCTTAAAAGCGTCACCTCGGTGGGAGCAGGAGAGGTTGAGCTTATTTGGGACCCGGTTGAACCAGCGACTCACTACAGCATAAGTTATGGTCCCTCTTCAGGAAATTATCTTTATGGAGTAGATAATGTTGGCAAAGTCACTTCTTTTAAAGTGGGAGGGTTAGGAAGTGGGAGATACTGTTTTACCGTCCGGGCGGTTAATGACTGTGCTCCGGGAGAACTTTCTAATGAAAGATGTACTGGCGAGGTTTTGGGCAAAGTTTTGGGAGTTTCTACTTTGGGAGTAACTGGGAGCTTTACTGAGACACTTTTGCAGATTTTGTTTATAATTGGGAGTATATGCCTCGGCACAGGAATAAAACTTTTTCCCGCCTCGCCGCAAGGCGGGCCCGCCAAAAGGCGAGTTTAATTTTAATTTTCTTTGGTGTTATCTGCTTCGGAGTAATTTTCTCTCTCCGGGCTTATCAAGAAGCGAGACAAAAAATCCTTTCTTTCTCTGAAGTTCCAAAATTGGCAGAAGAAGCGCCAGAGGAGCTTTTTCCAACCCAAATCTTAATTCCCAAGGTAAGAATTAATCTTTCGGTTTTTCCCTCAAAAGCCAGTGGCGTGTCTTGGGAAATTTCCGAAAAAGGTGCTTCCTACCTCCTTGGGTCAGGGATTCCCGGAAGGATTGGAAATGTCATAATCTATGGTCATAATAAAAGAAATCTTTTTGGTCCGATAAGGTGGCTTAAGCAGCAGGATGAAATAAAAGTCGTCAACAAAAAAGGAGAGGAATTTATCTATAAGATTAGGGAAACAAAAATAGTTTCTCCAAACGAAGTTTCGGTTTTGGCTCCTACCGAAGAACCAACTCTAACTCTATATACCTGTACCGGTTTTATGGATAGCCAGCGTTTTGTTGTTATCGCCAAGCCTTCTTCTTGAGTTATCTTCCTGGGCATGATTATAATCAGGGGGTTGGAACGGAAGTTGTGAGGTTGTTTTTTCACCCTGAGTTTTTTTATATATTGGAGACTGAATAACATAACCTTTACTGTCAAGATAAGTCTTGATATGGGGAAAACCCAGCCACAAAAATATTAGTAAGAAAATAAATGCAAGAATAGTTAAAACTCTTTTTGCTGTTTTACGTGGAGTTCTGCCAGTAATTTTTTGATAAAATGGATTCGCACAGACATCGTAGGTCCGACCTGCTTTCTTAGATATCAACACTTGACATTAAGTGTTAAATCTGTACAATATACTTAAAGGTTCCTGCTTGGCGATAAGAGCCCTCGGGCTCTTCCGAAAGGATAGCCAGGCAGGTCATTTTTTAATAGTACACCGTCGTTCCTCTTCTGAAAATAGGGAATTCGCTTTTAATTTTGTCCTTAATTTCGTTATAAGGTCTTAGTTCGTTTCTTTCGTTTTTAACATAGACTGCCCAGCCACAATAATCGGCAATTTGACAGTTAATATCTGCTCTTGCTTGGTGAAAATAGACATGGAATGGTTTTTGGAAATGTTGTTTAAGATAGGATTTGAGGGTTTTCAAAATAATTTGTCGTTTGCTCTTAGTAAAAATGGCATCGAGCACCACAATAATTTGGTCAATATCAGAATTGTCATACCTTCTAAATACGTACTGTAGTAAAGTTTGACAAACCGTTCGATAAAATTCAGCCTCCACCTCTCTTGTTATTAGTCGCCCCCTTTTAGTATATTCCTCTATATAAAGACTTGGGTTTGCTTTATTTTTCTGGGCTACTACCGAATCAACAATACAATCGTTCAACTGCTTGATTAAGTCATAGACTTTATCCCGGACAACCTGTTCATCTTCGGTTGCATGGAAGCTTTCTTTATCTATGCCGTCTGATAAAAGTTGATAGCGGGCTTTTAAAAAATTACCTCGCTGTATTAAGGGTGTTAGTGTCGAAACGCTTGTTAAAACAAAATATTTTGTCCCAGCGGACGAAAAGTCAAAGTTTCCTGACTCGTCAATAAAAATAAAAAGATTTTCCATATGGACCACACAAGCTCAATTTATAAAATAAATACCCCACGAAAAAAGGGCAGGGCGATTTAAATTTTAGCAAAAATTGATCCGTAAATCTAGAAACAAGCTTGTTTTATTCACCTGATTTTTAGAAGTTAACTTACGAGACAGCGTTGATTTTGCATAACGAGCTTTCTATAATGAAGTTATGTTGCTTGCCCATCTAAAGCATTTTTTTCTACCCCAGGAATCCAATAATTTCCGGGCGAAAATTCTCCACCACCAGTCTTTAAGTTATTTTTCGGTTCTCTTTTTGGCTTTTCAACTTGTTCTTTCGACTATTCTTTTGGTAAAACCGGTGGTTTTAGGCTACGCCTCCCAGATTTCTCCGGAAAAAGTAATTGAGCTGACAAACCAGGAGCGAGCCAAGGTTGACGCTCCAGCCTTAAAACTTAATTCTCTCTTAAATGAAGCCGCTCAAAGAAAAGCCGGAGACATGTTTGCTTTTGATTACTGGGCTCATTCCTCCCCTTCGGGCAGAGATCCCTGGACATTTTTTAAGGAAGTAGGCTACCGCTATCTTTATGCTGGGGAAAATTTGGCTCGGGATTTTTCCTCACCCGAGGCGGTGGTTTCCGCCTGGATGGCTTCGCCAACCCATCGAGAGAATATTTTAAATCCTAAATATCAAGAAATAGGAATTTCCGTAGTTGACGGAACCCTGGGGGGGACAGAAACAACTTTGGTGGTTCAATTTTTTGGCACCCCAGTTTCTCCAGTGCCGGTGGCGAAAAAACCAGAAGTGGTCACGCCTGAAGTAGAAAAACCTCAACCTTTGGTTTTTGAAATTCCCGCTGGGACGCCGATTTTATCTCGGGCAACCGGAAAAGAGAAGGCTTTGACTAATCCGTTTTTGCTAACGAAAAATTTAGGCATAGGTATTTTAGGAATAATCGTCGGAGTGATGATTTTGGATGGAGCGATTGTTTTTCGCAGAAAAACCTGGCGGCTTTCTGGAAGATCACTGGCTCACACCATATTTTTGACCGGAGTGATTTTGATAATCATTTTATCAACTCAAGGAGCAATTTTGTGAGAGAGAATATTATTCACTATCTAGTTTTACTGGTCATTTTGGATTTAGCCATTGCCGCCTTTTTTCTTTTTTCTTTTAACAGGGGATATCAGGCAGCGGTGGTCGTCGCCATGGGAGTTTTATATATTATCTGGGGAACTGTTCACCATCTTCTCTCCGAGGATTTTCATCTCAAGGTTGTCTTGGAATACGTTTTAATCGCCCTTCTTGCCAATTTAGTCATTCTTTCCCTTCTTTTCCGCGCCTAATCTCCTTTAACCACGGCTAAAGGGACAAGTTTGACGATTTTTCGAGTTATTCCTGCCTCAACCAGAGTTTCCACGACATCTTCGATATTTTTATAGGCGCCGGGGGCTTCATCAGCGATTTTGTGAAAAGGAAGATTATAAATGATTGAGCCCATACTCGTTTCAAATTGGTCTTTGGAAATAGTCCTAAAAGCCTCTTTTCGGCTCATTAGCCTGCCGGCGCCATGATTGACAGAAAAAAAGGTTTCCGAGGCTTTGGGGGTGCCGACGAGAACGTAGGAGGGTGTTCCCATGCTTCCGGGAACAATTGCCGGATGACCGGTGGCGAGATATTTCTGGGGATTTTTCGGGTGCCCAGCCGGAAGCGCCCTCGTCGCCCCTTTCCGGTGAATTAACAACTTCCCACTTCCCACTTCTTTCTTCGCACTTCCCGCCGTTTCCCATTTGGCAATGTTATGGGCAACGTCATAAACGAGACTGAATTTAATGCCTGGGAAGAACCCTGTTAGTAAATTCTCAAGTTCAAACATAATCAGTTGACGATTGGCAAAAGCAAAATTAACTGATGCAGCCATGGCGCAAAAATAGTTTTGTCCTTCTGGAGTTTCAATTGGCAAAGCAGCCAAGCCTTTTCTTGGGATTTCCATTTTGTATTTATCCCTGGCATTCCAAAAAATTTCCGTATAATCAACACAAGTCTGGTGCCCTAAGGCGCGGGAGCCACAATGAACCATAAAACAAATCTGGTTTGGGGAAAGTCCCCAAGTTTTGGCAATTTCTGGGTCGGAGATTTCTTCAATTTTTTGGAATTCAATAAAGTGATTTCCCGAACCCAAAGTGCCGACTTCCCGATCTGCTCTTTTTAAAGCCCTGGGAGTTAAGGCTTCATATCTTGCCTCTTTCAATCTTCCGCCTTCCTCAATAGACTGAAGATCTTCTGGTTTGCCATATCCCTGATTTACCACAAATTCCGCTCCGCCTAAAACTACGTCTTTAAGGGTAATTCTGGGGGGAAGGGCTCGTCTTTCACCACCTAAACCAATGGGAATTTCTCGCTCGATCTTGTGGATTAGGGTGCGCAGAGTCTCCGGAGAAAAAGTTTTTTCGTTATAACTTAAATTTGTACTGATTAGCCTTACCCCACAGTTTATATCCATGCCAACGGCGCCAACCGAGATAAGACCAGTGGTTGCCATCACTCCGCCAATAGGCAGACCAAAACCTTCGTGGATATCAGGCATGCCCACCACTGGGGAGATAACGCCAGGCAACATCGCGGCTTCAGCCAGCTGAAGCAAAGATAAATCCTGCTTAATCTGTTCAAGCATCTGGGGCTTTAAGTAAATTACTGCCTCAACCTTCATCCCAGGAATTTTTTCAATTCGGTATTTGTTGACGCCGACTTTTTCAAGTTTAATTTCTGGAAGTTCCATAATTTTAATTTTAACACATTTTCTGGCATAACCACGTTTGACGTGGTATAATACGCCTTATATGCAGCTTATTTTCAACAACCCAACTAAGGGAAAATTAACTACCGACCAGGTGGTTTCGGAAATTGTGGATTTTATTGGTGAGGACAAGAAAGTTTCTTATTCCTTGGTCATCGGGACTGATTCTCAAGAAAAACGCCTAAATGGACTAAGGGAGATTGATTTTGTTACCGCCGTAGTTATTCATCGTCACGGAAAAGGGGGCAGATATTTTTGGACTAAAAGCAAAAAGCAAAAAATCTATTCTCTTCGAGATAAAATTTATGCCGAGACTCTGGCTTCGCTTGAATTAGCCCAAAACTTGGTTCCACTTCTTAAAAATTCTCTTCATCCCTTGGCTCCTTATGATTTGGAAATCCACATTGATGTTGGCGAGGTCGGACCAACCAGGGAAATGATTAAAGAGGTGGTCGGGATGGTCGCCGGTAATGGTTTTACCGCTAAAACTAAGCCCGAAAGTTACGGCGCCTTTGTGGTCGCCGACAAACACACATAATAAAATTTCAAAATATGAAAGGCGTGGTTTTGGCTGGCGGTTTGGGAACAAGACTTTATCCTCTGACATTTGCCATTAATAAACATCTCCTTCCTGTTTTTGACAAGCCCATGGTTTTTTACCCAATTGAAACCCTAGTTCGGGCAGGAATTAAGGAGGTGATGCTCGTGGCCAGTGGACCTCACTCTGGTCACTTTATTAGCGTTTTAAAAAATGGAAAAGAACTAGGACTTAAGCATTTAGAATACGGTTATCAGAATGATGCCATCGGAGGAATTGCCGATGCTTTATCTGTTTGCGAAGATTTTTCTGATGGAGGTTCGTTGGTAGTAATTCTTGGCGATAACACCACCGATGCGGATATTGGCCCAGCAGTTCGGCGCTTCAAGGACGGAGCAGTGATTTTTTTGAAAAAAGTCTCTGACCCCGGCCGCTTTGGGGTGCCGGTTTTTGATAAAAAAGATAATAAAAAGATTATTAAAATTGAAGAAAAGCCCCAAAAACCAAAATCGCCTTATGCTGTTACCGGTCTTTATATTTATGATAACAAGGTTTTTAACTATATAAGAAAATGTAAGCCATCTCCAAGAGGACAACTAGAAATAACTGATGTTAATAATTTTTATATTAAAGAAGGGAAATTGCGCTGGGAAGAACTGAAAGGTTTTTGGTCTGACGCAGGTACTTTTGAATCACTTTTTAGAGCCAGCCAATATTGGGCGAAAAAGAAGGGAGTAAAATGAAATTTCAAAAATCCCTAGGTTTGAACCTAACCAACACCCGGTGTTTACTAGGTAGAAACATAAGGAAAATGACCTTTATTATTCTTCTAGAGTAAGGTGTTTAATTTTCTGAAGTTCTTTTTGATATTCTGCTTGGTTCAAGACGAACTCCTTGTAACTGTTTTTGGTTTTGAAGAAAGAAAGAATATCTTTGGGATCAACGAACTCATGCCTATTTTGATTTATATAATCTGAGAAGGACGACCACTGATAGTTTTCTAGGCCATCGTTTTCTATCAAATAAGCAGAGACGGGATTAAGGTGAATATATCTTGAGACATGAAGAAATTGTTCGTCAGTTTCTATTCTGACTGCTTTAAACATTGATTGAAAAAGTCCACCAGCGCGTTTATATTTGGTGTTGAAATAGCGGGCATAACTATTTTGAAAATTTCTCATAAAAGTAGAAATTCCATTTTCCACATTTTGCTTTAAAAGAAAATGGCAATGATTAGGCATAAGACAAAAGGTACTGATTTCTGTAAGGATTTTATGTTTTCTCAAATTTTTAAGAAAGTTTTCTTTATCTTCTTTAGGAAGGCGTTTATAATGAGAGAAACTAAGCGGAGGTTTAATATAGCGGTAGAAATCAATAATCTCTAGTGCTCTTTGATAATCTCGAGTCTCTTTAAATACTGGAATCTGGGCTATGCTCCGATTAACCACATGATAAATTTCGTTAGTTGCGAAAATAGTTTTTCTGTATGGCATACCCTAATCTTAGAGAAAATTTCCTTAGGTGTCAACCCAGTAAACACCCGGTGTTTGTTAGGTAGAAACATAGGGAATTTAGTGGTTTTTAGGTTTTTTGAGCAGAAGGTCTGGCCGAAGTTTTTTGGTTTTTTCTAGAGATTTTTGTTTTCGCCAGTCGGCGATTTTTTTATGGTTGCCAGAAAGAAGAATTTCTGGTACTTTCCAGCCCCTATAATTTTCTGGTCTGGTATAATGGGGAAATTCAAGTAGTTTCTCCTTGTTAAAATGATTTAAATCATTTAAACAAAACGATTCTGATTTTGTTGCCTCTGGCTTTTCTAAAACGCCTGGAATCAGTCTGACGACGGTGTCGACGACAACCATGGCTGGCAGTTCGCCACCAGTTAAAACATAATCGCCAATGGAAATCTCTTCATCAACCAAGTGTTCTCTAACTCGGTCATCCACTCCTTCGTAATGGCCACAGATTAGGATTAGATTACTAAGTTTTGAAAATTCACGAGCCATCTGTTGATTGAAAAGTCTTCCGGATGGAGAGAGTAAAATTATTTTTGAATTTTTCTTTGTCATTTTTAATTCTTCTAGGGCTTTATAAATAGGCTCAACCATTAAAATCATTCCTGTGCCTCCACCATATGGCCGGTCATCAACCGTTCCTCTTTTATCTTTTGCCCAGTTTCTTAAATTATGAATTTTAATCTCAACTAAACTTTTTTCTTGAGCTCGCTTGACAATAGATTCCTCAAACGGTCCTTTAAACATTTTTGGAAATAATGTTAAGATATCAATTTTCATCTAAATTTAATTTTACCATAGGACTGTGCTATATTTAAACCATGAATTTGGCGGTGATTGGCGCTGGCTATGTTGGTTTGGTGACGGCTGCGGTTTTTGCCGATTTTGGCAACAAGGTTTGGGTTGTAGAAAGAGAGAACGATAAGATTGAAAAGCTTTCCCGAGGAAAAATTCCCTTTTACGAACCTGGATTAGAGAGATTGATTATCAAAAATATTAAAACTGGGCGGCTTAAATTTACCTTGAGTTATCGAGAGGCTATCCCTGACGCCGAAGTAATCTTTGTCTGTGTGGGCACCCCAAATAGAAATGGCGAGATCGATTTGAATGATGTTCATTCAGCCACTAAATCTATCGCCAAGAATCTTAAAAAACCAGCGATTATTGTTATTAAAAGTACTGTCCCACCAGGAATAAATAGCAAGTTAGAAAAATGGATGAAAAAATACACTAAGGTGAAGTTTGACATAGCCTCGGTACCCGAGTTTTTGCGGGAAGGTAAGGCTCTTGAAGATACTCTTAATCCTTATCGAGTAGTGATTGGGGCAGAGAAAAAATCAGTTGTCGATAAGTTGCTTAAACTTCACCACCCAATTTCTGGAGAAAGATTAATCTGCACTCCCGCCAGCGCTCAACTGGTTAAATATGCCTCAAACGCCTTTCTGCCAACAAAAATTTCTTTTGCCAACGCCATTTCTGTTCTTTGTGAGAAATTCGGGGCTGATGTCAATAAGGTTATGGAGGGGATGGGTTTGGATAAGCGTATTGGACCAGATTTTCTGAAAGCGGGATTAGGTTACGGCGGTTCTTGTTTCCCAAAAGATATCGCGGCATTAATCAATTTAGCCAAAAAGGCAGATTATGATTTTAGAATTTTAAAAGCAGTTCAAGACACAAATCAGGCCCAGATTGATTATTTCCTTAAAAAGGTGATTCGGCTCTGTGGCGGTTCGGTTAAAGGAAAAACAATTGTTGTTCTAGGCTTAGCCTTCAAACCGGAGACTTCGGATATGCGCGAGGCACGTTCGATTCCAATTATTAGGAGATTAAAAAAAGAAGGAGCCAGAATTCGAGCGTGCGACCCGGTGGCAGCAAACGAAGCGAAAAACATTATTAAAGGGGTTAAATTTACCAGGGATCCCTATGATGCTTTAAAAGGGGCAGAAGCTTTGCTTTTAGTTACCGAATGGGACGAGTACCAAAATTTAGATTTTAAGAAAGTTAAAAAACTAATGAGAACTCCAGTTGTAGTTGATGGCAGAAATATTTATAATCGAAAGCGGTTAGAAAAATTAGGTTTTACTTATGAGGGGATAGGACGATGAAAGCTGTAATTATCATTCCCACTTATAACGAGCGAGAAAATATTGGAAAATTGATTGAAATACTAGAAGAGGTTTTTAAAAGGGCAAAGGGTTGGGAGATGGGAATTTTGGTGGTTGATGGGAATTCTCCCGATGGAACAGCTAAGATAGTAGAGGAAAAAGCTAAGCAATTTCCTAATGTCAAACTTCTTTTAGAAGAAAAAAAAGGTGGTTTGGGGGCGGCTTATCTTCGAGGAATGGATTATGCCTTTAAACATTTAGGAGCTGATTTGGCGTTTGAGTTTGATGCCGATTTTTCCCATGATCCCCAAAAAATTCCTGAATTCTTAGAAAAGGTTGATCAAGGGGCGGATTTTGTCCTTGGTTCCCGCTATATCAAAGGCGGTTCGATACCAGCCAATTGGGGTCTACATCGGAAGTTTTTAAGTGTGATAGGTAACTTGGTAATTAATCTGGTGATGTTGAGTTTTTCCCCTCGAGACTGGACAACGGGTTATCGGGCGATTAGAAAATGGGTTTATGAAAAGATAAAAGACAGAATTGATGAATTTAGGGGCTATACCTTTCAAATTTGTTTTTTATACAATGCCCGACGTGTTGGAGCAAAAATTGCCGAAGTCCCTATCCATTTCGTTGACAGGGAAAAAGGGAAATCAAAAATGCCGGGAATAGAATATATGGCTCATACTTTATTTTTTATCATCAAGAGTCGTTTGCTAGAAATTTTGACTCCTCGTTTTCTGAAATTTGCGGTCGTTGGGTTTGTCGGTTACTTAATTAATGCGGTTGGTTTGGAGTTTTTTTACCGCTTAGGAGTTCGTCCTGGTCCAGCAGCGGCTTTGGGAGCAGAACTGGCAATAATTTCTAATTTTACTTTAAACAATCTTTGGACCTTTGCGGAAAAGCAAATTTCGGGTCTTAAAAACATTCTTTGGAAATTTTTCCAGTTTAATCTGACCTCGTTTGGGGCGGTTATAATTCAGGGGGTGGTGGTTGGAGTTTTAGCTTTTCTCTTTGGCGATGCCTGGCGGCAGATTTATTTAGTTATTGCCATTGGTTTCTTCGTTTTCCCTTATAATTATTCAATGTACAATATCTTCATCTGGAAAACCTGGAAGCTATCATGGTTAAAGGGTAAAGGAGGTTGGTGATGCAGCGCGTTAGGGATCGGTCGGTAGGAAACGTAACCCATCGACTTAACCGTACCGCGCAATCTCACCTTAACCGATTTACGAATCCCTTTAAAGTGTGGGGGTACCATATGGGAGAAAAACCTAGAATAGTTAGTTTTAAAGACCTGGAAGTTTATCAGAATACTTATAAGGCGGGAATTATTGTGATGAAGAGAATTGTTCCAAAACTTCCTGATTCGGAGAAGTACGATCTTAAAGATCAACTTTCTCGTTCCGTAAAAGCAATTCCTCGTTTAATCGCCGAAGGATACGGCAAGCGCCATCAAAGGTCAGGTTTTCAGAAATATTTAGATGACGCTATTTCCGAATGTAACGAAACAGTGGTAAGTTTGGAACAATGCCGAGACATCTACGATATAGAGCCAGAACTTTGTGGAGAATTAGTTAATGTTTATGACAAATCTGCGCGTCAATTATTTAAATTAGCTGAAGCTTGGGATAAATTTAAAGATCGCCGTCGCCAGCGACGTAACCAAACTACTTAACCGTACCGCGCTGCTTCACCTTCACCGAAACCATAACCGATTCACAAATATGGTGTCCAGTCGGCGACTGGGGCAGTGTTGTGAAGAATAAAGTTAATGGCGTAAAGATAGATTGGGATTAGAATAAAGAAGAAAGCGATTTTGAATTCTTTTTTCTCTAAGAAAGGCGAGAAGGCGAGAAGGTAAAAGGGTGCCAGCGGTAGACTATAGCGAGATAAATCACGGTGGGCGACAAACAAGGTAGCGGTAAAAAATACCAGGGCAAAAGTAGCTAAATCATAAAGTTTTTGTTTAAATAATAAAACCACGGTTAAAGCCCCAAAAAGATAAATAAAAATCATATCTTCAAGCCAAAAGTCTCCTAGCCAATTTCTGCCGGTAACAAATGACTGGAGAGGTGGAAAAACTAGGTGGAAATTATCGCCCGAGTGAAAATAAGCCAGAAAATCACCGGTTTGAATTTTATAGAACCAAAAAACAGGGAGGATAGAAAGAGGAATTAGGAATAAGGGTAGGAGGTTAAACCAGGTTATCTTGTGACACAAACAGACGCTATAGCGTGATTTTGTGTCAGTGGGGCGATGGTTTAAATAATGGTAGCCTAGGTAAATAAGATAAGCGACAAAAAGTAAAATTCCCGGAGTTTTAGTTATCTGGGCAATGGCGCCAAAAAGCCCAGCCAGGAAAAAGTCAAGAGTAACGCTTTTATATTTTAAAAAAAGATTGCTTTCTTTTTTTTCAAAAGCGCTTTTGAAAAAATAAAATGAGGCTAAAATAGCAAAAATAAAAAGAGGTTCGGGTGAGCCAATTGAGCGGACAACCAGCCAGCGAGCAGGAAGAAAAAGAAATAAGAGAGAAAGAAAGAAGGACGAGGCAGGAGTGGAGAGATTAAATTTCTTGACAAATAAATAAAACATCGAGACCGCCAAAATAGTCGTAAACAGAGTTACTGAAAGCATCGCCCAGGTGCCAGGAAGAAAAAGGTTAAAAAACTTGATAAGTAAGGGATAACCTGGAAGATGGGCTGGATAATATTCAAGGGGAAGTGGCAAAGAAAAAGAAGTTCCGATTAAAGTCTTATTGTACAAAGTTTTAGCCACAATAATATAATTTGGACCATCATAATTGGCAAAAACGGAAAGCATCCCCTTGCCTAGTCCTAAAGAAAAAGGAAACCAGACCAGAAGAGTGGAAAAGATAGTAGTAAGACCTAGGAGTAAAAGATCTTTTGCGGTTTTCCTCATGACCTTATTGTATACCACTCTGTTTTGATTTTGCAAAAAGTGGTATATACCTACCGTAGCTTTCAAATGAGAGTTTGGTTTGACTTTCCAATCAAAACTACTTTCCAAAATCAAAACTCCGTTAGGTATAACCCCTTGCAATTTGAAAGCAGAGGGGTATAGCACAAAATATGATATAATTTTCTAGAAAGATGGAAAAATTACCCGAGTTGTCTGTTTTTTTTCCTGCCTATAACGAGGAAAAAAATATCAAGGAAACAGTTTCCAAAGCCACTAAAATTTTACCAAAAATAGCCTCAAAATACGAAATTATTATCGTTGATGATGGCTCAACTGATAAAACCGGAGAAATTGCCGATAAAATTGCCAAAGATAATAAATCTGTTAGGGTGGTTCATCATCATCCGAACCGAGGCTATGGGGCGGCTTTAAAATCTGGTTTTTCAAAAAGTCGATACTCCTGGGTAGCCTTTACCGACGCCGATGGTCAATTTGATTTTTCAGAAATTGAGAACTTTTTGCCTCTTACTAGAAAAGCCGATCTTATCTTGGGATACCGAATAAAAAGGGCTGATTCGATTGTGAGGAGGATTTACACTTTTGGTTGGTTTGCAATCGCCCGGCTTCTTTTAGGATTGGATGTTAAAGATTATTCTTGCGGCTTTAAATTGATAAAAAAAGAAGTTTTTGAGGCGGTTCAACCACTTGAAGGCGAGGAGAAGGTAACCCAAATTGAGCTTTTGGTAAAAGCAGAACGTCTTGGATTTAAGTTTGCCGAAGTTGGTGTTTCCCATTATCCCAGAAAATTTGGTCAGCAAACGGGAGCTAATTTGAAAGTCGTGGCTAAAAGCATTATTGATCTGGTTAAACTTTGGCAGAAGTTAAGATGATGAAAGAAATTTTCCGTAAATGGCGGGCGTATCTGCCTATTTTTATAATTCTTCTGATTGCTTCAATTTTGCGATTATACCGAATCTCTGACTATATGACTTTTTTGGGAGATGAAGGAAGGGATGCGCTTGTGTGGTTGCGAATGGTTAGGGATGGGAAATTCACTTTAATAGGACCAATGACATCGATTGGTAATATGTATTTAGGGCCACTGTATTATTATTTAATGCTTCCATTTTTCGTTTTATTTTTCTTGAGCCCCGTTGGTCCGGCAGTCGGGGTAGCCCTCTTTTCCTTAGCGACAATTTTCCTGCTCTGGTGGATAGGGAGAAAGTGGTTTGATGAAAAAGTGGGATTAATTGCCGCCCTTCTCTACGCAATTTCGCCGGTGGTAATTATTTACTCCCGTTCTTCTTGGAATCCTAATGTCATGCCATTTTTCTCACTTTTGACAATTTGGGGAGTTTGGCAGTTTTGGCAAAAGGGAAATTTCTTTTGGCTTCCTGGAGTGGGAATTACTTTATCATTTGCTCTTCAGTCTCACTATTTGGGTCTTTTACTTATTCCTGTTGTTTTGGCCTTTCAGACAGTTACCCTCTTGAATCTCTTTAAAAAAAAGCAAGAACTTAAAAAATTTATTTTGCTATTTGCTATTTGCTATTTGCTATTTGCTATTTTAACCATTCTCCCATTGGTTTGGTTTGATCTTCGCCACAATTTTTTGAATTACCAATCTTTCCATAAATTTTTTACAGAAAGGCAAACAACCGTTAACTTGAAAATATACAAAGCCATTCCCAATCTTTGGCCGTTGTGGGAAATGATGGTAACGAGGTTACTGGTGGCCAAGGAAATTGTCTGGGGCAAGATAACGGCGCTAGGTTTAATCCTGGGAGCAGTTCTTTTCCTTTGGAGGTCCGACCTCCTAAGAGGTCGGACCTCTTCAGGCAGAAGAGCTCTGGTTTTAATTTTAACCTGGTTGGTGGTGGGCTTTTTGGGAATGGGACTTTACAAACAACATATTTATGATCACTATTTTGGTTTTCTTTTCCCAGCCTTGTTTCTTTTGGCTGGCGTAGTTTTAGGAGAACTCTTAAGTCAGAAAAAAATTAGGAAAGTCGCCTTTGTCATTTGTTTATTGTTATTGGTTATCCTCAATTTTAAAAACTCTCCCTTGAGAGATCCGCCCAATTTTCAACTGAAGAGAGTTCGGGAAGTTGATCAAAAGATAATGGTTGAATCGGAAAATTTGCCCTTTAATTTGGGTTTAATTGCTAAACAAAACTATGACGCAGGCTATAGCTTTTTCCTGGAGCTCTGGCGAAGAAAGCCGGTGGCAATTGAACCACTCAAGGCTAAGGAGACGATTACCGGGCAACTCTTTGTTATTTGCGAAGACCCAGTTTGTGAACCAATAAACCATCCAAAAGCGGAAATTGCCAATTTTGGTTGGAGTAGAATCGATAAGGAGTGGGAAATAGCTGGAGTTAAATTATTCAAATTAGTCCATACCCAATGAGATCGTTTAAAAATTGGTTGCAGAATCACCTAACTTATTGTTTGTTGGCAGTTATTTTGGTGGCTGCCCTTTTTTTACGAATTTATAAACTCGACCAACTTTTGGGTTTTTACTATGACCAAGGACGCGATGCCTTGGTTGTCTGGCGACTAATCCACGAAGGAAAGTTTTTCCTTGTGGGTCCGGTGACGGGGATTGAGGGAGTTTTTTTGGGACCGTTTTATTATTATTTGATTGCCCCTTTTTATTTTCTTGGTGGAGGATCTCCAGTTTTTGTCGCCGCAGTTTTGAATCTTTTCTCTGTTTTCGGTATTTACCTACTTTATCTAGTAGCTAAAGAATTCTTTGATAGAAAAGTGGCTGTTTTAGGGTCGTTTTTTGTTGCCTTTTCTTATAGTCTTGTTGTTTTTTCTCGCTGGTTGTCTCATCCTCCACTTTTGCCTACCTTTAGTCTACTAATCATTTATGCTTTTTTGCAGATTTATCGAGGGCAAGAAAAATGGTGGTTAGGGGTTGGGCTTATTGAGGGCTTATGTTTACAACTTGAGGCGGCTGCTGCCGTTTTTTTCCTTCCTACGATTTTGATTTTTTATTTTTGGCAAAGAAAAAGAACAAATTTTCTAATAATTGCCGCTTCCTTGTTGCTCTTTTTGTTAACTTTGGCTCCCCAAATTATTTTTAACTGGCGCCACCAAGGAATTCTTCAAGAGACTTTTCGAAAATTTTTGGTGAGTGAAAAAAGTTTTTCTCTACCACTTTTTGAGTTAGCAAGACAGCGACTGGTTACTTATTTTGATGTTTCCTTTTCTAGGTTTTTTTATGCCCAAAAAAACTTAAGTATTGTCTGGTTTTTGACTTTATTGGTTTTAGGATTTTTGAAAAGAAGAGAAATTTTTACTGGAGAAAGGAGAATACTTGCGTTTTGGCTTTTAGTGCCATTGGCTGGCTATCTTTTCTACCAAGGAAACTATGGATATTTCTGGGATTATTATCTTTCTGGGGTCTGGTTAGTGTTTATTATTTTGGTTGCCTTTTTGCTTGTGAGTTTTTGGCCAAAAATTTGGGGAAAGTTAATATTTTTCCTGTTTTTGGCATCTTTTCTTTACGTCAATTTCGCCCAGTTTTTAATTTATTATCGAATAGGAATTGGGATTATTCTTCGTGATCAACTCGCGGCTATCGATTGGATTTATCAGGATGCCAAAAGTACGGATTTTAATGTTGATATTTATGTGCCGCCAGTGATCCCTTATGCTTATGACTATTTATTCAAGTGGTATGGAACCGGGAAGCACGGTCAAGAACCGCTAGAGAAAAGGACGTCGCTTTTGTATACTTTATACGAGATTGACTCATCCCATCCAGAAAGACTGGAGTCCTGGCTTACTAGGCAAAAAGGAATTGGGAAAACAATTTATGAGAAGTCATTTGGTGGAGTAACGGTCCAAAGGCGTGAAAGGATGGAGTCAAAGTGAATCCCTATCTTTCAGTCATTATACCTTGTTATAACGAAGAGGATAACCTTAAAAGGGGTGTTCTTCTTGAGGTGGAAAACTTTTTGACTAGGCAGCCTTACGAAAGTGAAGTCATTGTTTCAGACGATGGTTCCCTAGATGGAAGTTTAGAGTTGGTAGAGGCTTTTGTCAAAAAACATCCAAGGTTTAGACTTCTTAAAAATCCTCATAAGGGAAAACCATTCGCCGTTTTCGCCGGAGTGATAGTGGCTCAAGGAGAGATTACCCTTTTTACCGATATGGACCAGTCAGCTCCAATTTCTGAAATTGATAAACTTTTGCCCCATTTTCAGCAGGGATTCCAGGTAGTCATTGGCTCCCGAGGAAAAGAGCGGAAGAGATTTTCTTATTACAGAAAAATTATCTCTTGGGGATTTCGTTTTGCCAGAAGATTAGTTTTTCTTCGGGGAATTATCGATACCCAATGTGGATTTAAAGCTTTTAAAACTGATGCAGGGAAAAAAATTTTTGAAAAAATGCAAATTTTCAAAGAGAAGGGAAAAGCAGCAGGCTGGAAAGTTGGAGCTTGGGATGTTGAGTTTTTATTTGTGGCGGAAAAACTAGGATATAGGACAAAAGAAGTTCCCGTCTCCTGGGAAGATAAAGACATAGCCGCAGGAAAGAAAAGAAATTTTCTTAAAGAGTCAAAAGAAATGCTTTTTGAAATTCTAAGAGTAAAACTGAATGATTTGAAAGGGAAATACGATACAAATTAAAAATTAAAAATGAAAAATTTAAAATTACAATTTAAAATTAAAAATTTTATATCGGAATGGAAATTGACAATAGTCTTTGGGTTGATGATTATTACTTTGTTTTTTGCTCTACGCCTTATTAATTTGACGATTCTTCCTATTTTTGCCGATGAGGCGATTTATATTCGTTGGTCTCAAGTAATGCGGGTCGAACCGACTTTACGATTTCTTCCTCTTTCTGACGGAAAACAACCTCTTTTTATGTGGTTAACCATTCCCTTTTTAAAATTTTTCCCTGATCCGTTGGTTGCCGGAAGAATGGTCTCTATTTTGGCTGGGTTTGCTACCATGGTGGGAATATTTTTACTAACACTTCAATTATTCAAATTACGGATAGCTCTGTTGGCGAGTTTACTTTATGCGGTTTCCCCTTTTACTGTTTTCTTTGACCGAATGGCTTTGGTTGACTCACTACTTTCTATGTTTGGAATTTGGGTTTTGTATTTTGGAATTTTGCTCACGAGATACCAGCGACTTGATTTAGCGATGATAACAGGGATGATATTGGGGGCAGCTCTCTTAACAAAATCTCCGGCGACATTTTTTGCTATTCTTTTACCGGCAACAGTGATACTTTTGTCATTTAAATTAAAAAAAGATTTAATTGTTCAATTAATTAAAGTGGTAGGTTTATGGTCGGTGGTTTACTTTTTTGCTTATGGTTTGTATAACATCCAGCGCCTGGGTCCAAATTTTCAAATGATTGCTCTTCGGAATAAAGACTATGTCTTTTCCCTAAGTCATCTTCTTACTAATCCTTTAGACCCATTTCAGTTTCATCTTGCCGAAATTTGGCAGTGGTTTGGCACACTTTTAACCTGGCCCATATTCTTAGTTAGTTTAGCGGGTATTTTTCTGGCTTTAAGAAAAAATCTAAAACCAGCCCTTTTGCTTTTGCTGTGGTTGACAGTTCCCCTGCTTGTCCAAGCCGAATTTGCCAAAGTTTTCACTGCCCGCTATATTTTGTTTTCCGTGCCAATCCTTTTAGTTTTTTCTGCCTTGGGATTATCGTTAGGAAGGCTTCTTTTTTGGTTAATTATTTTAATTTTCCCTTTATATTTTGATTTTTTGCTTCTAACTGATCCTTCAAGGGCGCCTCTCCCCAGGCGGGAAAGAGCCGGTTATCTTGAGGAGTGGACAGCCGGAACTGGGATTAAGGAGGCAGCCTACTATCTTAAAGAACAGGCAAAGACAAGAAAAATATTAGTGGGGACAGAGGGTTACTTCGGCACTCTTCCAGATGGTTTACAAATGTATCTTGAGCGCATCCCAAATATAACAGTTGTCGGCATTGGTCTTTATCCAGAAAAAGTTCCAGATTCACTTATCTCTGGTTTGACTGATAATGAGGTTTATCTTTTAATTAACAATGAAAGACTTGCCCTTAAACCGGAAGAGCATAATCTTACCTTGGTGGCTAATTATCCTAAGGCAAAAAGACCGAACGGAACTCATCAGTCCTTACTTCTTTTTCTGGTAAAATCGCGTTAGACGCGGTAAAATGAGCGTATGTTCAAGAAGACCCTCCTCTGGATGATTTTAGTTTTATTTTTGTCGGTTTTTTCTTTCAAGTCTCTTCTTGGCCCGGGTTATTTTCCGATGCATGATGATCTTCAGATAGGCCGGCTTTATCAAATGGATTTATGTATAAAGGATGGTCAAATTCCTTGCCGTTGGGTCCCGGATATGGGTTTTGGCTATGGTTATCCTTTATTTAACTACTACCCGCCATTTCCGTATTATGCTGCAGAAATATTTCATTTAGTTGGTTTTAGTCTGATTGACTCGATTAAGATTCTTTTTATCTTGGGACTTGTCTTCTCTGGAATTTTTGCCTATCTTTTGGGAAGTCAGTTATGGGGAAAATATGGTGGTTTAGTAGTGGCTGTTTTTTATATTTATGCTCCATATCATGCGGTTGATGTTTATGTCCGAGGGGCACTAAATGAGTTTTGGGGATTGGTTTTCTTTCCGGCAATTTTTTGGGTGGTTTACAAAATTATCAAGGAAGAAAAGAAAATTTATGTAGCAACTTTAGCGCTATTTTTTGCCTTGCTACTTTTGTCTCATAATTTAATGGCTTTCTTCTTTGCTCCTGCGGTGGCAGCGTGGGGTATATTTTTACTTTGGTATCTTAAAAAACCCTGGAAAATCTTAATCCAACCTGCTCTAGGGGGAATTTGGGGAGTGGGTTTGGCGGCTTTTTTTACCTTACCGGTTATCTTTGAACAAAAATTTGTCCACGTTGAGACAATGTTTATTGGTTATTTTAATTATCTGGCGCATTTTGCGACCATTAATCAGCTCTTTTTTAGTCGCTTTTGGGGTTATGGTCCATCAGTCTGGGGGACGGAGGATGGCATGCCTTTTCCTATTGGTCATTTACATTGGATTATCGCTACTATTTCTTTAATTATTTTTACCTTTTTGTGGTTTAAGAAAAAAATAACTATCCATTACTATTTACTGTTCACTATTTACTATTTACTATTTTTAGGAACTGCCTTTTTAGCTCACCAGCGTTCCACATTTGTCTGGCAGGCTGTTCCGTTTTTGGCTTCAATGCAATTCCCATGGAGATTTGTGGGAATCTCCTCATTTTTTGCCACAATTTTAGCAGGGAGCATTTTTGTCTTAATTAAGACTGAGAACAAAGCCACAATTTTAGCCGTTTTAATGGTTCTGGCAGTTGTTGGGCTTAATTATTCCTTTTTTCAACCAGAAAAAATTTTAAATATTACTGACGAGGAGAAACTTTTTTCCGCTAAAGGTTGGTACAAACTCCAAACCGATGCTATTTTTGATTACCTACCAATTTATGCCGAAAAACCTCCGGGTGAGAAGGCACCAGATCAGCCTTGGTTTGAAGAAGGCAAAGGAGAAATCAAAAACTTTAAAAAAGGGACTAATTGGCAAAAATTTGAAGCTAACGTGGACTCCGATAAAGCCACGATAAGATTGCCTCTTTATGATTTTCCAGGAATGAGAGTGTGGGTGGACGGAAATGAGGTAAAGATTAATCATGATAATTTTCTGGGCTTAATCACCTTTCAAGTACCACCTGGCACTCATCAATTTTCAGCCCGTCTGACCAACACCCCTGTCCGCACCGTTTCTAATTTAATTTCCCTGATTTCTTGGTTAGAGATAGTAGGATTTATGATAAAATGCAAGTATGGCAGAATTGACAAGCGGACCGGAAATTGACCTTGAAACGGTTAAAGATAGGGCGGTTAAAGGGGTGATTGCTTTAACCGGTCGGACCTTCTTTCTTCAAGTAATTTCTTTCTTTGGTTTTTTCTTTTTAACCGTTTTTTTGGGGAGAGCGGACATTGGATTTTTCTTTGCTGTTTCGGAATTGGTCGCCATTCTGGGTTACTTTTCTGACATTGGTTTGGCGGCAGCTTTAATTCAAAAAAAAGAAAAACCATCTTTGGAGGATATTCGTAGTACTTTTACTATTCAACAGGCATTGGTTTTAGTCCTGGTCGGTTTGGTTTTTATTCTTACCCCATGGCTGAGGTTTTTTTATAATATTAGTCAATCTGGAATCTGGTTACTTTGGGCACTGACGGTTGGTTTCTTTCTGGCGTCATTAAAAACAATCCCTTCGGTTCTTTTAGAAAGAGACTTACGTTTTGATCTTTTGGTAGTAGTAGAAATCGTCGAATCTCTTCTCTTTTATGGGATAGCGGTTTTCCTTGCCTGGAGGGGTTTTGGTGTTATCAGCTATGCTTGGGCAGTTCTGACAAGAGGAGTAGTTGGCGTGATTTTAATCTATATTTTTTCACCCTGGCGCATTGGTTTTGCTTTTGAACTTGATTCTTTAAGACATCTGTTGCGTTTTGGCGTTCCCTATCAAGCCAATACTTTTTTGGCGGTTGTTAAAGACCGTTTGATGAATGTCTTTTTATGGAAAATTATTGGCGCAGAAGGAGTGGGAATTTTGGGTTGGGCGCAAAAATGGGCGCAAATGCCTTTGCGTTTTATTATGGACTCGGTAATGAAGGTGACATTTCCCGCTTATGCGAGAATGCAGGAGGAAAAGGAGGAGTTAAAGAAAGCGATTGAAAAAACTTTATATTTTATCTCTCTTTTGACTTTTCCGATGTTGGTTGGCATGGTTTTCTTAGCCAAGCCTCTAGTGTATCTGATTCCGAAATACGAAAAATGGGGGGTGGCTTTGTTGGCTTTGACTTTTTACGCCGCAAACAGCGTCTGGGCATCGGTGACGACTCCTTTAACTAATGCCCTGGCGGCAGTCGGTAAAATCAGAACAGTTTTTAAATTGATGGTTATGTGGACAGTTTTAACCTGGATATTTTTTCCACTTTTGGCTATCAAATATGGCTATGATGGTGTTGCCTTAGCTTCTGCTTTGGTCGCCACGAGTTCAATCGTTGCTATCTTGGTGACCCGAAAAATTATTAGATTTGATTTTTGGCAGAGCATCAAAAAGCCGTTCTTTGCCAGTTTTATTATGGGAATTTTGCTTTTGCTTTTAACACCTTATTTAGCTAAAGATATCTTAGGAGTTACGCTCTTGGCAGTTTTCGGGGGTGTTTTCTACTTCGGTTTAATCTATCTCCTCGCTGGGCAGGAATTTATAACCGCTTTGCCAAAACCC
>JBMORX010000004.1:26035-69855 GCA_049322615.1 Patescibacteria group bacterium
TGTTTTCTCAAAACAGGGATGCAGGCAAAGCAAGGTTTCAAGCTTTCCTGGTTATGTCAGTTAATGGCAAAGCGGTTGAAAGCTTGCGAAAGAAAACCCTGGACTTTCAGTCCAGGGAAGCTTATAACCGCTTTGCCAAAACCCTGTTTTCTCAAAACAGGGATGCAGGCAAAGCAAGGTTTCAAGCTTTCCTGGTTATGTCAGTTAATGGCAAAGCGGTTGAAAGCTTGCGAAAGAAAACCCTGGACTTTCAGTCCAGGGAAGCTTATAAATGATGCTAAAAAAATTATTCAGGCAATTAAAGCTCGCTAGCTTAACGACGACAATAATATGTATTATTATCGTAAGCTTAAGTTTGTTTTTTAATTCTCAAGTTTCTGCTTCGGAAGATTCTTTTGTGACGATTGTTAATCCTGTTCGAGGAAAGGAGTTCTGGGGGCTTTCGGAGCAAACACCACTTACGGCTGTTAAAATTCAATCAAAAATTATTAAAGAAAATGGGTTGGTGGCTACTTGGCTTTTACGCTATGATGCTTTAGAAGATAAGGAGTTGATAGATTATCTCAGAACCCTGAAAAATGATGAACTAGGATTATTTTTAGAAATCACGCCGAGCCTGACGCAAGACAGTGATGTTTCTTATCACCAAGGCGAGCTTTGGCATTGGGCAAATTCTATTTTCCTTTCTGGATACCAGACTTGGGAGAGAGAAAAGATGATCGAGACCGCTTTTAATCACTTTAAGGAAATTTTTGGTTTTTACCCCTCGTCCGTTGGGGCTTGGCACGTAGATAGCCACTCTGTTTCTTTTATGAAGAAAAAATATGGGATAACGGCTGTCCTTATATGTGCCGATCAGTTTTCGACCGATGATTATCAAATTTGGGGCGGATGGTGGAGTACCCCATATTATCCTTC
Source organism: Patescibacteria group bacterium (assembly GCA_049322615.1). Lineage (GTDB taxonomy): Bacteria > Patescibacteriota > Microgenomatia > CAYGWK01 > CAYGWK01 > JBMORX01. Next base: position 26,954 of record JBMORX010000004.1, read on the forward strand.
ACGCTTAAACATTCTTGCCCCAGCCCAAAGTCAGAAAAATAAGCTTGATGTTTTGGTTTTCCAATGGGCAGCCAGAGATCCAGTTAATGCTTATGGGGCGGGAGGTTATGATAGTTCTTTCTCAGTTCAGGCAAATGATTATTTAAAACACGGTCTTGATACTTCTTATTTTGAAAAGCTTTTGAAGATTTACACGATTTCCGGACCTAACAAATTTGCCCAACTAACGATTGGCTTGGAGAATGATTACAGTTTGAAAGAGTTTGGGGGAGAATTTGAAAAGCAGATTAAGACTTTAGCCAGAAGGGTAAATGAACAAAAACTAAAAGTTGTCTTGATGAAAGATTTTGCTTTTTGGTATCGAAAAAATTTCCAAATTTCTCCTCCCCATTTGATTGAAACAGAGGATTCTTTGGGAAGCGGCAAGAAAGCAACTTGGCTTATGACAACCCAAGCAAGACTAGGGTTTCTTACTCAAAATGGGAAAACGATTTTGCGAGATTTAAGGATTTATAACGATAATCTACCAGAAGCAAACTATCAAACCCCAAATATTCATCATAATCTTTCTTTAGTTAATCCATCTGAAATCGACTCAGTTTGGTTTCCAGAGCAGGCAAAAGTTGTCGATAACATTAAGGAGTTGATGACTAATCTTTCCAGATTAAAATTAAAAATTCCATTTACCCCACCGTCTGTTGCTCTGCTTTTTTTTGGTTTCTTAGTTTTCTTGTTTTTTGGTTTTCTTTCTCTTAAGAACAGATGGTTGGCGATTCTTGTTTTCTGGGGAGCATTAACTCAGAGTCTAACCATGGTTAAAAGTGGACTTTTGTCTCCCTTCGGGATGGGATTTTGGGGACCAAATGGGCATGATGGGGTATGGCACATTGCTTTAATAAATCAACTAGCCAAGTTTTCCTTTGAGAATCCAGTTTTTGCTGGCGTAAATTTAACCAATTATCATTTCCTTTACGATTTATTTCTTGCTTTTGTTCATCGATTGACAACCATTTCAGTAATCACTTTGTATTTTCAGATTATTCCCGTTATTCTCTCGATTTCACTTGGGGTTTTAACATATTTAGTTGTCAAAAAATGGACCCAAAAAGAATTACCCGCCTTGTTTTCGGTATTTTTTGTTTATTTTGGCGGAAGTTTTGGCTGGATAGTCACCTTGATTCGGGAGAAAGCTTTAGGTGGAGAATCTCTCTTTTGGGCTAATCAGTCAATTTCGTTTTTGCTAAACCCATCATTTGCTTTGTCAATTATTATCTTACTTTTAGGTTTTTATTTTTTTCTCGATTACCTTGAAAAACCAACCCTAAAACTTTTGCTTATTTTAAGTTTTCTTTTTGGGAGTTTAATTCAAATAAAGGTTTACGCGGGGGTAATCGTTTTAGTTGGGTTGGCGATGACAGCTCTGTGGCAGCGGGCGAAGCAGAACAATCTTTCGATCTTGAAACTTTTTGGAGGAACATTAGCTGTTGGAATGGTGCTTTTTCTTCCTTTGAATTGGAAAGCGGCTTCGCTTTTGGTAATTTCTCCCCTCTGGTTTCCTCGCACCATGCTCGCTTTTGCAGATCGTTTGGGTTGGGTCAAGCTTGAGAATGCTCGTCAGGCTTACTTTGCCACCGGAAATTGGTTTCGTTGGATTCTAGCCGAGGGGTTAGCTCTGGTTATTTTCTTTGCTGGTAATCTGGGCACGAGAGTGATTGGATTAGTAAAAGTAAAGGATTGGATTAAAAATCGGCAAAAATTGGCTGAATTTGAGATTTTATTAGTTTCAATTCTTTTGACCGCTTTTATCTTACCTTTAATTTTTGTCCAAAAGGGAAACCCCTGGAACACCATTCAATTTTTTTATTATTTCCTTTTCATCAGTGGAATATTTGCCGGAATAGTAATGGGTCAATTTTTGGAGTCATTATCCAAAATCCGTTCTATAATTTGTATTTTAATTATCCTTACTTTGCCAACTACGATAGGAACACTTAAACATTATCTGCCCCAAATTCCGCCAGCGAGGATCTCCTATGAGGAACTTTTCGCTTTGGATTTCTTAAAAAAACAGCCAGAAGGGGTAGTTTTAACCTTTCCTTATAATCCAAAGTTACGAGAAAAATTTTCCGAACCAAAACCTCTATATGCTTATGAGACAACGGCTTATGTTTCTGCTTTTTCGGATAAACCGACATTTTTAGAGGATGAGATGAATCTTGAGATTATGGGTTATAAATGGCAACTTCGTAGAGAGGAAGAGGTAAGATTTTTTGCGACTGATAATAAAACTTGGGCAAAAGAGTTTTTAGCAAAACACAAAATTCGCTACATTTATCTAGTCAGGGGTCAAAATATGAATTTGGGAGAAACTGATATCGGGGCGAAAAAAATTTTCGAGAATGGAGAAGTAAGAATTTACCAGATTTTGTGGTAAAATACACCCAGGATGCCTAAAATTTCCGTTGTCGTCAATACCTTCAATGAGGAGAAAAATCTTCCCCGAGCTCTTTCTTCAGTTAGGGATTTAGCTGACGAGATTATTGTCTGTGATATGTATTCGGATGATAAAACTTTAGAGATTGCCAAAAAATTCGACACCAAGATTTACAGACACAAAAGAACGGATTTTGTCGAGCCAGCGAGGAATTATGCCATTTCCAAGGCAACTGGAGACTGGGTGCTAGTTTTGGATGCAGATGAGGAGTTACCTGGGCCGGTGATTAAAACACTCCAGGAAACAGTGAAGAAAGATACTGATTATGTTTTAATTCCCCGGAAAAATATTATTTTTGGAAAATGGATAAAGCACTCTCGCTGGTGGCCTGATTATAATATTCGTTTTTTCAAAAAAGGAAAAGTTATCTGGAGCAGTCAAATTCATTCTGTGCCACACGCAGAAGGCAAGGAACTTAAACTTCCTGCCGAAGAAAAAAACGCCATTATTCACTATAACTATAACTCAATTACTCAATATCTTGAGCGTATTGGGCGCTACAGTGGAATTCAGGCAAAACAGCTTCTTGATGAGGGTTATAAATTTTCCTGGCGAGATTTGATCAAGAAACCGGTGAGTGAATTTTTAAGTCGCTTTTTCGCTGGAGAGGGATACAAAGACGGAATTCATGGTTTAACTCTAAGCCTTCTTCAGTCTTTTTCGGAATTGGTAATATACCTTAAAATCTGGGAAAGGGAGGGATTTAATGAGGAAGAGATGCCTCAAGTTTTTGAGGAAATTAAAAAGGTAACTAGCGAGGTTGACTGGTGGATTGTTGCAAAAACCCAAAATCCTCTTAAGAAAATTCTTCAAAAATTTAAAAGATGAAAATTTTTGTTGTCATTTTAAACTGGAACGGCAAAGAATTCATTTTTAAGTGTCTGGATTCCGTCAAAAAATTGGAAATTGGCCGTGCGTCGCCAAAGGCTATGCCGGCGGCGCGAAATTTGAAATTGGAAATTGTCGTGGTGGATAATGCTTCAACCGACGGCTCGGTGGAGCAAATTAAAAGTGAAAAATTAAAAATGAAAAATGATAAAGCAAAATTAAAAATTATAGAGAATAATCAAAATCTGGGATTTGCGGAGGGAAATAATGTTGGGATAAGATACGCTTTAAAAAATGGAGCTGACTATGTTTTGATTCTTAATCCTGACACCATTGTTGATGAAAATTTAATACTTCAATTAATTTCCGCCAGCGGCGGATCCGCCTTTGGCGGAAAAGTGGCAAGGGCTGATTCAAGAATAGGAATTCTCGGACCGAAAATCTATTTTGCCCCAGGATTTGAGTTCCATAAAGAAAGATATAAACCAGAGGAGCGAGGGAAAGTAATTTGGTATGCAGGTGGCAGAATTGACTGGAATAATGTTTTATCTTGCCATCGGGGAGTGGATGAGATAGACAGAGGACAATACGACAAAGTTGAGGAAACAGACTTTGTTTCTGGATGTTGCATGTTTGTCAAAAAAGAGGTTTTTGAAAAAATAGGGTTATTTGATCCAAAATATTTTCTTTACTGGGAAGATAGTGATTTTTGCCAGCGAGCATGGATGGGGGGTTTCAGGATTGTCTATGTGCCAGGGGCAAACGTGTTTCACCTGGATGCTGGATCAAGTGCTGTTGGCGGCCCCCTTCATGATTACTACATTACCCGGAATCGAATGCTGTTTGGGATAAAGTATGCCTCTTTCCGAACAAAATTTGCTTTAGTTCGAGAAAGTATAAAACTTTTTTTCTTTGGTCGCCCTTGGCAGAAAATTGGAATTAGAGATTTTTACCTATGGCGATTTGGTAAAGGCAGCTGGAAAACTTAATTACTGTGCCGTAATTAAGAAAATATGTTGAGCACAATTATTATAGTTAAAAACGAAAAAGAAGTAATTCAGGATTGTTTGGAATCAGTTAAGTGGACCGATGAAATAGTGGTTTTGGATGGCGGCTCAACCGATGGAACATTGGAGATTATAAAAAAATACCCAGTAAAGCTTGTAAGACAAAAAGCTACAGGCATGAGTTACGGCTCTTGGCGTAATCAGGGTAGAGATGAGACAGGGGGAGATTGGATTTTATACGTTGATGCTGACGAGCGCATTCCTCCGCTTCTGAAAGAAGAAATATTACAGGTAACACGAAACACGAGACACGAGAAACGTGATAAAAAATACACAGCCTTTGCCATTCCTAGAAGAAATTTTTTGCTAGGAAAAGAATTAAAGCATGGGGGTTGGTATCCTGATTATGTAAAGCGGTTATTCTTGAAAAAGAATTTAGAAAAATGGGTAGGGAGACTTCACGAGGAGCCAATTTTTAAAGGCGAGATGGGTAAACTTGAAAATCCGATGATTCATTGGCAGCCGGAAACAATCGAACCAGCTCTTCAAAAATCAATAATTTGGTCAGATATAGAAGCCAGACTTTTATTTGAAGCAAATCATCCGAAAATTGCCTGGTGGCGAGTGTTGAGAATGGGGATAACCACTCTCTTTGATAGACTGGTCGAGAAGCAGGGATTTCGGGATGGGACAGAAGGATGGATTGAATCATTTTATCAAGCGTTCCATACGATGATTGTCTATTTGCGTTTATGGGAGATGCAAGAACACAGAAAGACACAAAAATGAATTATACACGGAATAACACAGAACTATGAAAGCTGGTTTTTTTGACCCCTATCTTGATACCATTGGTGGAGGAGAGCGATATACTCTTACTCTGGCTGAACATTTATCTAAAAAAAACTGGGAAGTTGATTTATTCTGGGATAATCCAGAATTAAAAGGAAAACTGGAATCTAGGCTTAGTCTCGGTCTTAATCGGGTAAATTTTATCCCCATACCAAAAAATTTGTTCGAAAGATGGAAATTAAGCCGAAATTACAATGTTTTTTTCTGGTTGAGTGATGGGAGCATTCCTTTCTTATTTTCTAAAAAAAATATCTTGCATTTTCAAGTTCCCTTTCATCATATTGGTGGACGGTCGGCTTTAAACTGGGTAAAACTTAAGACGATCCATCAGGTGGTCTGTAATTCTGTTTTTACTAAAAAATTTATTGACCAGGAATATGACGTAGACTCAAAGGTAATTTACCCACCGGTAGACATTGAGAAGTTTAAACCGAAAAGAAAAGAAAATATTATTCTTTCGGTTGGCAGGTTTTCCCAACTTCTACAGAGTAAAAGGCAAGATGTTTTAATTGAAGTTTTCAAAAAAATAGTAGACAAGGGACTTACTGGATGGAAATTAGTTTTAGCCGGAGGAACAGATATTGGTGGAAAAGAATACTTTAATCAATTAAAGAGCAAGAGTGGATCTTATCCAATTGAATTTTTGGAGAATCCAGAATTTGGAGTTCTTCAAGATTTTTATGGAAAGGCAAAAATCTTTTGGTCTGCTTCAGGTTTTGGCATAAATGAGGAAAAAGAACCGGAAAGGGTTGAGCATTTTGGGATAACGGTTATCGAGGCGATGGCAGCTGGCTGTGTTCCGATAGTGGTAGGAAAAGGGGGTCCAAAGGAAATAATTGAGCCAGGCAAAAATGGTTTTGTTTGGCAGAGGGAGAGTGAATTAGTTAAAATCACCCAAAAGTTGGTAAGCACGCCTGGGCTCTTTAAAGAGCTTGTCCAAAATATGTTAGAATCAAGTAGAAAATTCTCCAAAGAGAAGTATATTAAGGAGTTTGATGAAATTATTCGTTAAAATTTTAAAAGCCTGGTGGTTTCCTTGGTTAACGCTGGGGGCGATTCTTCGGTTGACAGTGGCAGCTGTTACTGTCCATCCAGATACTTGGGCTTTAAATTTCACAAGTTACCTTTTTGCTTTTAGGGGAATCCCCAATATTTATGATTACCTTGCCAGCCTTTCGCCATTCCACGAATGGTCAAAATTATATGGACCAGCAGTTTTCACCTATCCTCCTTTCGCCTATTTTACTTTAGGGACTTTTATGGCGATTCTTAAACCATTTTTTAATTTCTCGTTTATGAACTGGTTTGTAAACCATTCTCTTAACGAATCTTTTGGCAACCCAGAAATTTTTCGCCATCTTTTCCTCTTAAAACTACCATATCTTTTTTTTGATTTAGGAATAGCATTGCTTTTACTTAAAGAGGGGAAAGGGAAGTTTTTGCTTTGGATTTTTAATCCACTTGCCTTTTATTCCAGTTTCATGGTGGGGCAGTTTGATGTCATTCCCGTTTTTTTTGTGATTTTAGGTCTTTATTTAGCCGCTTCGGGAAGAAAAAACTGGGCGGTTGTTTCTTTGGGAATTGGAGGAAGTCTAAAGCTTTTCCCTTTACTTTTCTTACCTTTGTTCGTTTTGATTATGGGTAAGAATAATTGGGAAAAGGCAAAACTGGCAGTTTTGGGAATACTTCCATATTCTTTAACTATCCTTCCTTTTCTTTCCTCACCTGCCTTTCGTCAAGTGGTTCTTTTCTCAAATCAGTCCCAAAAAATGCTTTTTATGGGACTGCCGGTTTCTGGGGCGGAGACAATTTATGTTTTTGTGTTCTTTCTGGTGATGCTTTGGCTTTGGGTAGGATACGGCAAAAGGCAAATAAGTGATCTTTGGAAGTATGTTCTAGTGACTCTTCTTTTGTTTTTTTCGGTCACTCATTATCATCCCCAGTGGTTTCTTTGGGTTACTCCGTTTTTAATCTGGGAATTGACGGAAAATAATTTTAGACACGTAGCCATTGTGGTTATACTTTTCTTTTGCTGGTTAACAATAACATTTTTGTTTGAACCCTCACTTTCCTACGGATTGTTTAGCCCTCTTTGGCCAAAGCTTGGTAAAGTTCAAGGTCTTTCCGAATTTCTTTCTCCCTACATCAACGTTTTCCAATTTAAAAGCATCACCAGAAGCATTTTTGCCGGCGCCTCCTTATTCCTAGTTTTCCGCCTCTTTGCTGATGAAAAAGTTAATGCTTAAAAAGTTTTTCTTAAGGAACTGGTTCCTTTTTGCCCTTATCCTATTGGTTTTCATTTTTTTCTGGAAATTTTTTCTTGGTGGACTTCTCCCGATTCCGGCTGATATCATCGTTGGTCTTTACTATCCATGGCTTGATTACAAATGGGGCTATGCGGTTGGTGTTCCGGTTAAAAATCCACTTTTGTCTGATATTCCCTCGCTTTTATATCCCTGGCGTTCATTTGTAATTGATCAATTACAAATTGGACAACTACCACTTTGGAATCCTTTTTATTTTGGGGGCATGCCTCTTTTGGCTAATTTTCAATCTGCAGTCTTTTCTTATGTTAATATTTTCTTTCTGTTTTTACCCAAAGCTTTAGCCTGGAGCGCAGGGATAATTATCCAGCCATTTTTGACCGTTTTTCTTATTTATCTTTTTTTGCGAAATAGAAATTTTGAGAAAATTTCTTCACTTTTTGGAGGAGTTGTTTTTGCTTTCTCTGGTTTTTTCATTGCCTGGATGGAATATAATGTTCATGGACATACTTCGTTATTTTTACCACTTTTACTCTTTTTGATAGATAAATACTTTTCTACCAATGAGAATCGCTGGCTTTTTCTTTGGTCAATCTTTGCCGCTTTTCAAATATTTACTGGTTACATCCCGATTGTAATTTATAGCTATTTAATAATTGGTCTCTTTATTGTCTACTTTTATGGTTTTAAGGTGGTTTCCGCCAAAGGCGGACAATTAATTAAACTGGCTATTTTTTGGTTTCTTGGACTTTCCTTGGCTGCTGTCCAGCTTCTGCCGGGGATAGAGTTGTTAAAACTTTCAATTAGAGAAGTTGACCCAATAGTTAAAGCCTCAAATGCCGGTTTTTTACCATTTTCTCATTTAGTGACAATTTTGGCTCCTGACTTTTTTGGCAATCCAGCAACCGGGAACTGGTGGGGACAGGCATTTTATGACAATTTTTATTTTTATGCGGGGACAGCGACAATTATTTTAGTTCTGTTGGCGGTTTTTTCTGCAAAAATTGATAAATTTGCTCGTTTTTGGGTATTTCTTTTAACGATTTCACTGGTGATGGTCTTAAAAAATCCAATTGGAGAATTCTTGCAAAGTATTTTAGGTCTTAAGGGAGGAGTAGCCGCTCGGGCTTTGTTCATTACTGATTTTTCTTTGGCGATGTTAGCCGCAGTTGGCATGGAGACAATTTTAAGAGAGAAAAGAAAGATTGCCAAACATTTGTTTTTGGCTACCTTACTGGTGGGGATGAGTCTTGTTGGATTGGGAATAGCCACTCTTTCAATCACTGACCCAGCTCATAAGCTGGTTGCCCAGCGCAACCTAATCATTCCTGGCGGTGTATTTTTTCTTTCTTTGCCCCTTCTTTTCTTTTCGGTTTTTTCCAGGAGGGAAATTTTGAGAAGTTTTTCAGTTTTTTTGTTTTTTTGTTTAGTTCCTCTCAATCTCCTATACTCAACTCAAAAATATTTGCCATTCTCAAAACCCGAGCAGGTTTTTCCAACCACTCCAGTCATTGAATTTTTACAAAAACAAGAAAAATCATTTAGATTCGAACCCGCAGATGTTATTCCCCAAAATTTTTGGATGCCTTATGGGCTGGAAACTATTAGCGGTTCTGATGCCCTCCTGCCAAAAAGAATGGGAGAGTTCTTAACAGCAATGGAAACTGGAAAAATTCAAAAAGATATTTCAAGAGTCCATCTTTTGAAAAATTACGACTCGCCTCTTTTCCTTCTATTGAATATTAAGTACATCTTAGCCAAGAAAATAACCAAAGAGGGAAAATATGATCCCTCCGGGGAACCACCCCCAAGGTTTCAGGAAAAACGTTACAAGTTAGTTTTTGAAGATAAAACAGTTCAAGTCTGGCAGGATTCAAAAGCCTTACCCAGGGCTTTTTGGGTGCATGATTTTGAAGTAATAACAGAAGACGGGGCGATTATTAAGAAATTGCTGGCTTCAGATTTTGATGTCTCCAGGAAATTAATCTTGGAAGAAAACCCTAACTTCATTCCACCGGAAAAGAAAGCTAGGCAGGATAAGGTGGAGTGGTTGGAGTATAAACCAGGAAAACTAAAATTGGTGGTCGAATCGGACCAGCCCGGCTTTGTCTTTCTGGGAAACAATTTTTATCCTGGTTGGAAAGGACTTGTTGATAATAAAGAAAGCAAGATCTACCGCACCAATTATACTTTTCAGGCTGTTTATGTTTCGGGAGGGAAGCACGAAGTTAAGTTTATTTATGAGCCTGAATCATTTAGAATAGGGTTAAAGATGAGTGTTATCGCTTTGGCATTGCTGTTTGGTTTAAGCGGTTGGATTTTGGTTAAAAGGAGAAACTGGTGGTGAAAGTCTCGATTGTAATTCCTAACTGGAACGGCAGAAAGCTTTTGGAAAAAAATCTGCCATCTGTTTTGGCGACAAAACCTGCAGAAGTTATTGTCGTTGACGATGCCTCACCTGATAACTCCAATGAATTTTTAGAAAAAAACTATCCTCAGATAAAAATTGTGAAGCATAAGAAAAACCTTGGGTTCGCTGTATCCTGTAACGATGGTGTCGAGGCAGCCCAGAGTGAAGTAATTGCTCTTTTGAATCTTGATGTGGTACCAGAAAAAGATCTTCTGGAATTCGTTCTGCCGCATTTTCAAGACCCCAAAGTTTTTGCTGTTTCTTTTCATGAGCCAGCTTGGAGCTGGGCAAAAATTTCCTGGAGAAAGGGATTTATCGAACATGAACCCGGTCCAAAAACTAAAAAGGCTCATATTTCTGCCTGGGCTTCTGGGGGGAGTGCCGCCTTCAGGAAAGATATCTGGGAAAGCTTGGGCGGGTTTGACGAGATCTATTATCCTTTTTACTGGGAAGATGTTGACCTGGGTTATCGGGCATGGAAGAGAGGATATAAAATTATGTGGGAACCTAAAGCAATAGTTCACCACAAGCATGAAGCAATTATTGGTAAACATTTTTCTAAAGAATATATAGATTTTATTTCTGAACGAAACAGACTTTTATTTATTTGGAAAAATATTACCGATTTCAAGATGATTATGAAGCACAAATTGTGGTGTTTGTGGAAGTTGCGCAGCCTGGGATTTTGGAAGCCGTTTTTGGCTGCAAAAGTGAAGCTGCCCCTGATTTTACTCAGAAAGATTAAGGGGTGGCAAGACACTAAAGTTTCAGATAGTGAGATTTTTAAAATTTTCGCAAAATTTACCTAACTGGTCACACTATATTACAGCGCTGTAATATAGTAAATAGCATGAAACTTTCTATTGTGGTTGTCAGTTTTAACACAAAAGAACTTCTTAGGAAGTGTTTAGAATCGATTTTTAGAGTGGAAGAGTGGAAGACCCGCCTGCTCGCCTCGCGGCGAAGCGGGCCGGCGAGGCAGGGTGGAAGAGTGGAGGTAATTGTTGTGGATAACGGTTCGATAGATAGTTCGGTAGAAGAAATTAAAAATGAAAAATTAAAAATGAAAAATGACAATGTAAAATTTAAAATTATTTTAAATAAAGAAAATTCGGGCTTTGCACGGGCTAATAATCAAGGGATTAAGATTGCCAAGGGTGAATATATTCTTCTTTTAAACTCCGATACTGAGATTAACCATGGCACTTTGAGCAACTTAATTGAGTTTGCCAGAAACCATCCTGAAGCAGGAGTAATCGGAGCGAGGCTTTTAAATCCTGATGGTACGATTCAGCCCTCGGTTTATCATTTTCCCAGTGTTTGGCGAGCAATTGCCGAATACTGGCTGGGACAAAAAGGAACTTATGAGAAATACGCTCTGACCGCGTCAGACGCGGTCAGGATTGAGGCGGTGACCGGGGCGGCGATGCTCATTCCCAGGAAAACAATCGAAAAAATTGGTCTTTTGGATGAGCGATATTTTATGTATTTTGAAGATCTAGATTATTGCCAGCGCGTTAAGCGTGCTGGTTTTCAGGTTTATTATCTACCGACAGCGGAGATTATTCATCATCATGGAGCCAGTGGGGCAGAGATTCCCACCCAAACTCGGCAGTGGCTTATTAGAAGTAGTAAGATTTATAATGGAATTATTAAATACTGGCTTTTAACATTTATTATTTGGCTGGGTCAAAAATGGCAACAATTGTTACCAAGAAGATTTTAATTTTTCTAGTTTTAATTATTTTTGTCGGCTTACTTTTACGACTTTATAAACTGGATCAACTTCCTCTTTACGGCGATGAAGTGGATATTGGTTACAATGCCTACTCGATTTTAAAAACAACCAGAGATGTAACCGGTCATTTCTTACCAATCTACTTAACGACCTTTATAGACATAAAATCTTCCCTTTTGGCTTATTTTTCAACAGTTCCCATTCATTTCTTGGGCTTAAACGAAATATCAATAAGATTGATCCCAGCATTATCAGGGGTGATGATTGTGGTCTTAATTTTTTTAATTGTCATGGAGTTATTTAAAAACAAAACGATTGCCTTGATGGCTTCATTTCTTGCGGCTGTTTCTCCATGGGCAATTCATTTCTCAAGAGGTGCTTTTGAAGCCAATTTAATGTTGTTTTTGCTTCTTTTAGGGATATATTTATTTTTAAAGTCTTTTGGGAATTATAATCTTTTGTTTTTTTCATCACTTTCATTTTCTCTGAGTCTGTATGCTTATCACGCGGCGAAAGTTTTGGTTCCATTAATGATTTTAGGTCTGATAATCTTCTTTGGTAATTTTTTAAAAGGAATAGGAAGAAGAATTATTTTTGTTTCTTTAGTTTTTTTGATTTTTTCCTTACCTATTTTTTATGCTTCAATATTCTCTCGTGGTCAAGAGAGGTTTTCAGAAGTAAGTGTTTTCTCTGATCAAAAAATAATCGAGCAGATAATTCTTAAAAGACAAGATGATTCTCAATCTTCTCTTTCTTCCCGATTTTTTCATAATAAGGCAGAAGGTTTTTTAAATAAAATTTTTGCTAACTACTTAGAAAGCTTTTCACCGCAATTTCTTTTTCTTTATGGTGACCCAAATTTTAGACACTCGAGTGGAGGCGGCGAAGTTTATGCTCTTTACCTACCATTTTTACTAATAGGCTTATTTTTTCTTTTTAAGGAAAGACAGAATTATCAAAAATTTTTCCTTTATTGGTTGTTGATTGCCGCAATGCCAGCGGCAATCACTAAAGATGGTGGTCAACACGCCATCCGGCTTTTGTTTTTAATGCCGGTTATTTTAATTATTTCTGCCTTTGGATTTTATAATTTTATTTTTTGGGTTAATAGAGTTTTTAATAGAAAATCAATCTTTTTGCTGTATTTTGCTTTGATAGCTGTTTTTATTTTTAGTTTTATTACTTATCTCCATCAATACTTTATTCACTATCCCAAGGAATCATGGCGTTTTTGGGCTTATGGTTATAAAGAGGCGATGTTGAGCACAAAAGAATTAGAAAAGGATTATGATTATATCTGGATTAATAATTCTTACGAACCCTCGATCTTGTGGTTTTTATTTTGGAATAAATATGAACCTAAACAAATTCATAAGTTAGATATAAAAAAGGGAATAAAATTTGTTAGGCTGGGAAAATACTATTTTTATAAACCCAGCGAAAAAGATTGGAAATATGGTGGAGTTCAGGGAGTGCTAAAAAATAATAGGAACACCCTTGTTCTAGCATCAGCCAAAGACGATACCGCAGGTGATAAAGACTTAAGGGATTTTCCCCTTAAAGGAACGAGGTTGCTGAAAACCATCACCAACCCATATAATCAGCCGATTTTTTATCTGTTGACCAACGAATAATGATAAAATTGAATTAGATGAAAAAGAAGACCCTTATTTTGCTTTTCTTGATAGTCCTTTTGGGAGCCTTTTTGCGTCTTTACAAGCTTGACAAATTTCCTCCTTCCCTTTTTGGCGATGAGGTTGATGTTGGTTATCAAGCCTATTCAATCCTTAAGACTGGTCGCGATTACTCGGGCAATTTTTTACCTCTCAGTTTTCAATCTTTGGCTGATTGGCGAACGCCACTTTTTCTTTATGGTACTGTGCCTTTTGTCTGGTTTTTTGGTTTGACTGAGTTGGGAGTTCGTTTTCAACCGGCTCTTTTTGGAATTTTGACTATCCCTATTTTTTATCTTTTGGTCCGAAAACTTTTTGAAAATGAGATTTTAGGCTTGCTGGCTGCCCTTTTTCTGGCAATTTCACCTTGGCATCTTCAATATTCAAGAGCCGCTTTTGAAGTTACTCAGATGCTTTTCTTTCTTATTTTAGGCTTATATCTTTTCTTGATTGCACTTAAAAAACCCTGGGTTTTGCCCTTTTCTGCTCTCTTTCTGGCACTAACTCCATACTCTTATAACACCGCTAAACTTTTTCTTCCCGTTTTCATTCTGGTACTGGTATTTATTTTTTTCCGTGAACTTCGGAAGCTCTCCCCCAAATGGATTATTATCACAGTTTTAACCCTGGTTCTGGTTTTGGGACCAATGGTCTATGACATATTCTTCGGTCAGGGTGGCTCACGCTTTGGGTATTTATCAATCTTTAATGATCCTACCACTGCCCCCGAGATCGGTTTTGAAAGACTTGAAGATCTAAAGGTTAAACTTGAGGAAGTACCGGTGGGGATTACTCCGACACTTTCTTCTCGAATTTTTCATAACAAATTTCTTTCTTGGGGGACCACCTTTTTAACTAATTATTTTCGTTCCTTTTCGACCGAATTTCTTTTTACTTTTGGGGACATAAATTTGCGCCATTCAATTCAAGGTGGCTTTGGTCAGCTTTTCTGGCTTGATAGCCTTTTTTTACTCCTTGGTTTCTTGCTCCTCACAAAAATCCAAGATATGAAGCTTAAAGTTTTTCTTTTTTCCTGGTTACTTCTTTCTCCAATTCCTTCAGCCTTGACCCAAGATGGAGGCAACCATGCCACCAGACTTATCTTGATGCTTCCAGTCTTTTTAATTTTTATCAGTTTTGGGTTTTATGGTTTTCTTGGCTGGTTTAAGAGAAAAACCAAGAAAATAGCCATTTCATTTTTACTTTTTACTTTTTACTTTTTACTTTTCGGCTTGTATCTCCATCGATATTATATTCATTATCCTTTGGGATCCGAAGAATGGTGGCATTATGGTTTTAAGGAGTTAGCCGCCTATGTTAAGCAAAATGAGAATAAGTATGATTATGTTGTTTGGAGTGACCGCGATCAACCACCCTTAATTTTTTCTCTTTTTTGGTTAAAAATTGACCCCTGGATTGTTCAGGAGAATAAATTGTCTTGGACACAAATCAGTGATGCAATTTGGGCTGACCATCTTCCTGGGACAAAATATTATTTTGGTCATATCTCGGAGGAGAGAATAAAAGCAGGTGGTTTTATCGGAACTTTAAAGCCTAATATTTTATACCTTGCTCCAGAAGGAGAAATCGGGAAAGATTTTCGCTACCAACCTATTCCAAATTCAATTAAGCTTCTTGATACCATTTATTACCCCAGTGGGAGGATAGCAAAATACATATTGACAGGGTTATAGATGAAAATAATAATACTTTTTGCCTTTTTCCTTCGTTTAATTTTAGCTTTTGGTCCTTACCATCCAGATTTAGGCAATCATCTTGATTGGGGGAAAAAATTTTGGGAAGTAGGACCAGGAAGATTTTATGAATATCAGTTTTGGCAAGTTTCTTGGCCCAATCAACCGCCAGGGACAATTTATTTATTTGCTTTCGTTCATAAAATTTCTGAAGTTATATTTAATCTTATTTGGTGGTTAAACGTCGCCATCCCCGTTTTTCCTTCTTTTCTCGTTCCTTTTATTCAAGAGAAATTACCGATTATTTTGGTCAAATTACCCTCGATTTTGGCAGACTTGGGGATTGCCTGGGTAATTTATTTAATTGTCAAAAAGTTAAAAGACGAAAAATTGGCTAAACTGGCAACTGTGGTGTTTATCTTTAACCCGGTTACCTTTTATAACTCCAGTATTTGGGGTCAGACTGATGCCATAATTAATTTCTTCGCCCTTCTTGGACTTTATTTCTTGTTGATTAGAAAACCAATTTTAGGCATGAGTTCGTTTATTTTTTCTTTGTATTTTAAAACCTCGTTAATTATTTTCCTGCCAATATTTCTCCTGCTTGTAATTCGCGAAAAATATTCATTGGTCAAAATTGTCTTTGCCTTTATTGTTCCAGTGTTGGTGATAGCGATTATAAGTCTTCCATTCTCGGCAGTGGCTCATTACAATGTCTTCAAGTGGCTTTATTCTGATCTTTATTTAACTCGAGTGTTTGGTCATCAGGGAAATATGCTAACCGCCAATGCTTTCAATTTTTGGGCACTTTTGTTTGGAATAGATCTGGCAAAAACGGATCTAGGAAAATTTCTTTGGTTTAATTTTAGACAGTGGGGGCAACTGATTTTTAGCCCCCTCTTAGTCTTTCTGCTTTTCTTTCTTTGGTACTGTTTTTCCTGGCGGAATGTTGTTTTTGTTTTGAGTCTCGTGGCTTTTTCTGCCTTTTTGTTTCTGACTAATATGCATGAGCGCTATTTGTATCCAGTTTTTCCTTTAGTCACCATTCTTTTGGTATTTTATCCCAAAATTCTCCCTCTTTTCCTTCTTCTTTCTTTTATCCACCTGGCTAATCTCTATCATCTTTGGGGTGTGCCAGCACTACCCCTTATTGTTATTCGGTTGTTTTCGCTCGTAAATTTAGTCATCTTTGGTTGGCTTCTGGCTTCATTTTTTCGATTTTCGACCTCAAAAAGAGTATAATCAAGAAAAATGAGGAAGAGTCTTGTCCTCGGTTTTACTATCGCCCTTGCCTTTTTCCTGCGAATTTGGCAGATTGATAAATTTCCGGCTGGTTTTACGGCTGATGAAGCCGCCCAAGGTTACACCGCTTACTCAATTTTACAAACTGGTAAAGACGAGTGGGGGGCTAAACTTCCACTCGCCCCTCGTTCTTTTGGTGATTTTAAGCCCCCGCTTTACACCTATTTAACCATTCCCTCGGTTGCTATTTTTGGACTGACCGAATTCGCCGTTCGATTTCCCAGTGCCGTTTTTGGCACACTAGCTGTGTTTCTGGTTTATCTTTTGGCAAGAGAGCTTTTTCCCAAAGAAAAATTTTCAATTTTCAATTTTCAATTTTCAATTGGTGAAATTGCGGCGCTAATGCTCGCAATTTCACCATGGCATATCAGTCTTTCTCGAGGTGCTTTTGAAGCAAATCTAACGACTTTTTTTCTTCCACTGGGATTTTATCTTTTTTTGAAAGGATTAAAAAATGGCAAGTTTTTAATTCTTTCTGCCCTTGTTTTAGGTCTTAATCTTTTTACTTACCATAGCGCTCGTTTATTGACTCCAGTATTTTTGGGATTTTTAATTTGGTGGAAAAGAAAAGATTTATTCTCCGGTGCGGCGGCTCTAGTTTTTGTTTTATTTCTAGGGATAGCTGCAATTGGTGTTTTTGGAGGAAGTGGTACCAGGGTTTTTGATATCGGAATTTTTTCAGCCGGACTTGAGGCTCCAAGATTGTTTATTGGAAGTTTCCTTTCCTATTTTTCTCCAGAATTTTTCTTTACCCATGGGGCGGGAGAGGCGACTTATGGGATGATTCCAGGGCGGGGAGTACTTTATTTAATTGAACTGCCGTTTTTGATTTTTGCCCTCCTTAGTCTAGCGAAAAAATGGAACAATAAATTCTTTCCGATTTTGGTTTGGATTGTTCTTGCGCCAGTTCCAGCAGCTTTAGCCCAGGGTGTTGGCTATCATGCCAATCGGGTGGCGATAATGATGCCAGCAATTCAGATTTTATCTGCTTACGGTCTGATAGTTTTCTCTAATTCGATATCGAAATGGAAAAAGATAATTTACTTGGTAGTTGGATTGGTAATCTTTATTTCATTTTCTTTTTTCCTTTGGGATTATTTTTACAGAGCTTCAAGAATTTCCGCTCCAGCAATGTCATACGGCTGGAAAGAGGCAATGAATTATGTTTCTGGTATTGAAAATGGCTATCAAAAAGTTGTTATAAGTCGGAGATTTTCTGAACCACAAGCCTTTGTTGCTTTTTATAAAAAATGGAATCCGGAGGATTTCCAGAAAGAATCTACTAAGTGGTTAAGATACCAGGAAGAAGGATTCAAATTTGTTGACCAGCTAGGTAAGTATAATCTGGGCAAGTATGAATTTCGCCAGATAAATTGGCTAGAAGATAAAAATTTAAAAGATACGCTTTTTGTGGGTAAGGAGACTGACTTTCCCCAAAATGAATCTTTAAGAAAAAGAATTATTCCTTATCCGGATGGTGAGCGAGCCCTTTTAATTGTCGAAAGGCTATGAAGAAAATTTTTCTGATTCTTGTTCTTGCTTTTGCCTTTTTCCTACGGATTTGGCAGATTGATCAAAACCCACCATCTCTAAACTGGGATGAGGTATCTCATGGCTACAATGCTTACAGCATTTTAAAAACTGACAAAGATGAGTGGGGGGTTAAATTTCCCTTGATTTTTAGGGCTTACGGTGATTACAAACTTCCGGTTTATATTTATTTAACGGCAGTTAGTGAGTCGATTTTTGGCTTGAATCCCTTTTCCGTGAGGTTAGTTTCAGTTCTTTCAGGGCTGGGATTAGTCTTGCTTGCTTATTTAATCACTCGCAAAATAACTAAAAACGAAGGGATTTCTTTGTTTTCTGCCTTTTTAACTGCCCTTTCGCCATGGAGTCTTTTTCTCTCAAGAGTCGCCGTTGAAGCCAACCTGGCTGCTTCTCTTTTTGCCCTTGGAATTTATTTTCTTTTTGACTGGTTAGAAGACCATTCCCTTAAAAGTCTAATTTTGTTAGCCCTTTTCTGGGGATTCTCTTTACACACTTATAATTCAGCGCGTCTTTTAGTGCCATTATTTACAGTGGCGGTTGCTTTTCTAGTTGTTAGAGCAAAGCAATTTAGGCAACTAGTGGTTTTTCTTTCCCTTATTTTTATCTTTTTTGTTCCGGTAATTAATCAGTTTTTTGATGAATCGGGAAGTGCCAGATTTGGTTGGGTTTCTTTGATTGATCAGGGGACAATAAATAGAATCATAGAGAAAAGAACTAATTCGTCTTTGCCTGCATTTGCCTCGAAAATCTTGTATAATCGCCCATCGTTTTTCATTTTCTATGCTGCCAAAAATTATTTAAGCAATCTCTCTCCAGACTATTTATTTTTTCGCGGTGGCAGCCATTACCAATTTTCCCAAGTAGGACACGAACTTTTATTTTTGGTAAGTGCCCCATTCTTACTCATTGGATTGTTAAAGATATTGGTGAAGGGCAATCCGAAAGAGAGGGTTGTCATGCTTTGGTTTTTTCTGGCGTTTATCCCTTCGGCAATTACCCGAGATGCCCCCCATGTCCTAAGAAGTATTTTGATATTGCCGACCCCGATGATCTTAAGTAGCTTAGGGCTGGAGTGGATGACTGGCAAGATCAGCAATGGGTCCTTTTTTAAAGGTCAATTAATTATTTGGGTTTTAATCATCTCGGTTCTGATAAGTTTTTATAAGTGGTGGGGTGATTACCAAAATATTTACCCAAAAGCTTATTCATGGGCTTGGCAGTATGGATACAAAGAATTAGTTGGCTTTCTCAAAGAAAATTATGCTAAATACGATAAAATAATAATTACCAAAAAATATGGCGAACCACATGAATTTATTCTTTTCTGGTGGCCTTGGGACCCCCAAAAGTTTAGGGATGACCCCAGTCTTATACGCTATTTCCGTTCTGATTGGTACTGGATTGACGGCTTTGATAAATTTTTGTTTGCTAATGATTGGGAAATAGATAAAGTGGGAAGTGGGAAGTGGGAAGTGGGAAGTGGAAGAAAGTTACTAATAACCAGTCCGGGAAATTATCCGGAGGGATGGAGGAAAATTGAAACAATTAATTTTCTTGATGAAAAGCCAGTTTTTGAGATTTTAGAAAAATGAGAAAATTATTTAAAAATTACTGGGCTTTGATATTAATTGTCATTTTGGCAGCCGGGTTGCGGCTTTATGATTTAGGCAAAACACCTCCCTCTTTAATGTGGGATGAGACAGCTTTAGGATATAATGCTTACTCTATTTTGAAAACTGCCAGAGACGAATACGGAAATTTTTTGCCCGTAATTTTTAAATCTTTCGGCGACTACAAACCAGGATTATATGTTTATTTAACTGTTCCTTTTGTTGCTGTTTTCGGATTGAGCGAAATGGCTGTTCGTTTACCCAGTGCTCTTGGGGGAGTGGCAACGGTGTTGTTAGTTTATCTTTTAACAAGAGCGTTTTTTCCCAAAGAGAAATTTTCAATTGGTGAAATTGCAGCCCTTGTCTTAGCAATTTCCCCCTGGCATATTGAGTTTTCTCGGGGGGCTTGGGAGGCAAACCTCGCTGTTTTTCTTGTGGTTTTTGGTACTTTAGTCTTTTTAAAGGCGCTTCAAGATACACGATTTTTACCTTTAGCGGCCGTAATTTTCGGACTCACTTTTTTAGCCTACCAAGGAGCCAAGGTTTTCACTTCGCTTTTTATTTTTGGTTTGCTAATTTTCTATCAGAAGGATATCCGGAAAATCTCTGTAAGGGTTTTGTTAGTTTCAGCTTTTTGTTTGGCAATTTTTCTGGCGCCCATTTTTTGGGGAACACTCTCGGGTATGGGTGGACGAGCCCGGGTAATGAGTGTCTTTTCTTATCCAAGGTCGGGAGAAGAGATCCAAGAGATTTTAAATCAGGACAAAATAAGTCAAAGTTCTTTGATTTTTAGACTTTTCCACAGTGAGACATTAAATTTTGGTCGAGGAATTCTAGGTCGGTATTTCAATCATTTTTCAGGCCGATTTTTGTTTTTTGAAGGAGACTGGAGTAATAAAAGATTGGGGGTTCCCTATATGGGGGTGATGTATTTTATTGAGATAACTTTTTTGCTTGTGGGGATTTATTTTTTGGCTAGACAAAAAGAAACTCGAGCAAGAAATTTCATTTTTTACTGGCTTTTAATCTCTCCTTTGCCAGCGGCTGCAACCAGGGATAGTATTTCGGCAGTTCGGGCTTTAAATATGGTTATCCCTTTGGTGTTTATTACTGGGGTGGGAATATATCAGACGATTTTATGGCTAAAGAATTATTCTCGACTGATTCAATGTATTCTGTATTCTATATTCTGTATTCTGTATTCGTGGAATTTCTTTTATTTTCTTGATCAATATTTTATTCATGCCCCGATTCATAATTCCTCAACCAGTCAATATGGATATCGTGAAGTCGTTAATTTTGTGGCTCCAATTGCCAAAAATTACGATAAAATTATTTTTACTCAAAAATATGGTCAACCTTATATCTACTGGCTTTTTTACACAAAATATAACCCTTCAGACTATCAAAAGCAGGCATATCTTAAAGAGAATCCCTGGGGTGATGTTGGGATGGTGGAGAAGGTTAGTGATATCGAGTTTAGAAATGTCTACTGGCCCACTGATAGAGGTTGTCAAAATTGCCTTTTTATAGACGATGAATTTGGTTTGCCAGACAAAGATATCAGCCAGACTAAAGGGGCAAAAATTTTGAAAGAAGTAAGATTTCTTGATGGAAGACTGGCTTTTCGTATAGCAATTAAAGATTAATGATATACCGACAGAGAAGACTGATATTAATTTCTGTTTTAATTTTGGCGGCAGTTTTGCGGCTTTGGCAAATTAGGCAATTTCCTGCTGGATTCAACGCCGACGAAGCGGCAATCGGTTATAATGCTTATTCACTAATCCAGACCGGAAAAGACGAGCATGGCATTTTTTTGCCTATTCACTTCAAATCATTTGGAGACTATAAGCCCGGTGGATATTTTTATCTAATTTTACCATTTGTGAAGGTTTTAGGATTAACTGAATTGGCGGTTCGTCTTCCCTCAGCAATCTTAGGAATCTTAAGTGTCTTACTTATTTATCTTTTAGTCAAAGAATTGTTTTCTTCTTCCCCATTCGCCCTTCTTTCTTCCTTCTTTCTTGCCGTTAGTCCCTGGCATATTCATTTTTCCCGCGGTGGTTGGGAGACAAGCGCGGCAACGACATTTATCGTTTTAGGTGTTTGGCTATTTCTTAAAGGCTTAAAAAATGGGCAATTTTTAATTTTTTCAATTTTATTTTTTATTTTTTCAATGTATACATATCATAGCGCCAGGATAATAGTCCCATTTTTAGGTTTAGGATTAATTGTTTTATACAGAAAAGAATTGTTCAATCCCACCTTCGCTAAAGCTACGTCGGGCAAGCAATTAAAGTGGCTAGTGATTGCGGGACTGACAGGGTCCGTCCTTGTCATTCCTTTAATTTTTTCTTTTCTTTCGCCCGCAG
The DNA here is from genome assembly GCA_049322615.1 of Patescibacteria group bacterium. GTDB lineage: Bacteria > Patescibacteriota > Microgenomatia > CAYGWK01 > CAYGWK01 > JBMORX01. The sequence continues at coordinate 48,749 of JBMORX010000004.1, forward strand.
GAATTTCGAGATTTTCTGGGGTGGGATTTTTGTCAGAAACTGGTCCTTTATGGCGGATAAATGAACTTCGCGGAGAACATCAGGCTTGGAATGTACCAACAGTCCGTTTGCTTCATAATAAAGTTGTTGGTTATTCCCTTTCATTTTTAGAAAACTGGTCTGATCATTTTGATGGCGAGTTTTTATTTCTTTCTGGTGATGTGATTGAGAGAAATCGAGTGCCCGAGACCGGGCAAATGTATCTATTTGATATCCCGTTTGTAATTTTAGGAATATATTTCTTTTTGAAAAATCGCCCCAAGAATTGGCAAATAATTTTTTGGTGGTTGGGGGTTGCTCCCCTGGCAGCAGCAATGACTTTTCAGACTCCTCATGCTTTAAGGGCTCATAACATGGTAATCCCGATGGTTATAATTTCTGCTTACGGGATATGGAGTGGTTTGGAGTGGGTTAAGGATAAAAAAAGAATAGTTGCTATATTGCTATATTGCTATATTGCTATATTTTTGCCGTGGTCAGTGGCTCGTTATCTTCATCAGTACTATATCCATTACCCTAAAACTTACCCGACTGCTTGGGAATATGGTTTTCGAGAGTTGGTTGAATTTATCAAGCCGTTAGAAAAAGACTACAACAAAATTCTGGTGACAGATAAATATGACCAGCCCTATATTCTTTTCCTCTTCTATCTTCAATATCCACCAGAGAAGTTTCAGCAAGAGGTTGTATTAACCCCTAGAGATAAATTTGGTTTCTCCACCGTTAGGGATTTTGGTAAATATCATTTTGAAAATATTGTTTGGAATAATCTTAAAGATGAACAAAATATTTTGGTGGTGGGAACTGATGATGAAATCTCTGGTGGAGCAAATATAATAAAGACAGTCTACTTTCCAAATGGGAGAATAGCATTTCGAGTTGCTAAAACTTAATTACTGTGCCGTAATTAAGAAAATATGATTAAACTTTCAGTGGCGATTGCCACTTTTAATGAGGAAGAAAATATTGGGCGTTGTCTTGAATCAGTCCGAAAGTTCGCGGATGAAATTGTCGTTGTTGATGGTTCTTCAACTGATAAAACAGTGGAAATTGCTAAAAAATTTGGGGCGAAGGTGATTGTCACCAATAACCCCCCCATTTTCCATATTAATAAACAAAAAGCCCTGGATAAATGTCTGGGTGATTGGATTTTGCAGTTGGACGCTGATGAAATTGTTACCCCCCAATTGAAGGAGGAAATTATTAGAGTTATTAGGATGACAGAAAAAGAGCAAGATGAGTATCAACAAACTTTACCAAAAAAACATTTATTTCTAAGACATCAAAAATTAATTGAAGAAAGAGATGGAATAATTGGAAATCAGACTGGTCCGTACGTCGCCTTTTTTGCCCCGAGACTTAATTTCTTTTTGGGGAAATTCTTGCGGTATGGAGGTGTTTATCCCGATGGGGTGATCAGGTTAGTTAGGAAAGGTAAAGCGCACTTTCCCTGCCAAAGTGTTCATGAGCAAATTGCTGTCGATGGTAAAGTGGGATGGCTGCAGCATGAATTGATTCATATGGCGGATCCTACCTTTAGGCGATATTTAGAGAGAAATAATCGGTATATAAACCTATTAGTTGATGATTTAAGACGCGAACATATGCCTAAAAATCCAGTTTGGCTTATTAATTATTTTTTAGTAAAACCGATTTGGTGGTTTTTTCTTACCCAAGTCCGCCATAAAGGCATTTTAGATGGATATCAAGGGGTCATTTTCTCTTTTTTCTCAGCCTTAAGATTCCCTCGGGCTTATTGGAGATATCTGACAAAGGAGTCACTAAATGATTAAAGTAGCCATAGACATCGGTCCGTTAGAAACTGGCCATGCGGTCAGGGGAGTTGGAGCATACACCAAAAGCCTTGTTGAGGCTTTTGGTAAATTAAAAATTAAAAATGAAAAATTAAAAATTGACGCATTTAATTTTAAAACTCAAAACTCAAAACTCAAAACTCAAAACTATGATCTTATCCATTATCCCCATTTTGACCTTTTCTTTTTGACTCTTCCCTGGCGAAAACCAATCAAAACTATAGTGACTATCCATGATGTTATTCCTTTAGTTTTCCCCAAGCACTACCCTTCGGGGATTCGAGGTAAAATAAAATTTTTAATTCAAAAATCTTCTTTAAAAAGCGCTTCAGCGGTGATTACCGATTCGCAAAATTCCAAAAGGGACATTGTTGAGTATCTAGGTTTTCCTGAAGAGAAAATCTATGTTGTTTCTCTTGCGCCATCTGGAGTCTTTAAACCAGAAAAGTCTACTTCATTACTACACCGTATTAAAGTGAAGTACAAACTGCCCGAGGAGTTTATTTTGTACGTGGGTGATGTTAACTGGAATAAGAATATTCCAGGTTTACTGCGGGCATTTTACAAACTCAAAACTCCAAGTCAAAAATTAAAACTGGTATTTGTGGGGAAAGCATTTTTAGATGAATCGTTGCCTGAAGTCTGCGAGATACTTCAATTAATTAAAGTGCTAAAATTGGAGGATAGAGTAATTCGTCTAGGTTGGATTCCAGAGGAAGATTTGGTTAAAATTTATAATCTGGCGCAAGTGTACTGTCAACCGTCTTTTTATGAAGGATTTGGTTTGCCGGTTTTGGAAGCGATGGCATGTGGATGTCCGGTGGTAGCCTCCAAAACTTCAAGTTTGCCAGAAATCTGCGGGGAGGGAGCCTTGATGGTTAATCCGAATAAGACAGAGAAGATGGTAGAGGCTTTAGAAAGGGCGATAGTTAACACCAAAGCCCGCGATGCGTTAATTCGTAAGGGATTTGAACAGGTTAAAAAATTTTCTTGGGAGAAAACAGCAAAGGAGACAATGGATGTTTACAAAAAAGTGGCTTGACGACAAAAGAATAATTCTTTTTACTCTGGTTGTTTTTCTCATCTGGCAGATTGCCCTTGGGGCAGTTATTTTCCTGGGCAAGAATTTTTTTCCAACAACCGGCAGTTATCTTTATACCGAGAAAGAAGTTATAGTTAATCCTCCAATTTTTTGGTCTAGGGCTAATTTTGATGGTATCCATTATTTGGATATTGCCAGAAAAGATTATGGGATTTATCAACAAGCCTTTTTTCCAGTTTATCCAAAACTTATTAAACTAATTTCCCCATTTTTAATGGGAAGAGACCTCTTGGCTGGTTTAGTCATATCCTGGGTTGCTTTTTTTGTTGCAATCTTCCTTTTTTATAAATTAGTCAGGTTGGATTTTGAAGAAAAAATTGCCAAAAGGACGATTTTATATTTATTGGTATTTCCCACCGCTTTTTTCTTCTCGGCTGTTTATACAGAATCACTCCTTCTAATCCTTGTCTTGGGTTCATTTTATTTTGCCAGAATAAAGAAGTGGTGGTTGGCAGGAATTTTAGGAGCTTTATCAAGCGGCACTCGGCTGGTGGGAATATTTTTGTTGCCAGCCCTTTTGGTTGAATGGGTTCAGCAAGATGAATTCAAAAATCAAATATCAAAAATCAAAATCGCAATTCAAAATTTAAAAAGAAAAAATATTTTTGGATTTTACAATCTCATTTTTCATTTTTCATTTTTCATTTTTTATTTGTTTCCAATACTCTTAATCTCAAGCGGTTTGTTATTTTATATGCGCTATTTGGCAATCAACTATCACGATCCCTTGATGTTTCTTCATGTCCAGCCTGCTTTTGGAGCTGAAAGAGTGGCTGATAAGTTTATCCTTCTTTATCAGGTTTTTTGGCGTTATCTTAAAATGGTTGCAACAACAAAAGCAGATCCTTTATATTTCACTGTTTGGCTTGAATTTTTGACTGCCTTCGGGTTTTTAGGTCTTTTAGTTTTTTCTTACCTTAAAAAAATTCGACTTTCTTATTTAATTTTTGCCGTTTTGGCTTATATTACTCCAACCTTAACCGGAACTTTTTCTTCAATGCCGCGCTATGTATTGGTTTTATTTCCTTGTTTTATCGCGATGGCTCTTGCGAAAAACAAAATCGTGCAAATTTTACTTTTTACTTTTTACTTTTTACTTTTAATTATTTCCACTATTTTCTTCACCAGGGGGTACTGGATAGGGTAGAAAATGCAAAATTTTTTTGTGATAATCCCTGCTTACAACGAAGAGCCAAGAATTGGCAAGGTGATTCGGCGAGTGAAAAAGTTTACTAAAAATATTATCGTGGTCGATGATGGGTCGAAAGACAAAACCTGGGAGGTGGCTAAAAAATCTGGGGTAATAGTCTTGCGCCATCGGATAAATTTAGGTAAGGGAGCGGCAGCCAAAACTGGGGTAGAGGCAGCCTTAAAGATAAATGGCAAAGCAATGATTTTACTTGATGCTGACGGTCAACATGACCCAAAGCATATTCCAGATTTTTTAGAGAAAATAAATCAGGGTTTTGATATTGTTTTTGGCTCAAGGAACCTTTCATTTGGAGTACCTCTGGTTCGTTATTTAGGAAATAAGTTTGGGTCAGTTTTAATTAGTTTAATTTTCGGAATCTACCGTTCTGATATGCTTTGTGGCTTTATGGCTTTCACTGCTGGTGCCTATCAAAAAATAAAATGGGACTCGGCTCGTTACGGAGTGGAGACAGAAATAGTTGCCAGAACCGGCAAAAATAAGTTAAAATACACCGAGATTCCCATGGAGACGATTTATATTGATAAGTATAAAGGGGTAACAATTTTAGACGCCATTGGAATATTATTTAACATCCCGAGGTGGTTAATAAGCTAATTCGTGTAAATTCGTGTAACCCAATTTTGGGTTGCTGACAGAGATATGAGTATATTGGGAGTACAGATAATTGCCATTCTTTTTGCCATTTTTATGATTTATGTGGCATTTTTACACTTCAAAAGAAAAGATATTAACGGAGGAGAAATATTTTTCTGGGTGTCGCTTTGGTCTGGTTTCATCGTGATAACCCTTTTTCCTCGAATTCTTCAGAGTATAACCCAACTTTTGTTTTTTGCCAGAGTGATGGATCTTTTGATGGTTTTAGCCTTTATGATTTTGGCTTTCTTAGGTTTTCAAAATCATGTCTCAAATAGGAGAATGGAGAAAAAAATTGAGGAATTGGTTAGAAAAGAAGCACTCAAATCTGCTGGAAAGAAATCCAAATGAAGAAAAGGGCTTTAATTACGGGAATTACCGGTTTTGCTGGTAGCCACATGGCAGAATTCTTGCTAAAAGAAGGAATTGAAGTTTATGGGATTTGCCGTTGGCGTTCAAACAGAGAAAACATTTCCCATCTTGGCGAAAAACTTAAACTTATTGAAGCCGATATCCTGGATGCTCATTCTTTGGAAAGCTTGATGTTTGAAGTCAGACCGGATCTTGTCTTCCATTTAGCCGCTCAATCATTTGTTCCTGCTTCTTGGACCTCTCCAGCAGTAACTTTAGAAACAAATGTGGTCGGTTCGGCAAATTTATTTGAGGCGGTCAGGCGGACTCAAATTGATCCAGTAATTTCTATTGCCTGTTCGTCAGAAGAGTACGGATTGGTTAAACCAAATGAAATTCCTATTAAAGAAACGAATCCCTTGCGTCCTTTGTCTCCTTACGCTGTTTCCAAGGTGGCGATGGATTATCTCGGCTTTCAGTATTTTAAAAGTTATGGGATGAGAATTGTCAGAACCCGAGGTTTCAATCATAGCGGACCCCGTCGAGGTGAAGTTTTTGCCGAGTCATCTTTTGCCAAACAAATTGCCGAAATTGAAAAAGGAAAAAGAGAACCGGTAATTTATGTTGGTAACCTTGAAGCCCAAAGAGACTATACTGATGTCCGCGATATGGTCAGAGGTTATTTTCTGGCGGCAACCAAAGGTGAACCGGGTGAGGTTTATAATATTTGTCAGGGGAAGGCTTGGAAGATTGCCGAGGTTTTGGAGTATCTTCTTTCTTTAACCAAGGTGAAAGTAAAGATTAAAAACGATCCAGCAAGAGCAAGACCTTCAGATGTTCCGATTTTAATTGGGGATAACAGCAAATTTCGGCGCCAAACTGGCTGGAAACCCAAAATTCCTCTGGAGAAAACTTTTAAAGATCTTCTTAACTTCTGGCGAGAAAGGGTGTAAACGATGAATAAGTGGCCTAGGATTTCGGTTGTGACACCCTCGTTTAATCAAGCCAAATTTATTAAACGAACGATCGACAGCGTGTTAAGCCAAAAATATCCTGACCTTGAGTATATCGTCATGGATGGTGGCTCAAACGATGGGACAGTTGAAATTCTTAAAAAATATGACAACAAAATTATCTGGCGTTCGGAAAAAGACAAAGGTCAGGGTGATGCTATTAATAAAGGCTTAAAACTAGCCAAAGGAGAGATTTTGGCTTATCTTAATTCCGATGACACTTTAGAGCCTGGAGCCTTAAAATTGGTAGCGGATTTTTTTGTAAAAAATCCCAAGGTTATGTGGGTTTTTGGGAAATGTCGAATAATTGATGAAAACGATAGGGAGGTTAGGAAAGCAATTACCACTTATAAAAATTTTTGGTTAAAGAGGTATAATTATAAAACCCTGTTAATTCTTGATTATATTAGCCAGCCGGCTGTTTTTTGGCGAAGAAGGGCTTACGAGGAGATTGGGGAATTTGATATTAAAGAGTTTTGGGAGCTTGATTATGATTATTGGTTGCGCTTGGGGAAAAAGTATAAGCCAGGATTTATTGATAAATATTTAGCTAATTTTCGAGTTCATAAAAAGGCAAAAACCTCAATTGGGATTAAGCATTTTTTAGAGGAGGTTGAAGTGGCAAAAAAATACACTAAAAATCCAATTTTAATTGGCCTACATTATCTTAATTTTTTGACAATTGTTTTTGGATATTCGATTCTTTCTGAATTATGAGGGAAAATTTTTGGCAAAACAGGAGAGTTTTAGTCACCGGTGGTTCAGGCTTTCTTGGGCAACATCTAGTGAAGTTATTGGCAGAAAAATCGCCCAAAGAACTTTTTCTTCCTTCGCATAAAGATTATGATTTTCGGGAGAAAGAGGCTTGCGCTGAAGCGGTGAGGAGAAAAGATGTGGTAATCCATTTGGCAGCCAATGTGGGTGGTATTGGCTATAATCGTGAGTTTCCCGGAACACTTTTTTATGACAATATTTTAATGAGTGTTCAGATGATGGAAGAGGCAAGAAAAGCCGGAGTAAAAAAGTATGTGGCGATTGGGACAGTTTGTTGCTATCCAAAGTTCACGCCTGCACCCTTTAAGGAAAAAAGTTTGTGGCAGGGTTATCCAGAGGAGACTAATGCTCCATATGGTTTAGCAAAATTAATGCAACTAGTTCAGGCTCAAGCCTATCGGCAACAGTATGGCCTTAATGCTATTTTTCTTCTTCCAGTTAATCTTTATGGTCCAGGAGATAAATTTGATCCTAGACAATCCCATGTTGTGCCGGCTTTGATTAAGAAAGTTGTCGAGGCAAAAGAGGCAAAGGCTGACAATATTGTTGTTTGGGGAACAGGGAAAGCAACGCGCGAGTTTTTGTATGTTGAGGATGCTGCTTCAGCCATTGTTTTGGCTGCAGAGAAATACAACAAGCCCGAACCGGTTAATATTGGTTCAGGAATGGAAATTTCCATTAAAGATTTGGCTAACCTAATTTGTGAATTGGTTGGCTTTAAGGGAAAAATTGTTTGGGACAAGACCAAGCCTGATGGTCAACCAAGACGTTGTCTTGATACCTCGCGAGCATGGAAAGAATTTGGTTTTCGCGCCAAAACCGATTTCCGCCAAGGACTTAGGAAAACAATTGACTGGTATTTAAAAGAAAGAAAAGCAGGAAGAGTAGTTTAAATAATTGTAGTGTGATGTTTTGGAGGTGCGCCATTATGCCTGATAAACACATTTCTGTTATTGTCCCTGCCCACAATGAAGAAAAATTATTACCAGAATTTGCTCGAGAGGTTACTTCATATTTGGAGAAAAACTTACCTAATTATGAGCTTTTGATTGTTGAAAATGGGAGTACTGATAAAACTTTAGAGATTGCCAAAAGATTTGCCCAAAAAAACAAAAGGATAAAAGTATACCACTTACCAAAGCCAAGCTATGGAGAAGCAGCCCTTCGTGGTTTTAAGGAAGCGAGAGGTAGTTATATAATATTTTTTAATGTTGACTTTTGGGACAGGAGATTTATTGATTTGGTAAAAGTAGATCTTCTCGGGTATGATGTTATTGCCGGTTCAAAAAATTTACCTGGATCGCGTGATGAACGACCATTTAGTCGTCGTTTTATCAGTCGGGGACTTAACATTTTCTTAAAAGTTTTTTTTGGTTATCCTGGAACCGATACTCATGGAATTAAGGTTTTTCATCAACGAAGGCTTCTTCCAATTTTGAAAAGATGCAAAACCAAAACAGGAATTTTCGATTCCGAACTTCTTATTCGAGCTCAAAGAAAAGGACTGAAAATTTTAGAACTGCCAGTCGAGGTAGTTGAAAAAAGACCAAGTAGATTTGGCGTTAGAAGAATTTTGGAAACTCCCAGAGATATTTGGCAGTTATGTCAACATTTGAGATAAGGGTTAGCTATTTTAGCTAGCATATTTATGATTTTAGGGGCGCAGTTGGTTAGTTTAATGATTGATAGAAACGGGGGTTAATTTAAGTGAATTTAATTGTTCTTCACCCACATTTGCTATATCCAGGAGGGGCTTCAAAATATATGTTAGAGGTTTCTAACCGGTTGGCCGATAGAGGTGTAGCCGTAACCGTCATTTTAACAAGATGTGCTAGAAAACTAGCTGATCCTTATAAGAAAATTAAGTTTATAGAGATTAATGGTCCAAGTACGGGAGAAATTTCTTTTTGGTTGACCTTCCCGTTTTTCATCTGGAAACTAAAAAAAATTTTGGATGGAATCCCTGATAAAGTTTTATTCCCGCAAATCTTTCCACCGGTTTGGTGGACAGCTTTTTACAAATATGTTTCTCCAAAAACTCTTGCCATATGGATGTGTCAGGAACCCTCCGCCTTTATTCATTCGCCACTAGTTATCAATAGCCTGAAACAGCCAGGGAAATTTCTGGCCCAATTATTAAACCCTTTGCTGAAAATTGTCGATAGAAGATTGGTAAGTAAGATTGATTATATTTTTGCCAATTCTTTATATGGGGCAAGTTTAATAGAAAAAATTTACCAGAGAAAGGCTGACCTTTTCGCCTATCCGGCTACCAACCCAAACATTTATAAACCAAAAGGAAGAAAAAGGAACTATATTTTTACTATCAGTCGGCTTGACAAACAAAAAAATATTGATATTTTGATTAAGGCTTTCTCTCGGTTGCCCCCAAAGATCAAAAATCAATATCAGTTGTTAATCGGGGGCCAGGGAAACGAGAAAGCAAGATTAACTGAATTAGTTTTAGAACTCGGTTTAGAAAACAAGGTAAAATTCCTAGGCGAAGTTATCGAGAAAGATCTGCCGCTTTACTATGCCGAAGCAAAGATAGTGATTTTCTTAGGAGAAAATGAACCCTTTGGCCTTGTTCCTGTTGAGGCGATGGCCTGTGGTACGCCGCTTGTAGCTTTGAAGAGCGGAGGCGTTAGAGAATCAGTGATTGATGGAGAAACCGGAGTTTTGCTCGATTCGAAAGATGAAAAAAAGCTAGCGGTAACGGTGGAAAAATTATTATTTGACAAGCATTTTTTAAATAATCTATCCAGAAAAGCCAGACGACACGTTTTAAAAAATTTTTCTTGGGATAAAACAGCAGATAAAATCTATAACTTTTTCCAAAATCAACTTCGAAGATGAGAAAAGTTTTTTTGATCGGTTTGGGATTAGTGATTATTCTATCAGCCTTTGTTCTTAGGCCCCAGATTGAACTGCCCTGGATGCTTATTGACGATGGGGAGAATTTACGGATGGGACAAGAAATCAGTAAGCATTTCTCCCAGGGTGATTACTCATGGATTTTTTCTTACGAAAAGGTTGATGGTAGGTTTAGACCAGCTTATTGGCTGTGGCACTATGTTAATTTCCAATTTTTTGGATTTAACTCGGTCGCTCACCACTTTGGTCATCTTGTCCTTTTTGTTGTCATTTCGATTTTAATTTATTTAATTACTCAAAAAATTTCTAAATCGAACCTGGCAGGCCTTTTGTCATCTCTTTTATTTTTAGCCTTTTATCCTGGAGCGGAAAACTATTATCGTTTAGGGACAGCAGAGCCACCTCTTTTACTTTTGTATTTAATTCTTACTTATTTACTAACTAGGATATATTTTCTTAAATTCACCCACCAGTCTTTGAAAATCAGCTCGATAGATTATTTGTGTTTTTTTATCATCTTGGGATTTATGTATTTTATGAAGGAAACGGCCGTCATTTTTATTCTCGCCTTTTTGCCTATTTTTACAATTGGTTTAATTGACGAAAGAGTCCACGATAAAAAAAAATGGATTAAATTTTCTTTAATATTTCTGGCGATTAACCTTTTTTACTTCATTTTGGTTTTTGGCCTTAAAAACTACTATGGTATAAGCGGAGGTTACACTGAGGCTTATAAACCTAAGATAGGCGAGATGGTCACCAGATTTTTTGTTTATCTAAAAATAATTTTCAGAGAATATCATTTGGTTTTGATGATTCCTCTAGTAGCTTTTTGTTATAGTTTAGCCACCTCTCTCCGACAAAAAAGAGGCCTCAAAAAATTCATCCTCAATTTGGATACCATCCAGCTGTGGCAGATAATATTTCTTGCGTGGTTTTTGCTGTTTTTGCTGGTTCAGTCGCCCTGGCTATATGTGATGGGGCGGTATCTACTGCCTGTAACTATCTGGTTGGCAATCTTTTTGGGAATTGAATATGCAAGAATTTTTTTTGTTGGCTTTAAGCTCTTTTGGGAAAAGAGTTCGGGTAATTTTTCTTTGGAAATTCCGGCTATTTATTTGCTTATAATTTTGGTAATGGCATTTTTTGTTTTTAGTGAGGGCAGAAGAATCAATAGAATGTACTTTAGCGTCCTTAATGGAGAGCGACAGACCCAGAGGTTGATTTCCTTTCTTGCTCAACAAACACCCCCAGCGGGAACAGTTTATGTTAATTTTTCCTCGGGTATAATGGAATATCAGTATGAGTTACCCTTGCATTTTAATTTCTTCTATTCAAGGCCTGATATCAAGGTCCCGTATCTTATCTTAGAAAAACAAAATCTGTTCAAAAAGGGAGATTTTGTCATTACCTTTAAGGAATCGGTTTCCAAATACCGTTGGGAGACAATAAAAGAAAGTTTTAATAATATTAGGCAAGTCGAATCTTCTGATTTTGGGCCATATTGGAAAGTAGTAAAATTTGAAGACGACGAGCAGTTTTCAGGAAGAACTGTTGAAAGATTGAGCCAATGAAATTTCCCCACCCAAAATTTTTATTAGAAGGTCAGCCAGTGAAAAATCGCCAAAAACTCTGGTCTGTAATTCCTGTATGTTTTATTCTTTTTCTGGTGCTGCTTAATTTCAAAAGAATCACCCCGAGAATGATAAAAGAGCTTAAGATTTTTCTTCCTCCTCAAAAGATCGTATTTTCTTCAGACCAACTTAAATTAAGACATAAAATTGCTCCTGAAGTTTTAGATTATTATGAATTCATAAAAGGAAATACTCCGGAGGATGCCAAGATCCTTATTCCCCCTCAAGGTTTCCCCTGGCCCATGACCGGCAATGCTGCCTATTCCCGTTATTTTTTATACCCGCGGCACTTAATCAATGGCAAGGAGAAAGAAGCGGGGTTGGATTTAAAAAAGGAAAATATTCAATACGTTCTGGTCATTTGGGGAGAAAGTGAGGGTTTGGAGTATGATTTTACTCATGGTTGGCCTAAATTTTCTGTGCCAGCCCAAAAAATAATTTATAAGAAACCAACAGATTTGGTTTTTAATTACGAAAAGGTAATCACACAAAAAGATTTTGACCCCAAAGAAGCGCAAAAAGAATGGTGGGGCATAATCGAGGTTGATCGAGGAAGGCTTTAAAACCTATGTGGTTATTATTTATTATATTATCTTTATTGCTGGGATACCTGACAATTTCTTTTTGGCGGCAAGAATTTTCGAAAATCGAAAAAATTTTTATTAGTTTTTCCCTGGGAATGGGGGAAATGAGTTTGTTGATGTTTCTTTTAGGTTTGCTGAAGGCTCCATTATCTGTCGCCAATATCATACTTGCCTCCGGAATTATTTGTCTTGTTTTACTGGTTTGCTCCTTTTTAAAAACAGGCTCCCCTTTTAAAATCCGCTGGGTAAAATTGGAAAAATTAAGTATTTTGGAAGCAGTCCTGGTTTTGATTTTAGGCTTTTTGGTTATCTGGAGTTTGTCTCAATCAATTGGCTGGCCACCTTTTGAATGGGATGTCTTGGCTCTTTATGATTTCCGAGCCAGGGTGATGGCGGAAACCCATTCTTTGGCAACAGAATTTTTCACTTCCCAGCCAAATTTAACCGCTTACAATTATGTGTATCCGTTTTCGACTTCTCTTATGCATACTCTGATTTATATAGGAGGGGGTTCTAATCCTCAATTTCTCTATTCTCTTTTTTATGCCTCTTTGGTTTTTCTGCTCTATGCTTGTTTACGGAGAAGACTTCCCCGCCTCTTTAGTTTGCTTTTGGGTGCAACATTGGCTAGTACGCCGGAAATCCTTTTTCCCTCAACCATTGCCTATCCCAATATCCCCTACGCCTTTTACTTTAGCTTTTCCACTATTTATTTTTGGGAATGGATTTTTTACCAAAAGACTGGTTTTTTAGTTGTCAGCGCCCTGTTTCTGGGGCTTGCCTCCTGGATTAGAAATACAGAACCTTTCTGGATAGTTAATATCTTTTTTATTCTTATATTTTTGTTATACAAACGCAAACTTTTACTGACATTATTTTACGCGGTGGTTTTTTTGACCTTGAGCCAGTTGTGGCCAGTTTACCAAAAGTACATCTTTTCTCACGTCTCAAGTATTGTCTTTTCTCCTCCACAGACTTTCAGTTTTGACTTAACAAAAGTTCCTCCAGTGACGATTTTTGTTTTAAGATTTTTTATTAAAGACTGGATAGGATACTTATTTATTCTTTTTATGTTAGTTATTTTGTCTTGGAGAAAGGCGATCAAAAATTTGTTTATTTTATTTTGGTTAGGGGGGTATCTTTTTTTGTCTTTAGTGGGGACATATTTCTTTGCCGTTTCTTTTCCATGGTGGTATAAAGTGGGAGGTTCGGCTTCTCGGCTCTCTGTTTTTCTCGCTCCTCTTATCCTTTATACTATTGCCATGCTTTTAGCCGAACCAAGAGGTTTCAGCTCCAGTTTAAAAAAGATCTTTATATTTTTAAAAATTGGAAGGCAAAAAATAAGATTGTTGAAATGGCCGCAAAAATGACGCAGAAAATATATTTTTATTGTCCTGAATGTCTTTTGGGATTGATTTTCCGAAAGAATGAGGCTAAGTGTATTAATTGTGGTCGGAAATTTGAAAATAAAGAGGGGATTTTTGTTCTCTTACCCTCCTTTTTAAGTGAAAACAAAATTAAAGAGGATTGGGTACACACCCTCAAGGGCCAGGATAATTCTTGGTATAATCACCGTATCTGGTATTATTTTATTCATCTGTCTTCTCACGTTCTGAGATTTGAGCAAGAATTTTTGCCTAAAATAGGTGGGAAAAGAGTATTGGAGTTGGCTTGTGGTAACGGCTGGGCGAGTTTGCTGGTCAAGCGGAAAAATCCCAATGTCGAAGTTTATGCTTCCGATATTTCCTTTCATTGCTTAAATATTCAAGGAAGACAGATGTCAGAAATTATGAGGGTCAGGCCCGATTATTTTGTTGTTTGCGATGCCGAGAAACTTCCTTTTAAAGATAATTTTTTTGATACAGTCTTTGTGTTTGCTTCCTTGCACCACTTTCCTAATATTGAAAAGGCTTTGCTTGAAGTCAAAAGGGTCCTTAAGCCAGGCGGTAGCTTTCTCGCTGTAGATGGCATGATGCCAAAAATCGCCCAGAGACTTCTGGGAGATGAATCCTCAGAAAGAACAAGAATTTATGGCATTTTGGAGAGGAGATTAACCTTTTCAGACTGGCTCAATTTTTTAAAAAAGGCAGGAATGCCCAAAGATGCTTTGCATCTCAACTATGATCCTACTTACCTTCATTCTTATCCTACTAATCCAGACGAGCAGAAATTAATCAAAAAGAATTGGGTTTTTAACGTGGCCAAAGAGATCATTTATGGCGCCTTTCTTTCCAAAATGAGCCAGAAGTTGGTTGAGTTTTTAGGTTTAACCTACATTTTCCCTGCCGGGATAGTTATCAATTATCAAAAACCAAAGAAGTGAAAATAACCCTTATTTCTTTAGACCAAATGATTATTTCTTACGGATTACGTCTTATTTCTTCCTGTCTAAAGAAAGATGGTCATGAAGTAGAGATGATTTTTGCGCGGGCGGTCATTGGCCGTCCATTACCAGCAGATGTTGAAAATCAGGTCGTCAGACTTTGCCAAAGTTCTGATTTAATTGGGATTTCTTTGATGTCAAATCATTTTCCTCAAGCAATTTCTCTTACCCAAAAAATAAAGAAGAAATTGAATGTTCCCATTATTTGGGGAGGGGTCCATCCGACATTTTGTCCGGAGGAATCATTAAAATACGCAGATATGGTTTGTCTGGGTGAGGGGGAGGAGTCGATGCTCCGGCTGGTTAAACGGATGAAGGCAGGGCAAGAGATAACCAAAACGCCAGGCATCTGGTTTAAAAAGAATGGCGAGATTATAAAAAATGAGACCGAGTCATTAGTTGGAGATCTTGATAGTTTACCTTTTCCCGATTTTGGTCCAGAGGGACATTTTATAAGAGATGGACGAAAAGTTAAAAAGATGACTAAAGACTTATTTGAAAAATTTTTAACTAAAAGAGAAACTCCCAATGGTGAATTTGTCGCCGAATATTATATTTCTACTTCCCGCGGCTGCCCCTTTCGCTGTGCTTATTGCGCCTCAAACACGATTAAGAATTTATATCATGGCCAAAGATTTTTTCGACTTCGTCGCCCTGAAAAAGTGATTGAAGAAGTGAAAACTCTTGTCGATAAATTTAATTTTATTAAATGGATTTATTTTGCTGACGATGATCTTTTAGCCTCACCAATTGAGAGAATCAAAATTTTCTGTTATTTTTGGAAAAAAGAAATAGACTTACCGTTTTATGCCACGGTGGCCCCTTGGTCATACAGCGAGGAGAAGCTAAGACTGTTTCTCGACGCCGGTTTGGGAATTATCAACATGGGAATTCAGACAGTTTCCAAGAGAGGCGTTCGGGTTTATCATCGACTGGCTCCCAAAAAAAAATTAAGAGAAATAACTTCTTCAATTCACAAACTCAAACTTCCGATGCCGCCACTTTATGATTTCATCCTTGATAACCCCTATGAGAGTGATAAAGATAGATTAGAAAATTTAGATTTTATTTTAAAAATCCCCAAGCCCAGGAAATTTCAATTATTTTCCCTTGTCCCATTTCCAGGAACCGAGATTTATACGCGAATGAAAAATGATGGACTTCTGACTGATGAAGAAAAAATGATCTACCAAAAAAGTTATTCTTATCCTGAAGCAAATTATATTAATATGTTGACATATTTAGCTAACACCGACTTTCCGACTTCTGTAGTCAAGTTGCTTCGGGGTAGAATATTTTTGTTTTTATTTAATAACAAGGTCTCTAAGTGGTTATTTAAGAAAATCCCCTATTCGGCTTTTCTTATTTTAGCCAGAAATTTATTTAATCTTCGATTTTGGCGATTTAATATTAAGCCCAAAGGAGAATTTTAAAATGAAGCTTTTGCTGATTAACCCTTATTTTGGTCAGGGAGAGACCGAAGAGACAGAAGGGGCCACTCACAGTCCACCTTTAGGTCTTGGTTTTTTGGGGACATACATTAGAGACAAGACTGACTGGGAGGTGGAAATTGTTGATCCCGTGCCTTGCGGTTTAACCCAGCAACAGGTTTTGAAAAGGGTTAAGGAGGCTAACATTGTTGGTCTTTCCTGCTTTGCCGATACTCGCTTTTATTGTTTTGAATTTGGTCAAAAAATTAAGAAAAAGTATCCCAAAGTCAAATTGGTCATCGGGGGACCTCATACTTTTGCGATGGACGATTTGATTCTTAAGTACTATCCATTTGTCGATATTCTAGTTAGAGGCGAAGGAGAAGAAACCCTTTTGGAGATTATTCAAGGGAAGCCCTTAGAAAAAATATTGGGGGTTACCTTCAGAAAGGGAAAAAGGGTCATGAGCAATCCTTTGCGACCCTTTTCTGAAAATATAGATAAATACTATATTGATTATTCTCTTTTGCCGCCACTTGATGCCTATGGGAGGGATGTTGAAGCCCCGCTTGAACTAAGAAAACTCAAGACTATTTATACCATTGCCTCAAGGGGCTGTCCATTTCAGTGCTCGTATTGTGCTAATGTTCATTGGCAAAGGCGTTGGCGGGCAATCAGCCCCAATGAACTTGTTCGAAGGATTAAAAACTGGATTAGGGATTTTGGGGTGGAATATATTCGTTTCTATGACGACCTGTTTACTGCCAATAAAAAATGGGTTCTTGAATTCTGCCGTTTACTTAAAAAAAACAAAATCAAAATTAAATTCAGAGTTTTAGTTCGCGCCGGGACAGATAAAGAAGTTTTGCAAGCCTTAAAGAGTGTTGGTTGTGTAGCCGTGGGTTTTGGGATCGAAAGTGGATCGGATAAGATGCTAAAGAGGATTAACAAGCAGATCACAAGGAGTCAAATCATTCAGACAATAAAAAATTGTCAAAAACTTAAACTTTGGGTAGTTGGCGCTTTCATTATCTCGCTTCCCGATGAAACAATAGAGGATTATAAACAGAGTCTATCTCTTATACCGCTTCTGGACACTTTTCAGACCAATATCCAGATTATCTTTCCTTATACTCCATTTTATTGCGAACTTAAAGAGAGAGGAGAGATTGGTGATGAAATATGGTTTGATAAGAAACATGAGGGTCGACTTCTATATACTAAAGAAAATTTCAAGAGTGCCAAATTTTCCCTTAAAGAACTTGAATGGATGGCTTTGTATACCCAGTACTATCATTTTACTCATCGTCCGGAAAAGGTATTGGAAAAATATGGACCCTTTTTTGGACTATTGATAGTCTTGATTGCCCTTTTAGATACGCCCCTTAAAGGAAAATTGTTTCATTTGCTTTTCAAATTTAGGAATTTTTGGCGTAAAATTATCTACAGATGAATTTAGTTGAAGCAAGATACCACGGAAATCGCCTTTTTAATATGGCAAGATACAAAGGGTTAGGCTATACCTTAAATTATCTTTTCAATTTAGCCATTTACAACTCTAATTTTTTCAGTGAAAAGATTCTTTATCCCCTTTTTCCTTTAAGCGTTTTTTACCCTCGTTATATTGAAATTGAGGTCAGTACTTTTTGTAATCTCCGCTGTCGAATGTGTGAGCATACCTATTGGCAAGAAAAAAACCAGATGATGACTTTTGTCCAGCTGAAGAGGATTGTTGGTCAGTTTCCAGGCCTGAAATGGATTGGTTTAACTGGCATTGGCGAAAGTTTCTTAAATCCTGATTTTATGAAAATGGTCAAGTTTGTTAAAGAAAAAAATCTCTACCTTGAGCTTTACGATACTTTCTTTTTAATTGATGAGAAATTTGCTCGGGGATTAATTGAGGCTGGAGTAGACAGGATGATAGTCTCAATAGACGCAACTACCCCAAAGACTTATGAGAAAATTAGAGTTGGGGCAAATTTCGACCGGGTGGTAAGAAATATTAAGAGTTTACTAAGTTTGAAGAAAAAGATGAAATCTTATTATCCAGAAATTACCTTCCACTACATTATTTCCAAAGAAAATATTAACGAAGTGCTACCCTTTGTTAGTCTTGTCAAAAAGTTGATGGGCAAAGAAAATACAAGTATTCTTTTTACTGGGATTCTTCATGAATTTTCAGAAATTAAGGGTTTGGCGGTCGAAGTTCCAGATGACTTAGTGGAGAGGGTAAATCAGAAGGCGCAAAAATTAGGAATCAAGGTTGCCTGGAATCGTAATGTTCCTGGCGAAAAAGACCCGAGAACCAAATGCAACGAGTGGACGATGCCATTTATTTTTGTTGACGGAACCGTGGTTCCCTGTTGTGCTGGCAATGAAGCAAATAAAAGAGACTATCAGAGAAAAACTTCGATGGGTAATGTTTTCAAGACTTCCTTTAAGGAAATTTGGAATGGACCGAAATATATGGCATTGAGAGAGATGATTCACGACGGCAAAACCCCACCTGCCTGTGAATACTGCACCCTCTACAAAGTATGAAAACTCTTTTTATTAATCCTGACGCCAGACTTTATCGAAACGTACCACTGTTGGCTTTGGCATATGTTGCTACCCATTTTGGGGTTAAGGTTATTGACCAAAATACAAAGCCAGAGCCTAAAGATAGGTTTTTGGACCAAAAAACTGATGTTTTGGGGATTTTTGTTCGCTCGGTTTCTTATACGGAGTCACAGAGAATTGCTGCAGTTTACAAAGCAAAATATCCGAAAGCAAAAATTAAATCGATTTATACCCCAATTAATGTCCAGTGTTGTTATCCGACTATCCAGTTTAAAGAGCAGATAAGATTTACCAAACCCTTTGGTGACTCTTACCCCTTTCCTGACTTTTCCTTATTTGACTCTTTTGATGTTTGGCTTTCTCATTGGCAGAAAGACTTGTGGCCTTACGGGATTTTAACCAGCGTTGGTTGTCCGTTCCAGTGTACTTACTGTGCCGCCAGAAACCGGGGTTGGAGGACACGAAGTCCCAAAAATTGCGTTGAAGAATTAAAACAGGCAAAGAGAGAATATAAAATTCTCTCCTTTGAGGTTTTAGACGATGCTTTTAATGTCGATAAAAAAAGAGTTTTGGAATTTTGCCAATTGGTTAAACCTTTAAAACTTCGCTGGATTTGCGCCAATGGCTTGAGGGCAGATTTATTTGATGAGGAGCAGGCAAAAGCGATGGCTTCCTCTGGTTGTGATAGCGTCGCTTTTGGTGTTGAATCAGTGGATCCTCAAGTTTTGCAAAATGTTAAAAAGGGAGAAACAATTGAACAAATTGCAAAAGCAGTTGATATTGCCGAAAAATATTTTAAAAATATTAATGGATTCTTTATTTTAGGACTTCCTGGTTCAAGTTATGAAAAAGATTTGAGAAGCGTGGAGTGGCTGGTGAAGAAGAGAATCATGGGAATTTTTTCTTATTATGTTCCTTTGGATAAACAGATGGAGTATGATGATATGTTTTATGGCGTCCAGGCTATACCGCAATCAGATGAATACCCCAAACATCTTCAGAAGAGGATTTATAAGATGGTTGAGTTTATGCAAGGACCAACGACAATTTCCAATTTTCTGCCCAGGGTAATTAAAACCTTAAGTCTTGTTTGGCAATTTGATAGAAAAAATTTCCCCTCTCACATTATTGATAATTTCAAACGATTTTTATGAAAAAATGTCTTGACACCTCCAAACCTTTACCACCTTTTGAGGAATTATTTAATGTCGAAACAATGAAGGCAATGAAGATAAGGCCTGAGGGGCAAAAGCTGGCAGAGGAAATTGGAAGCGGTAAAAATCTTTATATTTTTATTGGCAGTTCAGGCGCCGGAAGAGATACTGTGATGGAGGAGTGTTTAAGGCAAATAAAAAGTTCGGTGAGACTAAGAAGGACAACTACAAGGAAGCCAAGAGAATATATCGCTGATCAGAGAAGAATGATTTTTATTACCGAAAAAGAATTTCTAAGGGACTTTAAAAAGGGTGAAATTCTTTTTGCCGGTCGCTATCAAGCCAATCAAAAGTTATACGGAATTAGCCGTAAAGAGATTTTAAAATTAAGGTTAGAAGATAAAGCCCCTCATTTCCTTGAGGAAAATTTTTCGGGTTTACCCCTTAAGATAATGTTTCCGAAATCAAAACTCGTTGTTATCTTGCCGCCAACAATTGATGTTTTGAAGGATAGGTTATTCTCCAGAGATGGCCAAGATGAAGAAGCAGAAAAAAGATTCGCCATTTCTCTTTCAGAAATAAAAGCAGTTTTAACCAACTTAAAAAAGATGATAAAAATGAAGCTTGTCGATATGGTGATTATCAATGAAGGATTTCCCAAGGAAGTGGGAGAAAGGGCAGTGGGGGCCATTAGAAATAATCAAAAACCAATTGAGGATTTTTCTCGACTTAAGAACTCTTTAAGATGGAGATTTTAGTAAAAACTCTTTAGTTATCTCAGATACCGTTTTAATATTTCTCTAATTTTTGGCCTTTTTAAATCTGTCAATAACATTGGATGAATTTTCTTACCAGCAAGGGGGTTATTAAGTGATGTTTTTCCATCGACTACCTCAAGCAGACTGGTAATTTTAAACCAGCCGCTGCCCTCGGTGTTAATCTCTTCTGGGTTTGGAGATAATTCAGTCTCCTTTGAGACTTCAACAACATAAAAAGTAGCCATTTCTGTTTGCGCCGGATCGCCTTCTTCATCTAGGAGATGTCCCGGAATACGGATCAGCTTATATTGGTCTGGTGTTAGCCCAATCTCTTCTCGTATCTCTCTTACCATTGTCTGTTTCCAGCCCTCTAATTTTCCTGTTTGTTTTTCTAAAGAAACATGCCCACCGCCCCCGTGATCAAGATAGTCAGAATACCTGTCTTTTTTAAAAGACCTTTGTGGGAGATAAATTTCGCCCTTATTTGGATCAATAACTAAAGCTCTCACCCCTCCATGGATTTTTTCTTTATTCGAGTGGGCTTCTTTTCTTGAGACTGTTCCAATAATTCTTCCGGCACGATCTAATTCTGGCAAAATTTCTTCTCTGGTTTGCTCAGACATAAACTTATTTTACATCAAATGAATTTGCTTTGCTAGCTTTTGTTCTGGTTACATACTTTTGAGACAATCCTCCTTTCTCATATCTTTTTGATAATACTGGTAAGGTGTTAAATAGCCAAGAGCTTGGTGTGGTCTCACCTGATTATAGTATACCACCCAATTGTCT
>JBMORX010000005.1:0-64503 GCA_049322615.1 Patescibacteria group bacterium
AGACAATTGGGTGGTATACTATAATCAGGTGAGACCACACCAAGCTCTTGGCTATTTAACACCTTACCAGTATTATCAAAAAGATATGAGAAAGGAGGATTGTCTCAAAAGTATGTAACCAGAACAGGTACTTGACTTATATTATCAAAACAGTATAATTATATTAACTATGGACAAAACTATTTTTCAGGTTCCAGTAACCATTGATCTAAGGAAAGAAGCAGAAAAGGAAGCGCTAAGGCAGGGCTTTTCCTCTTTACAGGAAGCAGTGAGAATTTTTTTAAGAAAGTTGGCGGATAGAACTATTGCCTTTACTTTTGAAGAAACTGTGTATCTTTCCTCAGGTGCCATTAAAAGGTACAACAAAATCATCAAAGAGATTGAGTTTGGGAAAGGCGTATTTGAGGCAAAGAGCCTTAAAGACTTGATGCATCAGCTTAAAAATGCTTCTTAAATACACTAAGATTTTTTTGAAGAATTATACAAAGCGTATTTCCCCAAACGCAAGTCTCGTCAAGCGATTTGAAGAAAGACTGCATCTTTTTATTAAGAATCCCACAGACCCCGTTCTTAAAAATCACAAACTTTTGGGAGCAAAGCACAATCTTCGGTCTTTTTCGGTAACGGGCGATATTAGAGTTGTCTATCTACGCAAAGATAAAACTGTTTACCTTATTGATATAGGAACCCACGCTCAGGTTTATTAAAGGTAGCCGGCGCGTTATATTTTATTTTGGGGCTGGCCAATAATACTTTTCAGATAACTAGTTAACTAGTGCACTAGTGTACTAGAAATGTTATACTATCTTCGATGAAAAGGAGTAAAATAGTTTTCTATTGGAGCCGAATAGGAGGCTGATATCACTGAGAGCACAGAAATTTCAGCGCCTTCAATTAAATTCAGTGCCTTCTGTGATTCGGGGGTGCATTCAGGAACAGAATCTCTTAGTCCAGAAGGCACAGAGAGGGGGTGACAAAAAATTTAAAATGAAAAACGTGGTTTTAATTTTGGCAAGTTTGGTTTTTGCTTTTGGGATTTTATCTGCCTCGGTTTGGAAGACCCAGGCTCAAACCTCAAGCAAAAATTTTAATGTTCAACTGCTTCCTGAAGCTTTAGGGGCAAAATTGACTCCGACCCCAACGCCTGCGCCCACGGTTGATTATTATCTTCCATACCCTGGGATTTTGCCTGACCACCTGCTTTATCCAATAAAAATGATCAGGGACCGGGTTTTGTTGTTTTTGACTTTTGACCCAGTTAAAAAAGCCGAACGTTTACTTTTATATGCTGACAAAAGAATCGGCGCCGCCAAGGCTCTAATCGAAGGAGGGAAGGTGGAACTGGGAATTTCGACCATGACCAAGGGAGAAAAATATTTAGAGCAGGCAATTGCCCAGGCAGAGAAAGCCCAAAAGGCAGGTAAAGACACCAGCGCTTTATACGAAAAACTTGCCAAAGCAACCTTAAAACATCAAGAGGTTTTGACTGGAGTTTTAGTTAAAGTTCCAGATGAGGCAAAAGGAGCAATTCAGGACGCTCTTCGCTATTCTCGCCAGGGGTATGAAACGGTAAGTAGGGTGATTGAAGAAAAGTAAGAGGCTTTGCGGCTCGGGTAGGAATTTGTTAATTAGATGGTTCGGAGACGAACATTTTGCTTGAGTTTAGAGATGACGTCCGCCTTTGGCGGACACGGCCTGCTTAGAGAAGATTCCGAAAGTCTGGTGGCACTGTTTTCGGTTGGCGCAGGCCTGTCACATTAAACTCGGCGCAAAAGTTGTCTCCTCACCATCTGGTTTGGCACAAAAATTACTCAAAATCTTCTTCTGGTTTTTCTTTAAAAATAGCCAAAATTTTCTTATTTTGATATACTTTGATAGGTTATTTGCTAGTTGACAAACTGGATGTAGTGGTTATATATTAATAATTGCGCTATAAATAGCGCTTTTATTTTCACCATGCGGTGTCCATTTTGCGGTCACGACAATACTTGCGTTTTAGAATCCCGAATTTCTGAAGACGGAAATTCTTTTAGGCGAAGACGTGAATGTTCTAAATGTAAAAAGCGTTTTACGACTTATGAGCGGGTTGAAAGAACTTTATTAGTTATCAAAAAAGATGGCAGACGAGAACCGTTTGATCGGGAGAAAATTAAAAAGGGGATACTTTTAGCCTGTCATAAAAGACCAGTCTCGCTAGAGGCGATTGATAATATCGTTGATGAAGCTGAGCAGGAGTTGTTACGAAAGGATTCGGCCGAGATTCCCTCAAAAATTATTGGAAATGCGGTTTTAAAAAGACTTAAAAAAGCTGATAAAGTCGCCTGGTTGAGGTTTGCCAGCGTTTATTTAGAATTTTCTGATTTATCAGATTTTGAAAAAGCGATTGAAAAGATAGGATAAAATTTTGGCTCGGGAACGAATTTATTGCTTGGATTTAGAGATGGCTCCCGCCAATTCGGCGGGACCAGCTCGCGACTGGGTAATTTGAAACTCAAGTTGTGTTCCGAAGGGGTCGCGGCTTGCCACATAAATCCGGCGCAAAAATTGTTCCCTCGCCACATTTACCTTAGATGGAAAAGATGCAAAAATTAACTATCAAAAAAATAAAGAAAAGGGATGGTAGAATCGTTCCTTTTGATCAAAGAAAAATTACTAATGCCATTTGGAAAGCGGCCGAATCAGTTGGGGGAAAAGATAAAAAGAGAGCCAAATTTCTTTCTGATGAGGTAGTCAAAATTTTAGAAAAACGCTTCAATGGTCACACCCTTGCTACGGTTGAGCAAATTCAAGATATTGTCGAGACTGTTTTAATGCGATCTGGACATTACACCACCGCCAAGGCTTATATTCTTTATCGCGACCTTCACAATAAAATCCGCGATGTTAAATCTTTAATCGATTCAGATGAGTTAATGGGTAATTACTTAAATGGGACTGACTGGCGTATCCGCGAAAATAGCAACATGGCTTATTCTCTCCAGGGGTTAAATAATCATGTGGCTTCAGCCATTTCTTCTCATTATTGGCTTAATAAACTTTATCCAAAAGAAGTGCGCGAGGCTCACCAAAGTGGCGATTTTCACCTCCACGACCTTCAACTTTTGGCTCCTTATTGCGTTGGTTGGGATTTTCAGGACCTTTTGCTTAAAGGTTTTACCGGCGTTTCGGGAAAAGTCTCCTCAAAGCCCGCCAAGCATTTCCGAACTGCCTTGGGGCAACTGGCTAATTTTCTTTATACGGTGCAAGGCGAATCAGCCGGCGCCAACGCTGTCTCAAACTTTGATACCCTGCTTGCCCCTTTTGTTTGGCAAGATAAACTTTCTTATAAAGAGGTTAAGCAAGTAATGCAGGAGTTTGTTTTTAATATGAATGTTCCCACTCGGGTTGGGTTTCAGGCACCCTTCACCAATCTTACCCTAGACCTGACTGTCCCAACGACTTTTGCCAATGAGGCAGCGATAGTTGGTGGCAAACCGCTTAACAGGAAACAATATAAGGATTTTCAAAAAGAAATGGATTTGATAAATCAGGCATTTGCCGAAGTGATGCTTGAGGGAGATGCCCAGGGAAGAGTTTTTACCTGGCCAATTCCTACTTATAATATCACTCGTGATTTCCAGTGGGGTAATGGTCTCCTAAAACCAATTTGGGAAATGACCGCCAAGTACGGAATTCCCTATTTTTCAAATTTTATTAATTCTGATATGAAACCAGAAGATGCACGCTCAATGTGCTGCCGTCTTCGTTTAGATAAACGAGAGTTGAGAAAGCGAGGGGGGAGTTTTTTTGGCTCAAATCCCTTAACCGGTTCAATTGGGGTGGTAACCATTGATATGGGGCGAATTGGATTTTTGGCAAAAGATGAAAGAGATTATTTTAAAAGACTCAAAGCCCTGATGGACATTGCCCGAGATTCTTTGTTGACAAAGCGACAGGCTTTGGAACGATTGACAGAACAGAGGCTTTATCCTTATTCTAAATTTTATCTTTCAGGAATCAAAAAGCGCTTTGGCGGATACTGGCGCAATCATTTCAACACTATTGGTTTAAATGGAATGAATGAAAGTCTTTTGAATTTTTTGGGCGTTGACATTGGAACTCCAAAAGGAAGAAGGTTTGCTTTAAAGGTTTTGGATTTTATGAGGCTGAAATTAGGCGAATATCAAGAAGAGTCAAATGAACTTTTTAATCTTGAGGCAACTCCGGCTGAAGGGACAACCTACCGTTTTGCCAAACTTGACAAAAAACTCTATCCGGAGATTATCGTTGCCAATGAAAAAAATTACCAAGAAAAAGGGGCCGAGCCCTACTATACTAACTCTACCCATCTGCCGGTTGGCTACACTGACGACATTTTTGAGGCTTTAGAACTTCAGGATGAACTTCAGACAAAATATACTGGGGGGACGGTTCTTCATGGTTTTCTTGGGGAGGCGGTCAAGGATGGTGAAGCGACTAAATTTTTGGTTAAAAAAATTGCCGAAAATTACCGTCTTCCTTACTATACCCTGACTCCGACTTTCAGTATCTGCTCAAGCCACGGATATCTTGAAGGCGAACATGAGGTTTGTCCCGAATGTGGAGAAACAACAGAAATTTTCTCCCGGGTTGTTGGTTATCTTAGGCCGGTTCAACAATGGAATGACGGCAAACAAGCCGAGTTTTCCGATAGGAAAGAATATCTGGTTGCATGAAAATTGGCGGATTTCAAAAAGTTTCCCTTCTTGATTTTCCTGCTCACCTTTCTGCCATTGTTTTTGTCAAAGGCTGTAATTTCCGTTGCCCCTTTTGTTTTAATCGAGATTTGGTTTTAGGGAATTTGCCGACAATCTTCGAAGGCAAGATTTTTAGTTTTCTTAAAAAAAGAAAAAAGGTTTTGGATGGGGTGGTTATCACTGGCGGAGAACCAACTCTTCAGCCGGATTTGGAAAAATTTATTAAAAAAGTTAAAAAAATTGGATACGAAGTTAAACTTGATACCAATGGTGCTCTTCCAGAAATTTTGAAAAACTTGATAAAAAAGAAAATAATTGATTATCTGGCTTTGGATTTTAAGGCGCCGCTTAACTTTTCTTATTCCCAAATTACAAATTACAAATTACAAATTACAAATATCAAGAAATCCATTAAACTGATTTTGCAGTCTGGAATCCCTTTTGAGTTGCGGACAACCGTCGTGCCGGGGATTCATAACAAAAAAACCCTGGTTTTGATGGCAAAACAACTTCGCCAAATTACAAATTACAAATTACAAATTACAAATTTGAAGTGGTTTTTGCAGGAATTTCAGCCAAAAACCTGCCTTGACCCTGAATTTGAAAAGATAAGGCCATACAGTAAAATAGAGATGGAAAAATTTTTAAAAGCAGTTAAAAAAATCATTCCGGCCGTTGAACTTCGCTAGAAAGCTCCTGTAAAAAGTCCGTCAGGTTTGATATAATTACCTTATATGCCGGAACTGCCCGAAAGAGAAAAAGAGAGAGGTTTTGTCGTTGAAGCGGGGAGAATTTATGAAACTCCTGCAGAAAAAGAAGGGTTATTAAAAAGAGTCGAAGAGCCAGAACTTGAAAAACCAGTTACTTACAAACGCCAGGTTTTAGTGACTTCGGCCCAGGCGCAAAAGCCAAGAATTATTCTGCCTTTAACCCAGCAAACTTATTTAAATCCCGCCAACTGGCATAAACCAATTGTCTATGCCATTCGTTGGCTTTTAGCCTGGGCGCAGAGAATTATTAAAATGCGACCAGGGAAAGTAATGTTTGAGAAATCCTAAATTCTAAATTCGAAATTACAAATTCAAAACGGTTTGGAATTTAAAAAATTGGAATTTAAATATTGTTTAGGATTTAGAATTTGGTGCTTAGAATTTTTTGAAAAATTTGGAATTTATGAATATTGATCTTTTTTCTCTCATTTGGACATTTTCTGCTTTTTTGCTAGCAACACTGATTTTAGTCTCTGTTTTTCTTCTTTTGGCTTATGCTCTTTTAACCTGGTGGCGATATAAAGACAGAGAGAAGAGGTCTTTGGAATATGTTTTGCTTCAGGTGGCGGTTCCCCATGATAATGAAATAAAAATAGATGCGGCTGAACAGATGTTTTCCTCTTTGTATTCAATTAAAAAGGGAGGCTTTCTTTCTTTTTTACGACCGCAGGAACATCTCACTTTGGAGATTGTCGCTTTGCCTGAAGATATTCGTTTTTATGTTTCCGTTCCTAAGAAACTTGAGGATTTACTCGAAAAACAAATCCACGGGGCTTATCCTGACGCGGAAATAAAAGAGGTTCCTGAATATAATATTTTTTCCGAGGAGGGAAGGGTCGCCTATGCTTCTTTAGGATTTCGTAGTCATCCATTTTATCCAATTAAAATCTACAAGGACCTGCCAACTGACCCTCTTTCCTCAATCACCTCGGCTTTGGTTAAGATGCAAAAAGGAGAGGGAGCGGCAATTCAGATTTTAATTTCTCCTGCTTCGGGAAAATGGCGTTCTTCTGGCAAAAAGTTTGTTTCTAAAGTTAAAAGCCAAGAGGCTGACCCAGAGAAAGCCAAATTTGCCGTTGATGCCAAAACTTTAGAAGCAATTGAGAACAAGTGTTCAAAACCAGGATTTGAAACCCAAATTCGCCTGGTTGTTTGTTCAACCTCTGAAGAGCAAGCAAAAGCCCACCTTTCAAATTTAAAATCTGCTTTCGAGCAGTTTTCTTCTGATTTAAATGGGTTTAAATCAAAAAGAATTTTTATCAAAAGCGCTTTTATGACTGATTTTATTTATCGCTACCAACCAATGGTCCGTTTTGGTTTGCAAACAATTTTAAACTCCGAAGAATTAGCGACCATTTTTCATTTTCCCAACAAGCAAGTTGAAACTCCTCACATTTTCTGGATTTATGCCAAACGGGCGCCGGCACCTGAAAAAGTGCCAACCTCCGGGCTTTATCTTGGAAAATCAGTTTATCGGGGAATGGCAAGACCGGTTTATATCACTGATAAAGATAGGAGACAACACATTTATATTATTGGCAAAACCGGAACGGGCAAGTCCTATCTTTTAAAAGACATGATTTTGCAGGATATCCGCGCTGGCAAAGGGGTTTGTTTTATTGATCCTCATGACACCATTGATTTAATTTTGCCTTTAATTCCTCCGGAGCGAGCCGAAGATGTTGTCTATTTTGACCCCTGCGATTATGACCGACCAATGGGCTTAAATATGCTTGAGGCTTACACTGAAGAACAACAACATTTTATTGCCACCTCAATCATTGGTTTAATGTACAAACTTTATGATCCCTATAAAACCGGCATTATTGGTCCGCGATTTGAGCATGCCATAAGAAACGCCATGTTAACAGTCATGTCAGAGCCCGGCAATACTTTTGTTGAGGTTGTCAGATGCCTAACTGATTCTTCTTTTGTTCAAGAACTTTTGCCCAAAGTCAAAGACCCAATTGTCCGGAGGTATTGGACAGACCAGATTGCCCAAACCGCCGATTTTCATAAATCCGAAGTTCTAGATTATATTGTCTCTAAGTTTGGTCGTTTTGTCACCAACAAAATGATGAGAAATATTATCGGTCAGTCAAAGAGCGCTTTTAATTTCCGAGAAATTATGGATCAGGGAAAAATTTTGTTTATCAATTTAGCCAAAGGGAAAATCGGGGAGGAGAACTCAAATTTCCTAGGGCTGGTTTTAGTCCCAAAAATTTTGGTGGCAGCCATGAGTCGTCAGGACCAACCGATAGAACAAAGGCGAGATTTTTATCTTTATGTTGATGAGTTTCAAAATTTTGCCACCCCTGATTTTGCTACTATGTTATCTGAGGCGCGAAAATTTAGACTAAATATTGCCGTTGCTAACCAATTTATTGGTCAGGTTGAAGAAGAAGTTAAAAACGCCATCTTTGGCAATATTGGCAGCTTAATTGCCTTCCGAGTTGGGGTTCAAGATGCTTCTTACCTCCAGCATGAATTTCAACCAACCTTTTCTGAATCAGACCTGATTAATATTGACCGCTTTAATGTTTATATGAAGACAATTGTTGACAATGAGCCAGTCCCCCCATTTTCCGCTGATTTAACCAAAGATTTGTCAGAAGAGAATAAACTCAAAAATCCTAAGGTGGCGGAAATTATTAAGGAAATATCCAGGCTTAAGTTTGGACGGGATAAAGAAGAGGTGGAGGAGGAGATAGAGAGAAGGGCGCGGCTGTAGCGAAGATATTAAGATACTAGGAGACTAAGATATTAAGAGAAAAAAGGAAAATTATTGCACTTAGTATCCTAATATCTTAATCTTTTAATATCTTTTTAAAAAGATGAAAATCAATCGATTTATCGATCTTGAGGCATGGAAAGAAGCCCACAAATTGGTTCTTTTAGTCTATGAGGTTACTGCTAAGTTCCCGAAGTCAGAACTTTACGGCTTGGTTTCTCAACTCCGTAGAGCGGCAGTTTCTATAGAATCATGTATCGCTGAAGGATTTTGTCGTTATCACTATAAAGATCGTTTAAATTTCTATTACGATGCCAGAGGTTCGGTAGGAGAAATTCAGAGTGAGATTATTGATGCTAGGGATCTAAAGTTTATCAACGAGGAAGATTTCAAGAAGGTTTTTGATCAAGCAGAAAAAGTGGGAGTAATTTTAGGTGGACTTATTCGAACTACTCAACGCTTGTCTTCTGGCTAAATTTTTGTTATTATTCTTCCTGGAATCGCTTAATATCCTAATATCTTAGTCTCTTAATATCTTTTTGGGCACGTAGCTCAATGGCAGAGCACTACTCTTATAGCAGTAAAATGGGTCGGTAACTCAGCGGTCAGAGTGCCACTCTTATAAAGTGGAAGTCGATGGTTCGAATCCATCCCGACCCACCATTTTACTGATATATCGCGCCTTGCGCGCTATAAAGCAGGGGTTCTTGGTTCGAATCCAAGCGTGCCCACCTAAAGTTCCTCGAGCTTAACCTTCTCTTCTCCGGTTTTTTCTTTGACGAAGGCAAGATATTTCTCGGTGGTTGAAACGGATTTTAATTTCTGCTAAAATGGCATTATTATGTCAATTACTTTACCGTTAACTGTTAAGATCATCTACGAAAAAGAGGCAAAAAGTGCTCCTTTTGTGGCTTATTGTCCTGAGCTGGATATTTCTTCTTGCGGGCCGACCGAGGAAAAAGCACGGAAAAATTTAGAGGAGGCAATCGAGATTCTTCTTGAGGGGGCAGCTAAGGATGGAACCTTAAAAGATTTGCTTCTGGAAGCGGGATTTGAGATCCAAAAGCGCGAGGTTAAGCCTCCCAAAACCATCATTTTCCCCTTCCATTTTATTTTACCGGCAGGCCTTGAGAAAAAATTATGGCTCGCCTAACTCCGGTTCACTTTCGGAAGCTAACCAAGGTTTTTGAAAAAGAAGGTTGGATTTTAGTAGGGCAGACAGGAGATCACCTAGAATACAAAAAAGAAGGATTCAAAAGAAGGGTAGTTATTCCCAGATATAAAGACGTTCCGGTTTTTGTTATCGAAAATAATCTTCGAACAGCCGGAATTTCTAGAAAGGATTATTTAAAACTTTTAAAAAGAGTTTGAAGAACTTGACAAATTTCCGTTTTTGTTATAGGATAGGCGAAATATGAGCTGGTTAAAAGAGGCAATTGAGAGAAGCTTAGAGATGCAGAGAGATGCCGAAAGATTTGCCAAGAAGATGAACGCGGTAAGATCTAGGGCTGGGCAAATTATAACTGGACCAGATGAATACGTAGAGATGGAGGAGGAGTTAAGACAAAGACATCAAGAAATTTTACGCCCTTTTGGTTTTGAAGCCCTATTGAATGAAGTCCAAAAAGAGATATGGAGAAAAGGGAAAGTGATGTATGATCCCTACACGCTTGACTGGTTTGCATATGACCAGCGTGGTGAATGGGATGTGGCAACGATTGGTTTAGTATATGAATATAAATGTGCTTATTATCCTGGTTCTGGCGGTGGTGAACCGAGCGGGTTTTGGCATTTAGTTGAGGCCAAAGAAATTCTTTCAATATCATTAGTATCATTATTAAAATATGGAGAAATTTGATCCTCAAGCAAAGGATAGGTATTTCCATTTAAGGGGTTGTATACCCCCCGAAAGGGTGTCTATTATAGATGAGAGGGCGACGGGGGCGACAGACTTGATAAAGGATTTTTTAATAAGGGACTCTCTTGAACGGATTCGCACTCGTTGCTTACCAAAGGATCTAAAAGATGGGAGATTTGGGTTGAGACCCAGACAGTAGAAAAGACTCTACTAGTATTTAGAGTTCTTCTAATTTTACTTTTTCTTCTCCGGTTTTTTCTTTGACGAAGGCAAGATATTTCTCGGTGGTTGAGAGTCTTTTGTGACCGGCTATTTTTGAAAGGAAAACGACCGAGGCTCCCGAGGCTAAATGATGAACCAGCCAAGTATTCCGCAGGTCATTGACTTTGGCATTTTCGATTCCGGCAATCCGAAAATAGCGATCAACGGTGGTTCTGATGTTTCGAACCAAAAGCGGTCTGCCGGTTTTGGTGACAAAAATGCTCTTTGTTTTAGTCTTTGGTCGTTCCTTCAAATATCGGTCTAAAGCAACCCTTGCGGCTTTATTTAAGGGAATAGTTCTTTCTGGTTGAGACTGGTAGGTTTTAATAAAAATTTCATTTTCTTTTAAATCCGGAAGTTCAAGCCTTGACAGTTCGCCGATTCTTATTCCAGTCTGAAGCATAATCTCAATTATGGCTGCCATTCGGACATCTTCCCGGCAAGCGTCTCGAAGAGCCCGATATTCCATTTTTGAAAGAATTCTTGGGGGTTTAATCTCGTATTTTGGATGAGAAACACCAACGGCTGGGTCTTCTTCAATCAATCCTTGAGATTTTAAAAACCTAAAAAAAGTTTTAACAGAATTAAGCTTTCGAGAAATTGACTTTAAGGTATAGCCCTTTTTGGAAAAATCTTCTTTAAATTCCTCAAGGTGCTCACTCGTAATTGAGGTTACCTGAGTTATTTTTTTGCCACTTAAAAAAGAAACCAGCTGCTCAATGTCTTTGCCGTATGCTAAAATGGTAGAGATTGAGCGTTTTTGGCTTTTTAAATATTCTAAAAACTTTTCTTGAGCAGAAGAAAGTAGGGTTTGTTCGCCTGCCATGACAGGGGTTATAATATCACTTGGGAGGATATCTGTCAAGATGAAAGACAAACTTATACCTGGAATCCTTTTAATCTTTGGTCTTTACCTCATAGTTTCCTTTTCTCGGGATATTTTAAGTCTCTTGGAGAAAAGTAAAGAGCAAGAAAAAGAACAGTTAAAACTTGAAAAACTTGAGATTAAAAACGAGGAATTGAAAAAACAACTTGAATATGTTAAAAGCCAAGAGTTTGTTGAAAAACAGGCAAGGGAAAAATTAGGTCTTGCTCGGGAAGGAGAGGTAGTTGTCATTCTGCCGGAAAATGTTGGGGAGTTGGTTAAACCCAAAGAAGAAAAAAAGGAAGAAGAATTACCAAACTGGAAGCGCTGGTTAAAACTTTTCTTCGATTGACTTTATTACTGTGCCGTAATTAAGAAAATTAATAAGAGTGGCAGCGATAGGACTCGAACCTGTAACCATCGCCTTATAGTGAAGCATAGTTTCAATATATCAAAAACTTTAGTGGCAGGGGTGGGAATCGAACCCACCAAAGGGCGCTTATGAAACGCCCTGGGACACCAGTCCACTCCCTGCCTCGAATAATCCTTCAATTAAACCCAATATTTTATAATAAAACCTCGCTGGTTTTACCACATTAACCGCCAATGTTCCGTAATGTTCGTTAAAATTGGCGTAAATTTTTTTGTTTTTAACCTTTTTAAAGCTTGTTTTTCTAAATTGCTCCAATGGAATTCCTGTTACATCTGACCAATATTTCTTAACAATTTCCTCTCTGGGTCTGTGAATTTCGTTAATTCCTACATAACATTTCAAGTCCCCAGTTTTCAGCCCGAAGTTTCTTTTTAACCAACCAATCATAAATTTTATCAGCTTTGGATCAGAATTGCAAAATTCTACGTCGCGCGTCTTTTTCGTTCCTTCTGCCCAATAAAGGGCAATACCAGCTATAAGAAATTCACGTTCGGTCAAATTTCTCATCTTTTTAATACCTATTCTTTTTGACTCTTCTATTAATCTCAATCTTTTCTCTTTTTGCTTTAAAGAACTCCGCAATCGACCTAATTCTCCTCCTTTAAGCCTTCGCTTTCTTAATCTTTCCAACTGTTCAACAGAAAGGATGATATCGCGAACCCATAAGCTTGCACTACTTTTTGAGACATTTAATTTACGAGCAATCTTCTTGACACTTTCTCCTTTAGCTCGCATTTTTCTTGCTTTAATTCTAAGTAAAGATTTTGCCATGTATTAGAACCAGCGACTTAATAAGTATATAAATTATATCGTTGGTTCGTAATGTCTGTCAAATATATAAAAAGCTCCGGATTTCTCCGGAGCTGATTGTGTTGCGGGGCTGGGAATCGCACCCAGGCTGGAAGATTATGAGCCTTCCGTGCAACGTTACACTACCCCGCGTGAATAGATTGAGTTTCTAAATTTTCAACCTAGTTTTTATTGTATTTATAGATTCTAAAACTGCTCGGCCCGCTATTCTGCAAAGCAGAATTTGTGGGCCACTACCCCGCGTGTCGTAAAATTAACTTCGTTAATCACGCCACCGCTTGAGTTAGATTTAGATTCCTTAGCAGTTGTAGTAGTCCCGTGTTCCGATGGCAATCGGAATTTACGGGACACTACCCCCCGTGTCGTAAAATTAACAAAGTTATTATAACATTGCTTGTTCCTAAATTCAACCTGTGGTAAAATCCAAACTATGGAAAAAAAGCGAGTTTTTTCGGGAATTAGATCCAGTGGAAGGCTCCATATTGGTAACTATCTAGGCGCAGTTAAAGGTATGCTTGAGCTTCAAGAAACCCATGACTGTATCTTTGGCGTGGTTGATTATCATGGGATTACTACCCCTTTTGATCCTAAATCAATTCAAAAAGAGATTCATGAAGTAGTCTTGGATTATCTGGCGGCTGGTCTTGATCCTCAAAAATGTCATTTAATGATTCAATCCCAGGTTCCCGAACATGTTGAGCTCTCTTACATTTTTGCCACCATCTTTCCTGTTTCTCGACTTGAGCAGCTACCTACTTATAAAGAAAAGAAATTGGAAAACCCTCATTATATTAATTTAGGTCTTTTGTATTATCCGATTTTAATGGCTGCGGACATTTTGATTTATAAAACTGACACCGTTCCTGTCGGAAAAGACCAACTGCCCCATATTGAATTAACAAGGGAAGTGGCAAAGAGGTTTAACCAAATGTTTGGCAAGATATTCCCAGAACCCCAAGCTTATTTAACCAAAGGGGCGGTGGTGCCTTCCTTAATTGGTCAGGGGAAAATGAGCAAAAGTATTTCTGGAAGTTATATTTTGCTGACTGATGATTTAGAAATGATTAAAAAACGCCTGGCCGCTGCTCCAACTGATATTGGTAAGGGAGAAAAAGTTCCCAAGGAAGGAGGAGTGGCAAACCTTTTGAAACTAGTGGAGTTATTTGAGGGCGAAGGGCGAAGGACGAAGTACGAAGAAGAGTATAGAGAATCGGGTATAAAGTATAAAGTATTAAAGGAAGAATTAGCCGAGGCGATTTATCAGGAACTTAAGCCGATTCAGGAGAAAAGAAAATATTTTGAGGAAAACCCTGAGCTTGTCGAAGGAATTTTAGAGGAGGGAAGAGAGTATTGCTCAAAAATCGCCAAAGAAACTTTGACTGAAGCCAAGAAAGCCATGGGGCTTCTTTAAAAATTCCTCAAAATCTGGTATAATTTAAGCCATCTTATGGCAAATAATAATCACAAAAAAGTCGTTCGCCGGTTTGAATTCCGACTCAACCTTAACCCAAAAAATATTATTATCTGGACTCTGGTTTTTATTCTTGGTCTTTCTTTTTTCCTCTCGTTTTTAACAAGTAGCCCAAGAGGAGAAGAGGAGATTTCTCTTTCCCAAGCCCTAACTGATATTAAAGAGGGGAAGATAAAAGAAGTCTTAGTTGAGGGAGACCGAATTGTTTTAACTTATAAAGAAAAAGATAAACTTGCCTTCACCCATAAGGAGACTGGAGACAAGATAAGTGATGTTCTAAAGTCTTCGAGTATTGACCCAACGGAGATTAATCTTAAAATTAGAGATCAGTCACTTTCTCGGGTCTGGGTTGATATGTTGGGGACAGTTTTGCCTCTGGCTTTAATGGCAATTTTCTTCTTCTTTATTATTCGTCAGGCGCGAGGCGCCCAAGACACAATTTTTTCTTTTGGTCAATCCAAGGCTCGGCTTTTTGCCAAAGGCAGACAAAACATCACTTTCCACGATGTGGCCGGAGTTGACGAGGCAAAAAAAGAACTCTCTGAAGTCGTTGATTTCTTAAAACACCCGGGAAAATATCGGTCTTTAGGTGCCAGAACTCCCAAAGGAGTGCTTTTGGTAGGGCCTTCAGGAACAGGAAAGACCTTGTTGGCAAAGGCTGTTGCCGGCGAGGCCGGCGTCCCATTTTTCTCAATGGCGGGTTCGGAGTTTATGGAGATGTTAGTCGGAGTTGGCGCCGCCAGGGTAAGGGATTTGTTCAATAATGCTAAAAGAGCAGCCCCATCAATAATTTTTATTGACGAAATTGACGCCATCGGTCGAATGAGAGGATTTGGAATTGCCGGCGGACATGATGAAAGAGAACAAACCCTAAATCAGATTTTGGTGGAGATGGATGGTTTTACTCCAAATGATAACGTCATCGTGGTGGCGGCAAGCGTGACTGGGGAGACCCCGGTTCTTATTAAAGAGAATGGAGAAGTACGCTTTCTCCCTCTTGGTGAGTTTGTGGATCAATTTTACTCCAGGGGAAAAGAGGGGGAAGTGGAGCTGTCTGGAGTAGAATGCTTGGGGTTTGAAAGAAAGGTTTCTACTGGTAACCTGACTCGTCATAATCTTTATTTTGGTCGAAGTAGCTTCAAGCCGATAAGAGCGGTCTTCCGCCACAAGGTAAAAGAAATTTACGAGATTGAATATTTGGGGGGCAAAATTCGGGCGACCGGAAATCACTCAGTGTTTATCCGGACACCTCAAGGTCTTAAAACAAAGGCGGTGGTTGAACTTAAAAAAGGAGACATTTTAGTTGACTTGCCTTTTAAAGTTAACAGAACCAATAAGTCCTTGATGGAAGTGAGAACCCATCGGTTTGATTCTTCATGGTCTTTTAGTCTTCCCTTTTTTGACCAAGAACAAGAAGAAGAATGGCAAGGAAAATATCTTTTTGCTCTCCAAAATGAGGGAGATTTATCCCAAGCTAGGGTAGCGGAAATGATCGGGGTTTCTCAAGGGACGGTTTCTAATTGGCAGCGAGGAATAGGTTATCCACGGCCAATTTCAAAAGATTATTTTAAATATCGATTTCCTTCCGAGATTAAAGTTACCCCTGAGCTTTGTCGGTTACTAGGCTATTATGTCGCCGAGGGATATGCCCGCTGGGAAATTGATTTTTGTTTTTCCGTAAAAGAGAGCGAAAAGATTAAAGATTTAGTTTCTCTGATAGAAGAAAATTTTGGATTAAAACCTGATTATATAAAACATCAAACTCCCGGAGCGGTGAATATAATTTATCAAGCTACACCGCTGGCCAGATTTTTGGTTCGTTACTGTGGTAAGGGAGCAGCCCAAAAACATGTTCCCGAGTTTCTGTTCGAAGCACCACTTGAGTATTTTAGAGAATTTCTAAGGGGAATTTGGGCAGGGGATGGTTATGAAGATAAACGGGGCAGGGGGGAGATTACTTCGGTTAGTAAAAGATTAATTTTAGAGCTTAATTGGCTTTGCCGAATGCATGGAATAAAAACTTATATTCATAATTTTACTGCCAAAGAGGGAAGAAGAATCGCCGGTGGTAAACCGCTTAAAGAGATTTTGGCTTATCGTTTGGGTTGGGGAAAGGCAAATAATCCCTTTAATAAACAACTTCTCCTTAAAACTTATCCTGTAAAGAGAGCCATCGTAAAACAAGTAAAAAAGGTTCCTTTTGATGGTTTTGTTTATGATCTTTGTGGGGTAGAAAATGAGGCTTTTTTTGGGGGAGAAAGCCCGATTCTTCTACACAATACTAATCGCGGAGACCTTCTTGACCCCGCCCTTCTTCGGCCTGGTCGGTTTGACCGAAGAATAGTTTTGGACATGCCAGATATGGAGGCAAGAAAAGCAATTTTAAAGATTCACGCCCGAGGAAAACCTTTTAGTCCAGATGTTTCCTGGGATAAGATTGCCAAAAGAACGGTTGGCTTTTCCGGAGCCGATATTGAAAATATGCTGAATGAGGCAGCAATTTTGGCGGCGAGGGAAGGGAAGAAAGCCATTGGCATGGTTGAGATTGATGAAGCGTCGCTTAAGGTTAAGCTTGGTCCAGCTAAAAAAAGACTTCAGACTGAAGAAGATAAAAAAATGACTGCCTATCATGAGGCAGGACATGCTATCGTTACCTCAAATCTTCCTCATATGGATCCAGTTTCCCGCATTTCCATTGTTGCCCGGGGCGTTTCTTTAGGTCACACTTTAATTCCCCCAACCCAAGACCGAACCCATGAGACAAAATCGCATTTAATTGAACAAATAATCGCCATTTTAGGTGGTCGGGCGGCCGAGGATATTGTTTTTTCCGAGATGACCACTGGGGCGGCCAATGATATTGAACAGGCAACCAGGATCGCCAGGGGGATGGTGATTGATTTTGGGATGAGTGATTTAGGACCAGTGAATTTAGGTCCTCAAGTTGAATATTCAGATATGGGAAGAGCGCTTTGGATGGAACCATCCCAACTTTCTCCAGAAATGGCAGCCAAAGTAGATAGGGAAGTGAAAAAAATAATTGATTCTTCTTACAAGCAGGCTTTGGAAATCTTGCGGAAATCAAGAAAGAAACTCGATTTAATTGCCGAAAATCTAATTAAAAAAGAAACCCTAGAACAAGAGGAATTCGCTGCCCTAATGGGCAGAAAGATTAGCGCGTGATTATCGCATGAGTAAAACATGATGGGCACATGACATATGCCGCGGCCAATCAAAAGACCAATCCTTTATGAGGATTTAACCTATAAACTGATTGGTTTTGCGATGGGAATTCACAATGAACTTGGTTCCATTCATAAAGAAGCAGTTTATCAAAATGCTTTTGCTCAGGAGCTAAAAACAGCGGGAATTCCTTTTAAAAGAGAAGAGGTCTTACCGGTTAATTTTAAGGGAAAGGAAATTGGCAGTTATAAGCCAGATTTCGTGGTTGATGAGAAAGTAGTGGTAGAAATTAAGGCAGTTGAGTTCCTACCCCAGAAGGCAGAGGTTCAGTTGAGTTATTATCTCAAAGGGACGAAATACAGAGTGGGTTTGCTATTAAATTTTGGTTCACCTAAGCTTCAAATTAAAAGAAGAATTTATGGGTGGTAAAATCAAGTGCTCATCAGGTATTAAATCAGGTGCCCATCGTCTTGTTTTAATCGATGGCAATGCCATTTTGCACCGCGCCTATCATGCCCTTCCGCCCTTAACTATCCGTTCTGGAGAATTGGTTAATGCTGTTTACGGATTTACGACCATGCTTCTTAAGGTAATTTCCGATCTAAAGCCAAAATATTTGGCGGTGGCTTTTGATACCCCAAAACCTACTTTTAGGCAGATAGAATATGTTGGTTATCAAGCCCAAAGACCGGAGATGGAGGCAGAACTTTCTTCGCAAATTAGTCGAGTTTATGAGATTCTTAAGAGTATGGGAATTCCCATTTTTGAGAAAGAGGGATTTGAGGCAGATGATGTTATTGGGACAATCGCTCGCCAAGCGAGCGAAGAGACTAAGATATTAAGAGATAAAGATATTAAGAGAAGAAAAAGAAAAGCACCTAGTATCTTAGTATCTAAATATCCTAATATCGAAGTCATTATCGTTACTGGTGACCGGGATATGATGCAATTGGTGGGACCAAAAATTATGGTTTATGCCCCAATTAGAGGACTATCCGAAGCCCAGTTTTTTGACGAAGAAAAAGTAGAAGAAAAAATTGGAGTTAAACCTTGGCAGATTTCAGATTTTAAAGGGTTAACTGGCGATGCCTCGGATAATTATCCAGGAGTGCCGGGAATTGGGCCAAAAACCGCGGTTTTGCTTTTAAAAAGATTTGGGACTTTGGAGAAACTTTATAAAAATCTTTCGGAGGTTGGAAGATATTTTAATCCAAGTGTCGTTGGCAAACTTTCTCAAGGAGAAGAACTGGCGAGAATTTCTAAAAAATTGGCAACGATAGTCACCGATGTTCCTTTAAAGGTTGATTTAGAAAAATGTAAGTTTGAATTTAGTGATGAAGAAAGGCAACAAACAATTAAAAAATTAGAAGAGTTAAGATTTAAAAGCCTGGTGGAGAGGTTAAAGAAGCCGGCAACACCCGCCTTCGCCAAGGCTACGGCGGGCAGGCAGAGGGCACAGAGGGGCGGGGGACAGTTAAAGCTGGTCTAGCCATAAAAAGTGGGCCCCCTTGCGGGGGCCCATGGTGGTCTCGCCTTTCGGCGAGACCTTAAATGCTTGAGTCTTTCGACTCAAGCAAAGGAAAGTATAGCATATAAAAAAGTGTTTGTCAAGCCCCAGACGCAAAAACGCAAAAATGAAAGTTGCTTTAGTCCATGATTATCTTAAAGAATACGGTGGAGCCGAGCGGGTGTTGGAGGCTCTGACGGAAATTTATCCCGAGGCACCGATTTATACTGCTTTTATGGTCAAAAATTCTGCCGCAGGTAAAGCCTTTGCTGGAAAAAAAATCATCACTTCTTGGGCAAACTGGTTTTTGCCTTTCAAAAATCTTTATAGTCCTTTAAGGTTTTTAATCCCTTTAATTTGGGAAAGTTTTGATTTTCGAGAATTTGATATCGTTATCTCTTCTGCCTCGTGGTATATTACTAAAAGTATTCTCACTTCTCCAGAGACCCTGCATATTTGTTATTGCCATACTCCGCCTCGCTGGCTTTATGGATACCAGACCGCAGTTGAGTGGAAAAGATTTTTGCCAATTCGAGTTTATGGTGAGATTTTGGCTTTTTTCTTGCGGAAATATGATTTTCTGGCGGCCCAGCGGGTTGATGAATTTATTGCAAATTCAAAAAATACCAGGCAGAGAATTAAAAAGTTTTATCGTCGAGACTCAACGGTGATTTATCCGCCGGTTTCTTTCGGAGGTTCGACCTCTTTGGAGGTCGAACCTCTTAAGGAGCGTTATTTTCTCTGTGTTTCTCGCCTTTCAGGTGCCAAAAATATTGATTTAGCAATTTCTGCCTGCAGCAAACTTGGGGAGAATTTGTGGATTGTGGGCTCTGGGCAAGAAGAGCAGAAATTGCGTTCTCTTGCTGGACCGACGATTAGGTTTTTAGGGCAAGTAAGTGATAGTAAGTTGTGGGATATTTATAGAGGTTGCCAGGCTTTAATTGCGACGGCTCAGGATGAAGATTTTGGTATCACCCCGGTTGAAGCGATGGCTTCGGGCAGACCGGTGATTGCTTTTCGGGGTGGAGGATATTTAGAATCAGTCATAGAGGGAAAAACCGGAGTTTTCTTTAATGAGCCGACGGTTGAGTCGTTGACTGAAGCGATCAAGCAATTAAGCAATTTAGCTATTAAGCCCGAAGACTGCCGAAACCAAGCAAAAAAGTTTTCTAAAGAAAGATTTAAGCGCGAGATTCGGGAGTTTGTAGAAAACAAATGACATGAATATAAAACGAATGGGAGACCTGCAACACAGAGAGCACAGAAACTAAGATAAAAGCACAGAATCTCTGCGCCTTCTACTGTCGCTCTGTGCATTTAGTGTTGCAGGGGAAATATTCGAAATGCAGGATAACCTAGATAACAAATTAAGTGGGCAAATTATTGGGTCGGCTATAAAGGTACATAAGGCATTAGGCTCGGGAATGGTCGAGAAAATCTACCAGCGAGCCCTATATCTTGAACTAAAAAAGAGCGGCCTAAAATTTGAGCGAGAAAAGAGAATCGCGATTAAATATAATAATGTAATAGTTGGTTATCAAATAGTAGATTTTGTAGTTGAGGGAAAGGTTTTAATTGAGGTAAAAGCGGTTAGCGGTTTAGATGAGGTTCAAATTGGCCAGGTAGTCACATATTTGCATGCTACCAAAATACCGTTGGGTTTAATCTTAAATTTCGGCAAAAGCAAGTTGGAGATTAAAAGGGTCAAGATATAATCAGAAAGAGGCACATAAATGAATGAAGAAAGGAAAAATGGTATTTATTGTGGAGGGACAATGGGGGGTAGGCTTCCACCTCTGAAGAATGGAACTCCTTGGTATGGAGATGAAAGTAGTGGTGTGTGGGGCGAGAAGCCAGACTCTGAAGTAACCGACCTGCCAGCCGAGGATTCAATACCAATGGGGGAAGATCTGAGTAAGAAAAAGGAGAAAAATGCCAGAGTTGCCTGAAGTAGAAACAATTAAGCGCAGTTTGCAAAAATCGATTGTTGGGAAGAAAATTACCGGGGTTCAGGTTTTGTTGGTTAAACAGTTTCAGGGCAAAAAAGAGGAGGTGATTGGTAGAGAAATTTTAGGGATAGAGAGAAGGGGCAAGGTGTTAATTGTTGCGTTGGGAAAGAAACCGGATAAGGAGCCTGCAACACAGAGAGCACAGAAAACCTCCGTGCCTTCTACTAAATTCAGTGCCTTCGGTGTTGCAGGGAAAATATTCGGGACCGAGGTGGTGGCCGTTCCAGAGGGCACAGAGAAAGTATTGCTTATTCACTTCAAACTCACCGGCCAGTTAGTCTGGGTGCCGAAAGCAGGGGAGAGAGTAACCCTGGGACATCCAATTCCTTTTGCTGGCACCGAGTTACCAGCCAAAACCACTCATGTGATTTTTGGAATCGATGGCGGACGGTTATTCTTTAATGATTTGCGCCAATTTGGCTGGATAAAAGTTATAAGTGACTTAAGTAACTTAAGTGACTTAAGGAGATTGGGACCAGAGCCTTTTGACAAGGAATTCACGGAAGACTATCTGAAACAAATCTTTTCCAAGTCCGCAAAACCGATAAAACTGGTTTTAATGGACCAGGAAAAAATTGCCGGAATAGGGAATATTTACGCTAATGATAGTCTGTGGGAGGCAGGAATAAGGCCGGATAAGCCGGCCAAGCAATTGAGCGATTTAGCCATTGAGCAATTAAGAAAAGCGATAATTAGGGTTTTAGAGGATGGGTTAAAATACGGAGGGTCTTCGGCGGCAGACGAAGCATATATTCGACCGGATGCCACTCCAGGTTTATACCAAGAACACTTCCGAGTCTATCAGCGGGATGATCAACCCTGCCTTCGGTGTGGAACTAGAATACAGAGAGTAGAGCTAGGTGGAAGAGGCACATTTTATTGCCCCAAGTGTCAAAGGTAAGAGTAAAAATCAAAAATGAAAAATCAAATATTCATAGCAAAATTTAAATATTTTTATTTTTAATTTGTATTTTTGATATTTGCTTTTTGATATTTAATATTAAGACTGATGCTTCTTAAGCAACTGAGACTTTCTGATTTTCGAAACTATTCTCAAAAAGAATTTAGTTTTTCGGAGGGGACAACTTTAATCGTTGGTCCCAACACTTCGGGGAAGACCAATCTTTTAGAAGGAATTTATTTACTAGCCACTGGTAAATCTTTTCGGGCCGGACTGGAAAGTGAAATGATTGCCTATGACCAAGATTTATCAAGAGTTAAAGGTAGGATTTTAAACAAAGGAAGGACTGATTTGGAAATAATTTTAACCAGAGGCGAGGTTTTGGGCGAGAAGGTGGCTAAGAAAAAATACCAGGTTAATGGGATTTCCAAGCGAGCGGTGGATTTTGTGGGAAAATTGCGAGCCGTCTATTTTGGGCCAGAAGATTTGGATTTGGTCACTAACTCGCCATCGCTTCGCCGAAAATATCTGGATTCGGTTTTATCCCAGGTGGACAGAGAATATAG
Organism: Patescibacteria group bacterium; assembly: GCA_049322615.1. Classification (GTDB taxonomy): domain Bacteria; phylum Patescibacteriota; class Microgenomatia; order CAYGWK01; family CAYGWK01; genus JBMORX01. The sequence goes on from JBMORX010000005.1 coordinate 22,081, forward strand.
TCGCTCGGCTCTTTCTTATGAGAAAGGATTACGCCAGAGAAACAGGCTTCTGGAGCGGATAAGAGATGAAGGTGCTTCTCGCTCTCAACTTTTATTTTGGAACCAACTTTTGATTAAAAACGGAGAATATATTACCAGGAAAAGGGAGGAGTTTATTGAGTTTATCAACAGCGTTCAGTATTCAGTGTTCAGCTTTAAGCTGGAATATGACAAAAGCATCATATCTCCGGCTCGACTTGAGGATTATGCTGAAGAAGAGGTGGCGGCGGGGGTAACTTTAGTCGGTCCTCATCGGGACGATTTTACCTTCACACACCCGGTGTGTGATAGGTTGACACATCGGGATCTTTCAGCCTATGGCTCAAGGGGAGAACAGAGACTTTCAATTTTATGGTTAAAACTAGCTGAACTTGAATTCATAAGCGAAAAAGTTGGTGAGCGACCAATTCTTCTTTTAGATGATATTTTTTCCGAACTTGACAAAAAACACCGCAAACTGGTTTTAGAGATCATTCCCTCCCAACAAACAATAATTACGACCACCGATTTAGATTTGGTGGAAAAAGAATACCAAAAACAAAAAGAGGTGGTAAAATTAGGTCAATGAGAGAATTTAAAGAAGAAGAAGTTAAAAAACTTTCCAAGCCCCATGAGAATTCTTCTAAAGAGGATAACGGTCAGGTGACAATCATTGGCGGCTCAAGCCTTTTTCATGGAGCGCCGATTTTGGCTTTAAAAACTGCTTCAAGAGTGGTGGATATGGTTTTTTTCGCCTCACCTGAAGCATCGGTTGGCAAGGTGGCAGAAAGAATAAAAAGCAAACTTTCTTCTTTTATTTGGGTTCCTTGGGATCACCTTGCGGAATACTTAGAGAAATCAGATGCCATCCTTATTGGTCCAGGCTTTATGCGTTACCACAAAGACACAAACAATCGCTGTGATCTAGCTTGTCGGGAGACACGATCCATCACCGAAAAATTTTTAAAAGTCTGGCCCAAGAAGCAATGGGTGATTGATGCGGGTTCTTTGCAAACGATAGATCCTCTCCGGATTCCCCAAAATGCCATTTTAACTCCTAATCGTAAAGAATTTGCCCGTCTTTTTGGTTTGAGAATGAATCAGGAAAACTTAAGAGTTATGGCCCAAAAATATCATTGTCTTATTGTGGGAAAGGGCGTGGAAACAATTGTTGCTTCCTCCCGCGAGTCAGTTTTGGTGAAAGGGGGAAATGCTGGGTTGACCAAAGGGGGGACGGGTGATGTTTTGGCCGGGTTAACGGTGGCTTTGGCTGCCAAAAATCCGCCATTTTTGGCTGCTTGTGCTTCTTCCTGGATTGTTAAAAAAGCGGCTGATGAATTATATAATAAGGTAGGTTTTGCCTATAATGCCGACGATTTAGCCGAAAAAGTACCCGAAGTTTTGAAGAAATATTTTTGTTAGTTCCCCAGGTGTGAGTAGGAAAACACCCCTGGGGTGTAAACCTAAACATGGGTGATTTAACCGAGCAAAAACTTGAACAGGGTGCAATCTTGCAAGATGAGCACGACAAGCCGGATATTTTTGCAAGACTCCCGAAAATAAAATTCAATTTTGATGAGGAAGGCAGATTTACGGGTTACGACACCCCGGGTAAAAATCCTCAAAGGGGACTTACATCTTCAAATTTAGGACCAGTTTTGTGGAATAGTGAGCCCCACAGGAAAGCCTTTCAAGCATACGATGCCGTTATGAGGTGCCCGAAAGTCTACGCTGCTACTCATGGGTTTGGGTACTGGAGTGATAAAGATGCTCCAAATGAGTTTGCTCCAATCCAAGAACGAGCCAGGGCGACAGTAGGAGGGGAGATCACCAAAGAGTGCGAGAGGTTTGTTCAAGATATAATTGACTGGACAAACTCTCACCCTAAGCTTTTTGAAGATTATTTACGAGAAGTGGAAGAAGAGGGTGAATTTGTAATTGTAAAGGTCAAGAAGATTTGAGTATCGAGATATCACGCACCCGGTGTGTGAATGTATATACATAGGAGAATATTTAAGATGAAGTTTGCTGAAATACCCGAGGTGTCAAGCCATCACACACCTGGTGTGTGCAAAGTGCGCAAACTAGTGTACAATCTAGTATGAAGATTACATGAAGATTGTTGGAATTTGTGGTAGCCCGAGAAAAAATAGCAACTCCACCAGAATGGTGGAAGAGGTTCTTAGAGGCGCAAAAGACACGGGGGCTCAAATAGAGATTATTAAGCTTGGAGATTTAAAAATTGAATTTTGTGATGGATGTTTGAGTTGTGATCAGACTGGGAAGTGCCATTTTAATGATGGGATGAATGAGATTTGCGAGAGAATGGCGAGAGCGGACGGATTTGTCTTCGGCTCACCGACGAGATTCGATAATGTCTCGGGAATGATGAAAAACTTTATGGACAGAACCAATCCACTCTGCAAAGACGCTCGCCTAAAAGGGAAAACAACGGGATTGGTAACAGTGGGGTATTGGGAAGAAAATGTTTCTAGAGAAAGAGCAATTAACTGCTTTAAAAATTTCTGTGAAGCCCATGAGATGGAAGTTATTGGAGATTTGGAGGCGTATGAGAAGAGTGGTAGGCCAGGAGAAATTGCCAAAAAGAAAGACGTCCTAGAAGAATGCTATAAACTAGGACAGAGGTTGGCAGGAGTTGTTTGAGTTCACTTCATTACTACACCGTAATGAAGTTTTGGTACCATTTATGCTGGAGCATTATTTGTACCATTTATTTTTTCCGTAGATGCAGAAGCAGAATTGGTAAGTTTTTAACTCTTTCTGTTTTTCCAATCGATGCCAAAACTCCATTTATATCGCTCAAAGGTAATTTTTGCTTTATCAAAAAATATGTCTTGACCAAGAATGCAAGGGTATTCTTGAGTTAAAGATCCGCCGAAATAAACAGGAAGGATTAAATCTCGACCAGCAATTTCTATGGTGATTTCTTTAGGAAAACAATCCATTTTGCTTTGATTAAATCCCGTAATGGAAACAGGTTTAATCTTCTTAAAATTAATTCCCAGATAAAGCGCTATTTTAAATGTAGCAAAAGAATAGTCGGCGCCTGAATCAATTAGAGTCAGAATTGGATATGTCTCTTTAGATTTGTATTTATACCGCACTGGAACTAACGGACGTGGAGTAGCGGAAGGGTCTCCGGGCAAAACAAAATAGGGAAACTCCATTTTCAAGTAATAAAACCGCGATAATTTTGTGCAGCAGAAATAAGAACTATTTCCGGGCTACCTAGTCTTTTTAATTTTAGATCAATTTCTTTTAAAGACTTTCCCCAGGTTACCACTCTCTTGTAATCTACAGAGAGAGCCACCCACCCAGAGGAATAATCTTTTAATAGCTTAACAAGAGAAACTGGTTTTTCCATCTGGAGAGATTTTAGCATATTAAAAGGGGCAGTGCAATTCCTAATTTTCTTCTTCTTGTTATTTTCCGCAGAATTTGCGATAATTAAATAAGTAATTAGTAAATAGTAATTTGTAATTTGGACTAGACGTTTTTCTCCTAATTACTAATTACCAATTACGAATTACTAGATTAATGTACGTTCCTGAATTTACAATCACTAACGAAATCTTGAAAAACATTGGCATTATTGAAGCCTGTCGGCCCAGCCAAATTTTACCTCTCGCCTTAGTAGATTTCTACTGCGGCTCGAGGAGCAATTTTAGGCGGGTTTGGCAGTAAAATCGTGTATCAACCAAAATTTACAATTACCAACGATATTCTTAAGAATATAGGCATCGTGGAAGCTGCCAAAGAAGTGATTGATAACGCTCCTTTGGTCCCGGCTTGGGAGAAGAAGTTTCGCGAAGAGGCGATGGTGCGGACGGTTCACTACGGCACTCATCTTGAGGGAAATGAGCTTTCTTTTTCTGAAGCAGAAAAAGTTTTGGAAGGACAAAAAATTGTTGCCAAAGACAGAGATATTCAAGAAGTTATAAATTATCGTAAGGTGATTAAGTATCTAGATGAATTGGTTCCGAATGAAGAACCTGCAACACCCGCCTCCGCCAAGGCTACGGCGGGCAGGCAGAAAGCACAGAAGGAAGCAGAGAGCATAGAGAAACCATATACTGAAGCGATGCTTAAAAAAATCCACTTTTTAACTTGTTATCGGATTATTCCCAAAGACCAGGCAGGTAAATTCCGCCAAACCCAGGTGGTTTTAAGAAATTCTCAAACTGGAGAAGTTGCTTTCAAACCACCACCTTCCGCTCAAGTTCCTGCTCTTGTTTCCGATTTCCTAGGCTGGTTGAATTCGGAAAGTGGAAAAAGCATTCATCCAGTGATGCGGGCGGGGATTACTCATTACGCTTTGGCGGCAATTCATCCTTTTGTTGAGGGAAATGGTCGGACCGCCCGGGCTTTTGCCACCTTGATTTTGTTCTCCGAAGGCTACGACATTAAAAAATTTTTCTCTTTAGAGGAATATTTTGACAAAGATGCTCCTTCTTATTATTCTGCCCTGATGCAAGTTTCAAACCAGAGCGAAAATCTTTCTCAAAGAGACCTAACGCCCTGGATTGAATATTTCGCCAAAGCCCTTGCCTTAGAGTTGACAAGAATAAAAGAGAGAGTGAGAAAACTTTCTTTAGACTTAAAAATTAAGGGAAGGCTGGGGCGGCAGATTGCTTTATCAGAACGACAAATGAAACTAGTTGAATACCTGGAGGAATATAAAGAAATTACCGTTCCCCAGGCTCGCCAGATTCTTCAAATGGTTTCCGATGATACCATCCTTCGCGACTTGAAAGACCTGGTTAAAAAGAAGATAATCAAAAAAGAGGGGAAAACTAAGGCAGCAAAATACGTTATGAAATAGTAAATATTAAATAGCAAATAGCAAAAATACATAGCAAAAATGCAAAAAGGCCAAGAAGAGATTAAGAAAAAATTTAAAGCAAGACTTTATGCGTTTATTCTGAAACTAATCGAGTTTATCGATGATTTACCAAAAAAAGACAGAGTTTGTCTTATTCTTGGGGATCAACTTTTAAGAAGCGGGACAAGCATTCTTGGTAATTGGATTGAAGGACAAGCTTCGAGTTCAAAAAAAGATTTTTTGGTTTTCCTAGAGCGATGTCTTAAATCTACTAATGAGAGTAAAATCTGGTTGGCTATCTTGCGAGATTCTGGAAGAGCGGAAAGAAAAAGAGCAGGCTGGTTTTTGAAAGAATTAGAGGAATTCGCTAACATCTTTGCTTCGAGCATCTTAACAATCAAGGGTAAAAAATCTATTTGAAATTTACTATGTATATTTACTATTTACATTTTGATATTTAAAATTCCCAAGATGAGTCCAACTGACCCACAGTTTTTATACATGATTTTGGTTCTGCCTACTCTTTTTGGGTTAACCTTGATAGGGGAGGGATTAAATAAGATTTTGAAGAATGAAACCCAAGGTTGGCTTTCAATTGTTTTTGGAGCTTTATTTATCGGGGTGGTGATTTTCGCTTTCTTTTTCTTTTCTTCTGCCCTAAAGCCATAAAAATATATGAAATTTTCCGAACTTTCAAAGTTTCTTCAGGAACTTGAAGAGACATCCTCAAGAAATAGGATGATTGAGATTCTCGCCGAACTCTTCAAGGTTTCGAGTAAAGAGGAGATTGATAAAATCTGCTATCTAACTTTGGGGCAACTGGCGCCTTTATATGCTCAAGTTGAATTTAATTTGGCGGAAAAAATGATTGTGCGAGCTCTATCTTTGGGATACAATGTTAATCCAGAAAGTGTTGTTAAACAATATAAGAAGGTTGGTGATTTGGGAGACGTTGCCGAAGAGCTCGCAAAATCAAAAATCGCGCCGCCGGCAAAGCCTTCTCGCCGTCGCGAAGCCTCGCTATGGCGGAGCACGGTGGCGACGCACGGCAAAACTCAAAAATCAAAATTGAGCGTTGTGGACGTCTACGAAAGATTAATGGATATTGCCACGGAAACAGGAGAGGGTAGCCAAGAAAGAAAACTTGGCGGAATGGCAAAATTACTTTCAGAACTTGAGCCGCTTTCTGCCAAATATGTCGTCCGAATCCCCTTGGGAAGATTAAGACTTGGTTTTTCTGATTTAACAATTTTGGATGCCCTATCTTGGATGATCGCTGGCGATAAATCAAAAAGAGGGGAGATTGAGGAGGCTTTTAATGTTAGAGCCGATATTGGTCAAATTGCTAAATTGATAAAAGAAAAGGGCCTGAAGGCCTTGGTGGGGATTAAGGTTTCTTTGGGAACGCCCATTATGCCGGCTTTATGCCAGAGGCTGCCAACGGCCGAGGAGATGATTAAAAAAATGGTCCTTCGACAAGCTCAGGATAAAGTGGCGGTTGAGCCAAAATATGATGGCACTCGCCTTGGGGTTCATTTTTCCAGGCTACACCCCAGGGGTGTAAACGTCAATATTTTTACCAGAAATTTAGAAAATGTAGCTCAAATGTTTCCTGATATTACCGAAGCACTCCCCAAGGAGGTAAAAGCCAGAGAGGCAATTTTGGATGGAGAGGCAATAGGTTTTGATCCAAAAACCGGCAAGTTTTTGCCTTTCCAGGAAACAATTAAGAGAAAAAGGAAATATGAAGTCAAAGAGAAAGCCAAAGAAATTCCCTTAAAATATTTTGCCTTTGATATTTTATTTAAAGACGGAAAGGACTTGTTGGCTGTGCCTTTTGATCAAAGGCGACAGATTTTAGAAAAGACTCTTTCTCCGGCTAATCAAACCATTGTTCTTTCGCCGCAAATCGTGACTGATAATGCCGAAACTCTCCGCCGGTTCCATGATGAACAAGTTAAAAACGGGCTTGAGGGAGCGGTGGTTAAAAAATGGCAAGCGCCCTATGATCCGGGCAGAAGAGGCTATACTTGGGTGAAATTTAAAGAAGAGGAGACAAAAAAGGGTGGAGGGTTGGCTGATACTTTGGATTGCGTGGTTATGGGATATTATAAAGGTAGGGGAAAAAGAGCCGGATTTGGAATTGGGGCTTTCTTGGTAGGAGTAAGGAGGGGAGAGGAATTTTTAACCATCTCAAAAATTGGCACGGGCCTAACAGATGAGCAATGGCGAGAGATGAGGGTGAGAAGTGAGAAGTGGGAAGTGGGAAGTCAGCCAAAGCAATACTTGGTTGATAAGAATCTGGTGCCTGATGTTTGGTGCCAGCCAGCGATTGTGGTTGAGATTCAGGCGGATAATATTACTAAGTCGCCAATTCATACCGCCAAATATGCCCTGCGTTTTCCCCGGCTAGTCCGTTTTCGCGAGGACAAATCTCCACAAGAAGCAACCACTCTTGCCGAAGCAGAAAAACTCTACCGGCTTCAAAAATAATTTTGCCGATTTCGTGTTAAAATGGGTTTAAAATATGGGAAAAGAAGGACAGATAATAGGAGAAGAATTTGGAGCTGGTTTTGTGGCTAGAAAAGCTAATGAGACAGCGATGCGTATTATACCAGTCGTCTATGAATTACAGACGGCATATCTTCATAGGGGAGGGTTAAAAGCAGTCGGGATATTGGTAGGGCTTTTGGTATGGTGGGAGATGCAAAAAAGGTTGGGTTTGCCTATTTCGCCAGGATTGTTTAAGAAATAGGCAAACCCTAGAATGTGCTAAAATGAATTTGTGGACACTGGTTTGACTTCAGATGAAGCGCGAGCGCGCTTGGAGAAATTTGGTTTAAATACTTTACCCGAGAAGCCTCCGCCTTCTTCTTTTTTGATTCTTTTTGACCAGTTTAAATCACCCTTGGTTTATATTCTTCTTTTGGCTGCCTTAGTTACTCTTTTTTTAAGGGATTTTCCCGATACCGGAATTATTTTATTTGCCGTTTTCTTAAATACCATTTTGGGCTTTTATCAAGAGAGAAAAGCCAAAAGAGCGCTATATGCTTTAGCCAAAGTTTTAACCCCTCAAGCAAAAGTTATTCGCGATGGGGAAAGAAAAATAATTGATGCCAGGCATTTAGTTCCTGGGGACTTGGTGGTTTTGGAGATTGGGGACAAAATTCCTGCTGATGGAGTTTTAGTTGAGGCGGTTGATTTGAGTGTGAATGAAGCCGTCCTCACAGGCGAATCGGTACCTGTAAGGAAAGTGGCGATTGAGAATGTATTTATGGGAACTATTGTTGCTTCGGGAAGAGGTCTAATGCAGGTAAGACAAACTGGGACATTGACGAAAATGGGCGAGATTGCCAAAACTCTTAAAGAAAAAGAAGAAGAAACGCCGCTTGAGAGGCGGTTGGCTGATCTAGCCAAGACTTTGGCAATTTTAGTGATTGGGGCGGCTCTTTTTATTTTTTTAAGTGGAATAATTTTGGGTAAAAGCGTGACAGAGATGTTTACCACGAGCGTGGCTTTAGCGGTAGCGGCTATTCCCGAAGGTTTAGTCGTTTCCCTGACGGTCATTTTAGCCATTGGAGTGCAAAGAATTTTTAAAAGAAAGGCTTTAGTGAAAAATCTTGCCTCGGCCGAGACCTTGGGGAGTGTAACGACAATCTGCGCCGATAAAACCGGAACTTTAACTGAAGGAAAGATGCGGGTAGTGAAAGCCGTTACCGAGGTGTCAAGGGCAGTTCACCTTAGAGGTGGTCCAGGTAGGACACCTCAGAAGGAATTACTGGTGATGGCGGCTGTTCTTTGCAATAATCTCCACGATCCTTTGGAGGTGGCGATGCTTGAGTGGGGGGAAAAAAATTTAATCCGCCAACAGGGCGGAGAAAATTTAAAATTGGAGTATCCGCGACTGGATGAAATACCGTTTTCGTCGCAGACAAAAATTATTGCCACCCTTCATCCCGGAATACTTTTTGTTTCTGGGGCGCCGGAAGTGGTAATAAGCAAATGTCAAATGTCAAATATCAAATGGCAAATCTGGAAGAAAAAGTTTGAAGAATATGGGAGGGAAGGATACCGACTGGTAGGATTTGCCTATAAAGAAATCGAAAATCAAAAATCAAAACTTAAAAATGAAGATTTAAAAGACCTTGAGTGGTTGGGACTTTTGCTTTATGAGGACCCGGTTCGGCCTGAGGTTAGCGGGGTATTAAGAGAGTGTCAGCAGGCAGGAATTAAGGTCAAAATTATCACCGGAGACTATCCGGCGACTTCTTTGGCAGTTTTGGAAAAATTGGGAATAAGAGTCGCCCAAGACGAGGTGATGGAGGGAGAGGAGCTTGAGGAAATTTCTCAAGAGGAACTCAAGAAAAGAATTGACAAAATTATTCTTTTTGCCCGCACCGATCCCTTTCAAAAATTAAAAATTGTTGAGGTTCTTAAACAGAGAGGTGAGGTGGTGGCGATGACCGGCGATGGGGTGAACGATGCTCCTGCCTTACAAAAAGCCGATATTGGAATCGTGGTGAGGGAGTCGTCGGAGGTTGCTAAGGAAACGGCTGATATGGTTCTCCTTGATTCGAATTTCAAAACAATCGTGGCGGCGATTGAGGAGGGAAGGGGAATTTTTGATAATCTTCGAAAAATTGTCCTTTATCTTTTGGCTGATGCTTTCGGAGAGCTGATAGCAATTTTTGGGGCTTTATTGATGGGTTTTCCTCTACCTCTTTTGGTTGGCCAAATTCTTTGGATAAATCTTGTTTCTGATGGCTTTCCTGGCCTTGCCTTAACCGTTGATTCTAAAAGAGAAGGAATTATGAGGGAACTGCCGCTTAATCCAAAAGAAAGCCTCTTAAATTTAGAAATCAAGGTCTTGATTTTCTTAATCAGTCTTTTTGCCGGCCTTTCGACCTTATTTATTTTCTCTCTTTTTCTTCAACAGACAGGTGACCTTAGCCTTTCTCGCTCTTTGGCTTTTGCTCTTTTGGGGACTAATTCTTTGTTTTATGTTTTTTCCTGCCGCTTTCTCCGGAAGCCTTTCTGGCAAACGAATATTTTTTCAAACCATTGGTTGATTTTAGGGATTGGGGCGGGTTTTCTACTTTTGGTTTCTGCTTTTTATTTTCCTCCCTTGGTTTTTCTTTTACGAACCTCGTCTTTGGGTATTTTTGAGTGGGGGATGGTGATGGCAATGGGTCTTTTTGTCGTTATTTTGATTGAGGGAACAAAATTTGTTTTTGTGTTAAAATCGAAAAGATGATAATTGCCCTTTTTTCCTTTTTTATAAGTCTTGCGGTTGTTATTTTTGGAGCAAAGCTTCTTCTGGCGGCTTCAATCTCTTTATCCCGCTTTTTACGTCTTCCGGAAATGGTTGTTGGGGCAACCCTGGTTTCCTTAATTACGACGATGCCGGAAAATCTTGTTTCTATCTTTGCCTCTGTTAGTGCTCACCGCGGGCTGGCTTTGGGTGATGTTGTTGGGAGCGGCTTAGTCAATTTAGGGCTTATTTTTGGGATAGTTCTTTTGGCTGGTCATGGCCAAGGCGAGAAAGAAGGAAGAGGGAGGAGAAGAAGTCTTATTCTTTTTTGTTTAGTCCTTTTGATTTCACTTTGGCTTTTAATTTTTGGCAAAATTGGTTCTTATGGGGGAGCTGCCCTAATTTTGGCTGCCTTTGTTTTTCTTGGTTATACCTTTTGGTACACTTTAAAGGAATCAGGCGAAAGTTTAAAAATTATTGAAATTAAACTTGAAACCCACCCAAAAGTAATTTTTAAGTTTTTCTTAGGAGCTCTGCTTTTAATCTTGGGGGCAAGATTTTTGGTTTCTTCAGGCGTTAGTCTTGCCCAAATTTTAGGCTTGCCAGAGATTTTAATTGGAATTACCTTGGTGGCGGTTGGAACTTCGCTTCCCGAACTTGCGACTGCCTTAACTGCTTTATTTTCTGGTCACGAAAAACTTTCTTTGGGCAACCTAACCGGAGCAACAGTTCTGACTTTTACTTTAGCCCTAGGGTTGGTGGCGGTAATTTCTGGGGTTGAAGCGGGAGAAGAGAAGTTAAAAATTGATTTCTTGGCGCTTTTGCTATTTAGCGGTTTAACTTTGGTTTTTGCTCATTTTCCAAAACTTCCCCAAAGAATCCTGGGCGGAATTCTGGTTATTAGTTATTTTTGCTATCTTGGTTATTTATTTTTGTAATGAAGATAATCGCTGATCTACATTTTCATAGTAAGTACTCACGCGCCCCGTCTAATCTTAGCACTCGGCTTTTCAGTACTATTCGTACACGCCTCGTGCTGCGATTTTTACGGGGCAGCTTTTTAATGGTGTTAAAATAGTCCTATGCAGATCACTGCTGACTTGCACTTCCATAGTAAGTACTCACGCGCGGTTTCCCAACAAATGGTTTTGCCGGAAATCGCCAAATGGGCCAACTTTAAGGGAATTGATTTAGTCACCACCGCTGATTTCACTCACCCCTTATGGCTTAGGGAGATTAAGGCAAATCTTGAGGAGAAAAGGGAGGGAATTTATAGAGTTAAAGGTCAAGAAAAACCCTTATTTTTATTGACAACGGAAATCTCAAGCATTTATACCCAAAATGGAAAACTTAGGCGAATTCACAATCTGGTCTTTGCCCCAAATTTAGAAGAAGCGGAAAAAATTGAGACAGAGTTGGCCAGGAGAGGGAATGTCATGTCTGATGGTCGGCCGATTTTTGGGCTTTCCGCTCGGGATATTGCGGATTTGATTTTAAACCTTTCCCCGGAAGCGTTGATTGTCCCAGCGCATTGCTGGACTCCCCATTTCGCTTTGTATGGTTCAGAATCTGGATTTGATTCTATCGAAGAATGTTTCGGTGACATGGCGAAAAATATTTATGCAGTGGAGACCGGTTTGTCAAGTAGCCCTGAAATGAACTGGAGAGTAGGGGAACTAGATAGACGGTCAATTATTTCCTGCTCCGATGCCCATTCGGGGGCAAAATTGGGAAGAGAAGCAACAGTGTTTGAGATAGAAGATATCAAGAAATTAAGATATGAAGATATTAGGGAAGCGATAAGAAGTGGGGGTGGGAAGTGGGAAATGGGTCGGGAAGTGGGGGTGGGAAGTGAGGAGAAAAGAGGAAAACCCCACATCTCATACACAATTGAATTCTATCCCGAGGAGGGGAAATACCATTATACTGGGCATCGAAATTGTAATGTTCGCCAATCGCCCGAAGAAACCCGCCGGCTGGGCGAGGTGTGCCCTGTATGTGGTAAACATTTGACCGTTGGAGTGATGCATCGCGTAGAAGAGCTGGCAACGCGCGAAATTTCCGCCTTCGCTAAAGCTTCGGCGGACAAGAAAAATGAAAAACCTGCCTCGCCGACAGGCGGGTTAAAAATTAAAAATGACGAAAAAGAGGTGAAGTGGATTGGATACGAGAATAGACCTCCTTATGTGATGTTAGTCCCGCTTTTGGAGATTTTAGCCGAGTCACTAAATACCATTATTAGTAGTCAAAAGGTAATTTCCGAGTACAGAAAGTTAACAGAGAATTTTAGGGGAGAATTTGGGGTTTTACTAAACACTGATATTTCTGAAATTGCCAAAATTTCCGGTCTAAGGATAGCCGAGGGAATAAAAAAAGTCCGCTCTGGTGATATTGTCGTTGACCCGGGTTACGACGGCGTCTTTGGCACCGTCAAAATCTGGCCCGAGGGAAAAGATGTTGCCAAAGAGGAAGAAGAAAAAGAACAACTAGCATTATTCTAACTAATTGCTTGACAGGGTCCGTCCCTGTCAGGGAACGCGACCAGGAAACGAGGCCTGGGTGGATTTCCTACTTCTGTTCTAGGCTAAGGTATGGAACCAATAAAACTTAAGACAAAAACAGAATTAGAAGTAATTCCCACTTCTCCTTTTCATTTTGATTCGACTTTTTATAAGCCGGCGCATTTTCCAACCAAAGATATGAGATACGAGCCGGGAAAAAGATGGCAGACCATGCTTTGGAACGAAGAAAAACTTGGCCTGATTTTCGAGAATTCTGGGACCAGGGAGAATCCGCGAGTTACTGTTTATATCTTTTCCAAAGAAAAACTTTCTCCTGAATTTCTGAAATCATTGAAAAAAGAAATTATTTGGCGATTTAATCTGGATTTGGATTTGTCTGGATTTTACCAAGATGTTAGCCAAGATCCGCTTCTTAAGCCGATTATCAAAAGATTTTATGGGTTGCGACCCATGCATGCCGGTTCTTTATATGAATATTTAATTATTGATATTGTTTTGCAAAATGCTCAAGTTAAAAGAAGTGTTTATATGATGCAAACACTTTTTGAGAATTATGGGAGTTTACTTGAATTTGATAATCAGAAATTCTGGGCTTTCTGGGAACCAAGGGTTTTAGTTCAAACAAGCGAGCAAAAACTGCGCGATTTGAAAATGGGTTATCGAGCTAAATCTTTGATTAAAGTTTCTGAACCGTTCTCAAGCGGAGAAATTGACGAATTAAAGTTAAGAAATGCTTCCCAAGAAGAGCAGGAGAAAACCCTTCTTTCCCTTTACGGAATCGGTCCAGCCTCAGTTGGCTATATTATGTTTGATGTTTTCCATCGCTTTGATTTTCTAAAACACATCTCTCCCTGGGAGCAGAAAATTTATAACAAAATATTTTTTAATAAAGACTGGGAGAAAGAACTGGTGCCGGTTAGAGAAATGCTAAGATATTTTCAGAAATGGGGAAAATGGAAAAATCTGGCGGTTCATTATGTTTGGGAAGATATTTGGTGGCGCCGAAGGAAAAAGCATCTTCCCTGGCTTGAAAGACTGATTCGGCTTTAAATGGGACACAGCCAGAAGCGGTCGCGTGTAGCTGTGTCCCAAAAGAGGTTGGGGAAAATGAAGATTTTAGAGAAAGTTAATAATTTTTCTAAAGCAAAACTGATTTTTTTGATTGTGGCGGTGGGTTTCCTTGTTTATTTCAACTCTCTTTTTAATGGTTTTGTTTGGGATGATGAGGAACAGATTGTCAAAAATCCCCTGATCCAAGCAAAAGATTGATTTTTGAATTTACACCCCTTGACCCCGTATGGTCTTACTTCTCACCTTTTCACCCCGATTTAATCGGGGACGGTTCGTGCTGCAATTTTAACGGGGCTTGACAATGGTTAAGTATTTATGAAAGGATATATTTAGTAATTGAATGTGAGACGAAATCACTGAAAGCACAGAAATTTCAGTGCTTTCTGTTAAATTCAGTGCTCTTTCGGTGATTAGGGGGTGCATTCGGAAACAGAACTTCCTACTCCTGAAGGCACAGAGAAAGGGGGTGAAAAATAAAAATGGCAGAAGGAAAAACCGGAACTGGGCTTCCGACAAACACGGCCGCCGCTTTGTCCTATGTCTTAGGCTGGCTAACCGGCATCGTTTTTCTCTTAATTGAGAAAGACCCATTTGTTCGCTTCCACGCCATGCAGTCAATCATTACTTTCGGGCTTTTGACAGTTTTGTCCTTTGTTCCGATAGTTGGCTGGATGCTGTCTCCATTTTTAATGATAATTGGGTTTATTCTCTGGTTAGTTTTAATCTTCAAGGCTTATCAGGGAGAAAAGTTTAAGGTGCCGGTGATTGGCGATTTTGCCGAAAAGCAGGTAGAAAAAGTAAAATAAATTGACCTAATTAACCTAATTTCTAATTGACCTAAAATTTTGGTCATTTGGAAATTGGGATTTGATTAGAATAATTAGAAATTAGTAATTAGAAATTTTTTTTGGCTCCTGTTATACTTCTTGTTAGATGATCTTCAAAAATCGCCAAGAGGCAGGAAAGAAACTAGCGACTAAGCTACAAAGCCACAAAGCAACCAAGAATTTACTGGTGTTAGCGATTCCGAGGGGGGGAGTGGTGGTGGGGAAAATTCTTGCCCAAGCGCTGAATTGTCCTTTGGATGTTTTGATTACCAGAAAGGTTGGCGCTCCGGGAAATCCGGAATTGGCAATTGGCGCGGTTGGACCAGGGGGAATAAGAATAATAGACTGGGATTTGGTAGAAAGAGTGGGAGCAGACAATAATTATATTAAAAAGCAAATATCAAATATCAAAAAGGAAATCGAAGAGAAAGAAAAAAAATTTAGGATAGGTAAGAAACCGCTTGAGGTTAAAGATAAAATTGTTATCTTAACCGATGACGGGATTGCCACTGGAGCAACAACTGAAGCCGCCATTGCCTGGTTAAGAACAAAAAAAGCAAAAAAGATAATTTTGGCCGTTCCGGTGGCGCCGCCAGAGGTGGTTGAGAAATTAAAGCCCTTAGTTGATGAACTAATGGTTCTTGATCAGCCAGAATTTTTCGCCGCTGTTGGTCAATTTTATCAAGAATTTGAACAAGTAACGGACGACAAAGTCGTCGAGTTACTTAAGTAATTAAATCCATGTTAGACCGGACTGAAAGGTCGAGACAGGAAAATCTTTTAGAAGAAGCCATCCAAGAGTATAAAACCCAGCCCCATACTCCAGAATTAGTTACCAAAACCTGGGAAAGACTGTGGCAAGTTTGGGGAGGAGGAGTAAATCTTAATTTTATTGTTCCGGCTTGTAATCGTCCCCAAGAAAAGTTAGTCGAGCTTGAAAATTTGCCAGAACCCAGGATGATGATATATTGTCCGGATAAGATAGCCACCCCTGAAGGTCTTTTTCTCCTTGGTGAAATATTCCCCCATATGGAAAGCTGGAGTCTTGAAAAAGGAGCCCGAGTGATAAATGAGGTTAACGTTGGTGGTTGGTATGATATTGAGGCAAGGATTGAGGCGCCCTATACCGGAACAACCGAAGATGGGTTGAGAAAATTATTTGCCTCCCAAGGAAGAACTGGTCAAAGGCTGGCTACCTATATTATTGGTGCTCAATTTAGTTTTTTAATTACCGGTCATTATTTTGATGATAGCCGTTCAAGGCAGTCTCGTCTGCTCGGGTCTCGCTGCTGGGACCGTGTTCTCTATGCCCGTTTTCATTGGAGTGGTCGCCTGATCGTTTTTGCGGACCTTCTTCCCCAGTTTCACGATTCGCTAACTGGTGGTCGCTCTGAGGTTTTGGTTGGGTGATGGTATAATGAAAGAGTGAAATTAATCGTCGGACTGGGTCCACCTAATCTTACTTCAAGTCTTTTCAGTTCTATTCGAACACGACTTGAAGAGCGATTTTTGGCGGACCGAGTATTATTTATATGAAATTAATAGTGGGACTCGGTAATCCTGGGAAAAAATACGAAAAAAGCCGGCATAATATTGGTTTTATGGTCGTGGATGAACTCGCGCAGAAGTGGGAAGTGGGAAGGGTGAAGTGGGAAGAAGACAAGAAATCGAATACATTAATCATCAATCATCAGCCATTGGCCATCCTGGTTAAGCCACAAACAATGATGAACGCTTCGGGTTTTGCCGTCAAATCCCTAATTACTAATTACAAATTACCAATTACTAATCTCTGGGTAATCCATGATGATTTGGATTTACCTTTAGGGAAAATAAAAATTGTCAAAGGTCGGGGTTCAGCCGGACATTATGGGGTTGGGTCAATAATTCGGGAACTTGGGACAGCTGATTTTGTTAGGTTTAGGCTTGGAATAGGTCGTCCGGCGGGGAAGCCCCCCTTCGCCGAGGCTTCGGGGGGTAAATGGGAAGTGGGAGGGGGGAGGTTAGTGGATGAAAATGTGATGCATCGGGAGGTTGAAAGATATGTTTTGGAAGGATTTGGAGGCAAGGAGGCAGTTGAGGCAAAAAAAACCATCAAAAAAACGGTCGAAGCAATCGAATTGGCCTTGGAAAAGGGAGTAGAGGAGGCAATGAATCGTTATAATAAATAAGCAAATAAGCAAATAAGCAAATGTCAAATAAATGACAAATAAGCAAATAAGCAAAGCTTGCTGCTTCGCAGTAAACAAATTAAAAAATAGAGATATTCACGAGAGAATTTACAATTTTGTAATTGCGGTTCTAAGACTTCTTGCGGATCTGCCCAAAAATAATTTCAACCTAATTATTATTGATCAGTGCGGAAGGGCGGTAACTTCCGTTGGTGCTAATGATCAAGAAGCCGATGCCTGTGAAAGCAGGAGAGATTTTATCGCTAAATATTCTTTGGTGAAGAAAGAAATTAAAGAGGTCAATTATTGGCTGAGGTTAATTTTTGATTTAAATAAGGATTTCCAAACAAGGGTGGCTGTAATTCAGCAAGAAGGAAAAGAGATTCTTCTAATTGTCAGTTCGATCATCAAGAATACTAAGAAGTCTAAAAAAATTTGACATTTGATTATTTGGAATTTGTTATTGATTTGTAATATTTGAAATTTGTAGTATTTGCTTATTTGATTATTGAATGAATGGAAAAATTTTGGGAATTTCATTTTCGGAAAGAATGGTTGTTACACCTCGGTGATTACACCTCGGAGGTGTAAGGAGGAAGGTGTAAGGCTAGAATGAATAGCACAAAAAAAACAAAAGGACTTGAACCCTTAGGAAATATTCTCGCCCAATTTAATTCCCTAAAAGATAAATATATCTCCCGGGAATTTCAAAAATACGGTTATGATTTGGCAGTTGAGTTAGGGGATGTAGAACATAAGGCTTTATATATCAAGCTTGCTAAAGAACTTCCTCGAGAAATCCTGGAGCAGGCGAGAAATTTTGTCAAAGACGCGGGCAGAGTTAAAAGCAAAGCCAGACTTTTTATGTGGCGTGTAAAGTTTCTCAAAGAGAAACAACGCGCCAACCCCGTGTCCGCCAAAGGCGGATTTACGGGGTGGAAGCTGGAACAACTGCGAAAAGGGAGTCAAAAATGAGTCTTCAGGGAAACTGGATTGATCTTTTAATCCTAATCGTTCTTTTATTTTTTGTTCTTGAAGGTTTAGAGCAAGGGTTTTGGAGGCTTGCGGCTGAATTCTTTTCCTTTTTAGGCTCGCTTCTTTTGGCGATTCGCTTTTATTCTCTGGTGGCAAAATTTCTCGTTTTGAATTTTTCTTTATCTTACGGATTTGCCAATGCCTTAGGGTTTTTATTCACCGCAATCTTTGCGGAGACGGCTTTAGCCGCCTTGGCTTTTTGGTTCTTTGGCAAGATTCCCCAAAAATGGCTTTCGGTTTGGTGGAACAAAATTTTAGGGGTAGTTCCGGCGATTTTAAATGGTCTGGTTTTAATTGCCTTCTTTTTAACTTTAATTATCGCTTTACCCATTACTCCCTTTTTAAAAAAAGACATCACTTCCTCAAGAATTGGGGGATATTTAGTTGGCAAGACTTTCGGGATTGAACACAAATTTAATGAGATCTTCGGGGGCGCAGTTGAAGAAGCCTTGACCTTCTTGACGGTTAAGCCTGAAAGTCGCGAGCGAATTGACCTTCGTTTCACCACCAAAGAATTTTCCGTTGATCAGCTCTCTGAGACAAAAATGTTTGCCTTGGTAAATGAGGAAAGAGAGAGAAGAGGGATTAAAAAGTTGGAATGGGATCCAAGACTGGTGGTGGTCGCCCGGGAGCATGCAAAAGACATGTTTTTAAGGGGCTATTTTTCTCATTATTCCCCTGAAGGAGAAAATGTGAGTGATCGGCTTAAGGATAACCATATAGATTTTGCGGTTGTTGGGGAAAATTTAGCTCTGGCGCCAACGGTTTTTATTGCCCATCAGGGATTGATGGCTTCTTCGGGTCACCGAGCAAATATTCTTTCCCCTGAATTTTCCAAAGTGGGAATCGGGGTGATCGACGGCGGAATCTACGGAAAAATGTTTACCCAAGTTTTTACAGACTGAAAATGAGATTAAAAAGGGATTTTTTTGCAAAAGAGACAATTTGGGTAGCCAAGAATTTACTGGGAAAATATCTAGTAAGAAGGTTAAGGGGAAAGAAACAATTGGTTGGGAAAATTGTCGAGACCGAGGCTTATATTGGACCTGATGATAAAGCCTCCCACGCCGCTTTTAGAAAAACAAAAAGATGCGCCCCAATGTATGATAAGCCAGGGACGGCCTATGTTTATTTTATTTACGGGATGTATTGGATGCTCAATATTGTTACCGAAGAGAAGGGAAAACCGTGCGCGGTCCTGGTTCGGGCAATCGAACCAATAGAAAATGAAAAAATAAAAATGAAAAATGACATATTAAAATTTAAAAAGTTAGGAAGCGGGCCTGGGCTGTTGTGTAAGTGGCTGGCGATAGACGGTTCTTTTAATGGCGAGGATTTGGTTAAAAGCCAAAGACTTTGGCTAGAGGAGAAGGGTGACAGGGTCCGACCCTGTCAGATTGTGGCGACTAAAAGAATTGGAGTAGAATACGCTGGTCCTTGGAAAGATAAGCCCTGGAGATTTTATCTAAAGAAAAATCCATATGTCTCAAGGAAAGGTGTTTGAAAAAATTTATGAGGCAGTTAAAGGAATTCCTAAAGGGAAAGTGGCGACCTATGGGCAGATTGTAAATCAAATTAAAAATGAAAAATTAAAAATGAAAAATGACAAAGAAAAATTTAAAATTACTCCGCGAGTAGTAGGATGGGTACTCCATCAAAACCCTGATTCTGAAAATATTCCTTGCCATCGGGTGGTGGATAGAAGTGGAAGATTGGCGTCTGGGTTTGCTTTCGGCGGAGCAAAAGAGCAGAAGAGAAAACTCCTGAAAGAAGGAGTAAAATTTAAAGATAGCATACATGTAGACCTTAATAAATACCAATAAATACCAATAAATACCAATGACCAATGATCAATAAGAATAAGAAAAAATACGATATTCATGAGAGAATTTTTAGATTTATAATCCGAGTAATAAACCTCACAAAGCAGTTACCGAAAAACCAGCAAAACTTAGTTATAATCAGTCAAATCCTGGATTCGGTAACCTCTATGGGAGCAAATGATCAGGAAGCGGATGGAGCCTTAACTCGTAGAGACTTCATTCATTGTTATACTGTTGTTAGAAAAGAGGGAAAAGAAACTAACTTTTGGCTAAGATTAATTCAAGCAATAAATCCCGGATTTGCATCAAGAATGGTGGATTTGATTAAAGAAGGCGAAGAAATTGTCGCCATTGTGAGCCAGATTATCGCTAACGCAAGAAAAAAGTCTCTAAAGAAAAAATAATTGAGAATTGGTACTTATTTGAAATTTGTAGTATTGGTAATTATTGATCATGTCTAAAGCCTATATTGGCACTTCTGGCTTTTCTTACCCTCACTGGGGCGATGGGATTTTTTATCCCAAAGGTTTACCTCAAAGAAAATGGTTTGAATATTATTGCCAGCATTTCTCAACGGTTGAGCTTAATGTTTCTTTTTATCGCCTGCCCAAAAAAGAGGCTTTTTCTTCCTGGCGAAAGCGGGCGGGGAAGGATTTTGTTTTTTCGATTAAGGGTAGCCGATTTGTTACTCATGTTAAAAAATTAAAAGATTGTGAGGAGGCGGTCAAAACTTTTTTTGACGCCGCTAGCCCCTTAAGAGGTTCAACCTCACAGGAGATTGAACCTCCCCAGGAAAAGAACGTTGTTCTTTGGCAGTTACCTCCAGGATTGGCCTTCGACGAGCTCAGGCTAAAAAAGTTTTTGGCTATTCTTCCTCGGACGTGGCGGCATGCTTTTGAGTTCAGAAACGAGACCTGGCTTTGCTCCGAGGTATTTTCTTTATTACGGCACAGTAATAAAGTCGCGGTGTTCCAGGACTATCCTGACTGGCCGATGACGCGCGAAGCGACGGCGGATTTTGTCTATATTAGATTCCATGGCAACCGCGTGCTTTACTCTTCTGAATACACAGAAGAAGAACTAGAAACTTGGGCTTTGGATATTAAGAAATGGTTAAAACAAGGAAAAGATGTGTACGCTTATTTTAATAATGATGCTCTAGGTTATGCGATTGAGAATGCGAAAACATTAAAGAAATTAGTAATTGGTAATTAGTAATTTGGGGAGAGCGGTTTGTGGTATTATGGAATTATGAGAAAAGAGATTTTAAGCCACTTGGTGCCGACTTTAGTCTTTTTGGTTTTTTTAACTCTTCTCCATTGGCAACTTAAGTTTTCTTTAATCTTTTTCTGGTTGGGCGCTTCCTTGGGCGCTGTTGTTTTAGATCTGGACCACCTTCTCTATACTTTTATCCAGGCTCCTCATGAATTTACTTCCCAGCGGGCAAAAAGATTTTTTGAACAAAGAAAGTTTTGGGAAGGGATTATTCTTTTGTTTGAAACCCAAGAAGAACGGGGGAGAATGATTTTTCACTCGGTTTTGTTTCAGGTAATTTTAGTGATTTTAACTTTTTTTGTTTTAACTTCCTCGGCCAGTCTTTTTGGGAAAGGATTGGTCCTGGGAATGCTCCTTCATAGCTTGACTGACCAGGGGTTTGAATTTGTCAAAAACGGAGAGATTGAAAACTGGTTCTGGCAATTTAGGCAAAAACCAGCCGTAAATCTTCAGGCTCTTTATTTAGCGGTAATTTTTCTTCTTTTTCTGATTTTGTCCCTTCTTTTGATTTAATCACCCCTTGACCCCAGTAGAACGCTTACCTGCTCTCGTGGTCTACGTCCACGCATCGCAGGAGCGCGTCTACGGGGTCGGCGGGGCGTTTAATCCGCCCAGGGCGGATTATTTCGCCCCTTGACAGACCCTCCCCCCCCAGGGTACAATAACAAAATAAGCAAATACTACAAATGTCAAATACTACCAATACACAAAAAAACAAAAAAACAAAAAAACAAAATCCCTCGGTGAATGACCGCATGAATTATCTGATTGGACACCTCAGGGCGAATTTGAAGATGGTTGAGGAGGGAAGATATTGTATTGATATTATTAGGCAAAACCAGGCCGTAATTTCCGCTTTAAAAAAAGTGAATGAATTAATTTTGCGAAATCATCTTGATACCTGTCTTACTAGGGCCGTTAGGGGAAAAAGCGAAAAACAAAGAAAAAAAGTTTTAGAGGAAATTGTTGAAATTTTTAAAGAGGGAGAAGAGTGAAAATGATTAAGGAAAAAACTTTCAAAGTCGAAGGAATGCATTGTGCTTCTTGCGAGCTGGTGATTGAGAAAAAATTACTAACTCTTCCAGGGGTCCAGTCAGTCGAAGCCTCAGTCGGTAAAAGTCAGGTTGTGGTTGAATATGAAGGGAAACCGCCACCAAACGAAGACCTCAATAAAATGTTCCTTCAGGAAAAGTATACCTTTTTTGACCAAGAAAAAGAGGTAAACCTTGAAACTGATAATTCGTTGACAGTGACGGTTATTGTGGTTTTGCTGGTGATTATGGTTTTTATCATTGTCCAAGGTTTTGGTTTGCCAGGGCTTATTAACGTTAACAAGAATTCATCTTTGCTGGCATTTTTCGTTTTAGGGCTAGCTGCCGGAGTCTCAAGCTGCGCTGCCTTGGTGGGAGGTTTGGTGCTTTCGCTGTCCAAACAGTGGTTTGAGCTTTATTCTAATAGGAATTCGACCATCGAGAAACTCCAGCCGCATTTTTTATTTAATACCGGCAGGATTCTCTCCTATGCTCTTTTCGGCGCGGCTCTTGGTTTAGTTGGCAATCGCCTAGAGATTTCCTTTGTCTTTACTTCCTTTTTAGTTATTGCCGTCTCTGTCCTTATGTTTCTCCTGGGGCTTGAGATGTTGGGGATTAGATACTTTCAGAAATTCCAAATCACCATGCCCAAAGCGATTACTAGATATGTGGCTGATGGAAGAAATTTTAAAGGCAGGTATATGCCTTTTCTGGTGGGAGCAATGACTTTTTTCTTGCCTTGCGGGTTTACCCTTACCGCTTATGGATTTGCTCTTCTTTCCGGAAGCATGGCGCAAGGAGCCTTAATTATGTTGGCTTTCGTTTTGGGGACCCTGTCAGGTCTTTTAGCGATCGGTCTATCGGGCATCAAATTGGCGGAAAGTCATCGTTTCTCAACCTTCTTTCCTAAGGCTGCCGGCGCCCTGGTTTTGTTTTTTGCTCTTTATAATCTTAACAATCAGTTTAATGTTTTGGGGATTTCCAGTTTAAGTGATTTTAAGCTTAAGACCGCTGGTTTAACTCAAATAAATGGCAATGACTTGGCTCCGATAGTCGCAGGAAAACAGATCATCAAAATGGACGCCTCAGGCTACGGTTACCAACCAAACTATTTTAAAGTTCAGACTGGGATACCTATTCGTTGGGAGATAACGGATAAAGGAACGAGCGGTTGCACCAACGCGGTTATCTCCCGAGGGTTATTTGACGGACAAATTAGTCTGACGCCTGGCCAGGTGAGTGTTAAAGAATTCGTTGCCCCAAAACCGGGTCGGTATAAATTCAGTTGTTGGATGGGGATGATTTCAGGAACTATCGAAGTCGTGGATAAAAACGGCTCGGTAAAATCTTCAGGGAATGTCGAAGTCCCCTCCGGCGCAAGGGGGTGCGGCTGTGGTGGGAGCGGGGGCTCCAGTAGCTGCCAGACGCTGAGATGAAAAAAGAAACCTTCTTACTTAAAGGAATGCATTGTGTTTCCTGCGCGGTGACAATTGAGAATGCTTTAAAAAAAGTACCAGGCGTTTTCTCGGCCGTGGTTAATTTTGCTGCAGAGAAGGCGACAGTAGAATTCAGCGATCAAGCTATTGAGCAATTAAGATATCAAGAATTATTAGAGAAGATTAAAAAGGCGGTAAAAAACGCAGGCTATGAATTGATAACGGATGAGAAGGATGATCACAGAAGGCACAGAAAAAAAGATGAGGGCACAGAAAAAGAAATGGAACATCACGACCACGCGGCAATGATGAGGGAAGAAGAATTAATAGACTTGAAAAGAAAAATTGCTGTTGGCGCGGTGATCTCCGCTTTAATTCTAGCTATTACCCATCGTTGGTTACTTTTCTTATCCACACTTTCAGACCAAACAACCTTTTTCCTTTTGTTTTTCTTAGCTACTCCGGTCCAAGTCTGGTTAGGAAAAAGTTTTTATCAAGGGACGTTTCGGGGTTTAAAAAATCTTCGGGCTAACATGGATACCCTCGTTGCTCTAGGAACAACCATCGCCTATCTTTATAGCGTTGGTCTAACTTTTATTCCTTCTTATTTTGCTATGGCAGGGGTCAAGCTTCATATTTATTATGATACCGCCGTTTTTCTTTTGACCATCATTACTTTTGGCCAGTTTTTAGAAAAAAGAGCCCGAGGCCAAGCAGGAGAAGCGATAAAGAAGTTGATGGGGTTGGCACCCAAAACCGCTCGCGTCCTTCGACAAGCTCAGGATAAATTAGTAGAGATAGATATTCCTATCGATCAAGTTCTGGTGGGTGATATTTTAATCGTTCGTCCGGGAGAGAGAATTCCGGTTGATGGAATTGTCGTAGAGGGTGCTTCGGCGGTGGATGAATCAATGGTTACGGGTGAAAGTATGCCAGTTGAGAAGAAAAAGGATGACCAGGTAATTGGGGCGACGATTAATAAATCTGGTTCTTTTAAGTTCAAAGCCACAAAAGTTGGTAAAGAGACGGTTTTAGCCCAAATTATCAAGCTTGTTGAGGAGGCTCAGGGTTCAAAAGCGCCAATCCAACGACTAGCGGATACAGTCTCTGCTTATTTTGTCCCCGCAGTGATTTTAATAGCGGCTTTAACCTTTTTGATTTGGTTTTTTGTCGGACCTACTCCTGCTTTAACCTTTGCCATTATTAATGCCATTGCTGTTTTGATTATTGCTTGCCCTTGTGCCTTGGGTTTGGCGACGCCAACGGCGATTATGGTGGGGACGGGTAAAGGAGCAGAAAAAGGGATTTTGATTAAAGATGCCACCAGCCTTGAGATTGCTCATAAGATAAAAACGATTGTTTTGGATAAAACAGGGACGTTGACCAAGGGGGAACCTGGGGTAACGGACATAATAATATCAAATATCAAAGATCAAATATCAAAAATACAAATTAAAAATCAAAAAGATTTACTAAGAATTGCCGCCTCGGCCGAGTTGCGGAGTGAGCATCCTTTGGGGCAGGCGGTGGTTAAGAAAGCCAGGGAGCAAGGACTGAAATTGGTTGAACCAACAAACTTCCAGGCAATTACCGGGAAAGGGGTAAAGGCGAAATTAGTAATTAGGAATTTTAAAGGGAAATCGTGTTTTGATGAAAGAATTTAAGGTGGAGATACCAAAAGCAGTGGAAGAAAGAATGAAGAGATTAGAAAATGAAGGCAAAACAGTTATGCTCTTAGCCGTAACCCAATTACCAATTACTAATTACCAATTACTAGGCATTATTGCCGTCGCTGATACTCTTAAGGGAAATTCGAAGGAAGCAGTCCAAGCCTTGCAAAAGATGGGGCTTGAGGTTTGGATGATAACTGGGGACAATCCCCGAACGGCTCGGGCGATCGGAAAAATGGTAGGAATTGATAAAGACCACATTATGGCGGAAGTGGCCCCTCAAGAAAAGGAGAGGAAAGTGAGAGAGCTTAAAACCCAAGGTGCCGTATCTGGTGAACCTCTAAGGTTGGTGAGTATGGTGGGTGATGGGATAAATGACGCCCCGGCTTTGGCGGCTTCAGATGTTGGGATTGCCATGGGAGCGGGGACGGATGTGGCGATGGAGTCAGCC
Source organism: Patescibacteria group bacterium (assembly GCA_049322615.1). Classification (GTDB taxonomy): domain Bacteria; phylum Patescibacteriota; class Microgenomatia; order CAYGWK01; family CAYGWK01; genus JBMORX01. Next base: position 47,505 of record JBMORX010000005.1, read on the forward strand.
GGGATAACATTGATGAAATCAGATTTGCTGGATTTGGTGGCGGCGATTAGACTTTCCAAAGCAACCCTTGCGATTATCAAGCAAAATCTTTTCTGGGCTTTCTTTTATAACACGGTTTTAATTCCGGTTGCGGCTGGGGTTCTTTATCCATTTTTTGGGATTCTCTTAAATCCTATTTTTGCTTCCGGAGCAATGGCGTTTTCTTCAGTTTCCGTGGTTTTAAATTCCTTGAGACTGAGAAGAATAAGAATTTGATATTAAGATATTAAGATATTAAGATATTAAGATATTAAGAGAAGGGAGGTGAACTATTATGTTTGATTTAACCGGTAAAAAGGCTTTGGTGACTGGAGCCTCGAGGGGAATTGGTCGGGGAATTGCCCTGGCTTTAGCCAGGCAGGGAGCGGATGTGGTTGTCAATTTCCGTTCAAATGGCGAGGAGGCGGAAAAGGTTGTTTCCGAAATAAAAGCCTTGGGTCGAGATAGTTTTGCGGTTCAGGCTGATATCTCCAATAAAGAGTCAGTTGGAAAAATGTTTGGGGAAGTAAAAACGAAATGGGGGAAATTGGATATTTTAGTTAACAACGCTGGGATTGTTCAGTTTGCTCCTTTTGAGGAGTTGACTGAAGAACAATGGGATGCGGTTTTAGACACGAATTTAAAAGGTCAGTTTTTATGCTCCCAGGAGGCAGTTAAATTAATGTCTCCTGGTTCAAGAATTATTAATATTGCCTCAATCGCCTCTGGCGGAGTTGGAGTTGGTTTCTCGCGAATTTCCCATTATACCGCCTCCAAAGGCGGAGTGGTCGCCTTAACCGAAAATATGGCCTTGGATTTAGCCGCAAAAGGAATCAATGTTTGCGCCATCGCTCCGGGAATAATTGAGACAGATATGACCCGCGATATGCTTTCGGATGAGAAAGCCAAGGCCGGACTTTTAGCCAGAATTCCTAAAGGAAGAGTAGGCAAACCAGAAGACATTGGGGCGGCGGCCGCTTTTTTGGCATCCGATGAGGCAGATTATATTACGGGAACAGTAATTTACGTTGATGGAGGCTGGCTAGCCGCGTAAGAACGTAACATTTGCTTTGCAAAGTGTACGTTCAACGCGGCTTATCACGTTAATCGCCAAAGGCGATTTTACGTGATGGCAGGCTAGAAGTTTTAGAAGATTCCTTAGGTGTCTACCTAGCACACACCGGGTGTGTACAAATGCAAAAATATGAAAGCGACCAAAATGCTTCAAGATGAACATCGGGTAATTGAAAGATTTCTGCATGTGTTGGCAAAACTGGCAGATAGAGCAGAAAAAGGCAGGATTGAAGAAGAAAAATTTAGCCAAGTTTTGGATTTTATTCAGACTTTTGCCGACCGCTGTCATCATGGTAAAGAAGAAGATGTTTTGTATCCCCTCCTTGAAAAAAAGGGAATTCCAAAAGTTGGTGGGCCAATCGGGATGATGTTATTTGAACACGAAGAGGGAAGAGGTTATGTGGCTGGTTTGACCAAGGCAATCGAGGGATACAGGAGCGGCAAGAACACAAAAGAAGAGATTATTGAAAATGCCCGCGGTTATATTGGAATTTTGGAAAATCATATTCCCAAAGAAGACAATATTTTGTACCCCATGGGAGAGCAGGTTTTAAGCCCTCAAGACGACAGCAATCTGATTTCGGAGTTTGAAAAAATTGAAAAAGAGAGGATTGTGCCAGGGAAGCACGAAGAATATCATCGATTAATTGAGCGATTAGAGAAGGAGATTAAAAATGATTGAGCTGACTGATAAAACTTTTGAGATTGAAGTTTTGAAATCAAATCTTCCGGTTTTGGTTGATTTTTGGGCGCAGTGGTGCGGCCCATGCTTGATGGCCGCTCCGGTCATCGAAGAATTAGCCAAAGAATACGAGGGAAAGATTAAGGTGGGAAAATTAAATGTTGACGAAAATCCAAAAATAGCCGAGAAATATGGCATCTTAAGTATTCCGACGGTGGTGGTCTTCAGAAATGGAGAGGAAGTAAAAAGACAGGTCGGATTTCCTGGCAGGGAAGGTTACCTTAAATTGATCCAGGAAATTTTAAATTTAAAATTTTAAATGTATATTTTCAATTTACTATTTACAATTTACTATAATGTATGATCTGATCATTATCGGTTTAGGTCCGGCAGGCTTGACTTCCTCAATTTATGCTTCGCGTTTTCGGATAAAGCATTTGCTAATTGGAAGCTCGCTGGGAGGAGCAATGGCTTTGGCTTTTTCTGTGGAAAATTACCCAGGATTTGAGAAGATTTCCGGTTTGGAATTGGCTAAAAAAATGGAAAGCCAAGCCAAAAATCTAGGGGCGGAGATTTTGGTTGATGAGGTGGTTAAAATCAAGGGAGGTCCTTCTTTTACGGTAGAAACTGCTTCAGGGAGAAAATTTCAAGCCAAAAATCTAATTGTGGCGACTGGGACAAAGCGCCGGCAGTTAGGAATTCCTGGTGAGACAGAATATCTTGGTCGAGGGGTCTCTTATTGTTCAACCTGCGATGCCCCCTTTTTTAAGGATAAGGTGGTGGCAGTCATTGGCGGGTCAAACGCGGCCGCCATGGGAGCGGTTCATCTTTCCTCTTTTGCCAAAAAGGTTTATTTGCTCTATCGGGGAAAGCCTTTGCGCGCCGAGCCTGCTTGGGTGGAGAAGGTAGAAAAGACACCCAGGATTACGGTGATTTACGAAACGAATATTAAAAAGATATTAGGATATAAAGATATTAAGATATTAAGCGAAGAAGAAAAAGCACCTAGTATCGATCGAGTGGCGGCGGTGGAATTGGATAAACCATACAAGGGGAAAAGGCTTTTGCCTGTGGATGGGGTTTTTGTGGAAATTGGGGGTGTTCCTGGAGCAGAGTTAGTCAAGCCTTTGGGAGTGGAACTTAATGAGAAGGGATTTATCAAGGTAGGAGCGGATATGGCGACCAATATTGCCGGAATTTTTGCCGCTGGAGATGTGGCTAATGCCTCTGGTGAGCTTCAGCAGATAGTGACGGCTGTCTCCGAAGGAGCAATTGCCGCCGCCTCGGTTTACCAAAATCTGGGACTTGACAAAGACATTAAGTGTACGTTATAATGATCAACGGAGGTGAATTTATGGATATCATCGCCGCTACCCATGCTCGAAGTAAATTCCTTGAGCTGGTGGACGAAGTTGATAAATTTTTAAAACGTTATATTATCACTAAAAAGGGTCGACCCAAGGCGGTCCTTTTATCGGCCGAAGAATTTGAGTCTTGGGAAGAAACTCTCTATACTCTTTCTCATCCTCAAACCATGAAGGCTATTCGAGAAGGGGAGAGAGACTGGAAAGCGGGGCGAAAAGAGAAATTTGTTGCTTTAGAAGAATTAAGGAAAAAAGATTAAAGAATAATGCCTGCTAGAGTTATTCTCCACCGCCAGGCAGAAAAGGATCTGCGGAGACTTCCTAAACTTATTTTTAAGGCAGTTTGGCGAGCCCTTGAGGATCTTGAAAAAAATCCCCTGGTTGGTTTGCCTTTGCGAGGCGAACTTGAAGGCAAAAGAAAATATCGAATAGGAGATTGGCGAATTATTTATGAGTTTTTAGCCAAAGAAAAAATCGTTATCGTCTACAAAATCGAATCCCGCAGCCAAGTTTACAAAAGATAAAAATAAATGACAGGGTCCGTCCCTGTCAGGACTTGGGCAAAAAATCTTCACCAAACTTGACAAGCCAGAAATTTAATCTAAAATGAAATTGCTGCCCAAATGGGCAGTTTTAAGTTTGAAGGAAAGGAGATGAAGAAAAATGAGTCGATCGAAAACCCCAGAAGGGAAGGAATCATCAGAGTCAGAACCAATTTTTCCTAAAACAGGACTAGATCTGATAAAAAGGGCGGTTGGAGAAAATCCGATCCAATGGATTAAGATAACCATGGAGCGTCGCTATGGAGACCTAGAGCTAGTTATAGTAGGGAATAATGGTATTTGGGGAAAATTTCAGAAAGATTACTTCCTTACTCCTACTGAGCCCAGTAAACAGTTTTTAGAAGAAGTCGGAGCGGTCAAAACGGAAGTGCATCTCGGAACTGACTGGTGGGACCTTCGTTATCCTACTAAATTGGCTCGGAAACTAAAAGAGTTACGAGGAGAAGAAGCTATCCTTTTGTTTTTAGATACAGGAACGTTTGATTTTGGAACCCTGGTATATGAAGTTCCAACCAAAAATATTGATGGCTTAATTGCCGAGGCGGATAAACAAGGGGGGAAGTACTCGCTTTCCGCTGAATTAGTGACTTTTGGATTCTCTGTGGAGGAAGGGAGATTTGCCCTTGAGCAGTATACGGTGCCTTGGGGAGCAATAAAGATTGGAGAAGCGGTGCCACGGATTGAGGTAGCCTTAGAAAATAGTAGAAGATTAGAAGCGTTTCTGGTTGCTAATCAAGGTGTTTTTAAATAATAGTGATATTTCCGGTCATGATAGGGTTTAACGCCGTCAAGGCCTGTATTAAACACGAGAAAATCTTATTAAAACGGGGTTCGTTAAATCATTGAATCCTCTTGGACAAGATAAGCCTAAAGGCTTATGTTGTCCCAATCCTAGATTCTATTACATTCCCTTTACTCATACATTTTTTATGCCGATCGGCATTAAAAAAGTATGCCCGGAGAACCGCTTAGACATTAAGTAATAAAGAGCTCACAAGGCTTTGGGCTTATTGACAATTCATGACAGGCTGACAGGGTCCGTCCCTGTCAGGGCTTCCCTCCTGGTTTTGCAGAAACTTAGGAGCGTCGCAGGGTGGAGAACAATAAATAAAAACCAATAAAGGCAACTATTAAAGAAATAATAGCAAAGATAATCCGACCGTCCATTCTACCTCACTTCCTAATAAACAAATAAATAGCAATTAGAATGATGCCGCTTCCCAAACTTGCAAATGAAAAAAGCGTTAACCAATCATAATTCATGATTTGACTCCTTTTACGAAAAATAACCCTGTTCGTAAAAATCCCAGCGAGAAAAAGGCGCCCCATAAAAACGAAATTGCTGCCTCAGACCAGTTTTTAGGCCAGGACGGAAAGACACTGATTACTCCCGCGACAAACCAGGCAACGCCAATATTAGAAAGAAATTCGGCAATTAGTCTTTGTTGCCCAACAGATAATTTCTTCATCCATTTTGATGATATCATTTCCTTAGGAAGGGTGTCAACGGGCATAATCCACCGATTGAGAGGGTTTGTCCCTGTCACCCTTCGTCGACCGGTCAACGACCATATTTTTCCAGTGCCGATCGGCACTAAAAAAGTAAGGCGAATTCTGACCCTTGACTTTGAGTGGGGATTGATGGTAGGATACCGAAAGTTATGGCAAGACTGCCTCAAGTTGATAAAGACGTGTGTATTGGGTGCGGGCTTTGTGTGACGATTGCCCCGAAGACTTTTAGACTTAGGAAAGATGGTAAAGCCGAGGTAATCAATCCACCAGGGGATGAGGAAGAGAAAATTAAAGAAGCAGTCGATTCCTGCCCGGTAGGAGCAATAAAGTAGAGGTTATTAGTAATTAGTTATTAGCAATTTATGGAAGAAAAGAAAATCACTAATTTTACTGTTCCAATTCTGGTTGTTTTGCTGGCCGTGGCCGCTTTTTTGGCCGGCTCTTTTTTTACCCGGATTCAATATCTTGAGAAAAAGCCTGGAACAGCCCAAGTGAGTCCAACTCCCGAGGCAGCTGGTCAGCCTACCCCCGTAGTTTTAGGAGAGGAAGAGATAGCCAAACTGGTCGAGACCGGCCAGGTTAAAGGAGAGGAGACTGCCAAAGTAACCATGGTTGAATTTTCTGATTTCCAATGTCCATTTTGTGCTCGCTATGCCAAAGAAACTTTTCCCCAGATTGAAAAGGAATATATAAAAACTGGCAAAGTCCGCTATATTTTCCATCATTATCCTTTGTCTTTCCATCAATATGCCCAAAAGGCAGCCGAGGCAGCCGAATGTGCGGGAGAGCAAGGAAAGTTTTGGGAAATGCATGATAAGATTTTTGCCAATCAAGAAAAAATAACCGTCGCCGACCTTAAAAAATATGCTCAAACCCTGGAGCTACCTTTGGCGGATTTCAACTCCTGCCTGGACTCGGATAAATATAAAAACAAGGTTCAGGGAGATGTGAGTCTTGGGGGAAGTGTGGGGGTGAGTGGGACTCCGGCTTTCTTTATCAATGGCAGACTGGTTTCTGGAGCTTTACCCTACGAAAACTTCAAAGTAATTATTGAAGAGGAGTTGGGAAAGTAAAGAGAGAAGATCTCGCTTTAGGGCGGGATTTTTTGTTCTTGCGCTTTTGCTCGGGGATGAATTTGTTGTTCGCCTCAAGAGATGGCGTCCCGATTAAATCGGGACACGGCTTGCTTGGATGAGAAATTCAAAACTCGAGTTGTGTTCCGAAGGACGCAAGCCTGGGACGTCAGACGTCCCCTGCCACATTGAGGCTTCACAAAAATTATCCCCTCGCCGCGCTTATATGATTTAAAATTCTGATTCTCCGAGTTCTCCGAGTTTTCTGATAGAATATTCTTTGGATGGCTCATACTATCTTCCATCACCTTTTTATTGCTTTTAGAGCGGTTGTACGCGGTCTGGTGCTTTTAGCGGTCTGGATTGCGGTTTCCTTAACTGGAGTCTTTTTTTGGAGCCAGTTTTCCTCGCCAATAAATCTAGTTTTAGGGGCGCCACTTTTCTTAATCGGTTTGACCATGGGACTGTCCGCTCTTTATGAAGCGGTGGTTGGAGTCATCTCCTGGCGGTGGGGAAGAACCCATTGTCCGTTTTGTGAGCCACCAAAAGAAGTTAAAAAAATTCTTTCTCCTTATGATGGATTTAAATAAAGAGTAATTAGTAAATAGTAATTAGTAATTGGGTCCTTGACTTTTTTTATTTTTTAGCGTAAATTAACTCCACCTCTGTCCAAGCCTGCTCCAGTTTCTATCCTAATTACAAATTACGAATTACTAATATCTAAAATATCTAAAATCTCCTGCCCAGCCCCATAGGGCCTTACCGTTCGCCTTCAGGTTCTATTCGAACACGGCTCACGGAGCGGCCTGACGGGGCAAGGGAGGTTTTTATGTTATATTGGGGCCTTTTTACTTTTGGCTACTGCCTCGGGGCGATTTTCGCCACTTTTATTTTCTCTGGACGCGCTGATTAACGCTGAAAATCAGGCTAAAAGAGGAGATAAATTACTCAAAGAAAACAACCGGTTTAGTCTTTTAACTAATAGCGTCGTCAAAAATAGGCTGATTAACGCTGAATTTTTGAGGCTATAGTTTTGATAACCAGGCTATTCTACCAAACTATTTGTCTGATAACAAAATACTATATTTAATAAAACTTTGACAATAATATAGACCTATAAAAAAACTTCCCCATCATTTTAGCCTCGGAAATAGTGATCTTCCGTGATTGTTGGTTTTTAGTTTTGTGCTTGACGGTCTAAAACCCCTAAAATCATCTTAACTTATAGGGACTTGACAAGAGTACCCATGAAAGGTAACAATTAAAGGGTAAATGACTGCCCAAGAAAAATTAAAAATTCTTCAAAAAGTTTTAAAAGAAGGCGCTTCGGTTTCTTCTGTCTGTCGAAAATTTAAAATTTCCCGAAAAACCTTTTATGCTTGGAAGAAAAGATATTTGGCAGTCGGACCGAGGGGAAAGATCACTTGCCTTGAAAAACGCCATTTAAGAGGCTTACAGCACCCCCGAGGCTTAAGACTTCGCTTTAAAAAAGACATTTTGAGACTGGTAACCCTTCATCCGGAGTGGGGAAGCCATACCCTAAATAAAAAATTAAAAATAAAAAATAAAATATTGGGTAACCATGGTGTTTATTCCTTATTAAAAGAGCTGGGTCTTGAGACATATCTAAAAAGAAAAGAGTTTGCCGGCGATTATCGCAGCCCATTAAGGCTTTTGCCCGAAGCGAGAAAGCGGATGGTTGAAAGGGTGATTCTGGCTCAAGAAAAAGTAGGAGAGGTAGCTGGCGAATTCGTGGTCAGCCGGAAGACACTTTGGAAATGGGCAAAAAGATATAAAGAAGGACAAGAAATGCAAGATCAAAATCCGACCGGCTCAAGCCATCCTCGGGGAACACCGGAGTGGCTGGAGAAGAAAATCCTGGAGGCTATCGTCAGAAATCCAGAGTATTCAACTCACAAGTTGGCGCAAATTATTCCAAAAATCGGTAATCATGGGATACAGAATGTATTATTGCGAAATGGTTTGAATACTTTTGATAGGAGACTGGTTTATGCCCGAACCCATGCTCCTGTTTCTCTGGTTCAACCAATTACCGGTTGGCTCAACCGTCTCAAATCTGTCTGGCAAACTTTTGTTCCCACCATTGCTCCAGCCCCCCCGCCAAAAATCTTTCAGATATTTAGGCGGGCAAGCCCTCCCTTCTTGCTTTCTTTCCTTACAAGTTCAATTCTTTCTTTTCTTTTTCTCCTCTGGCTTTCAATGATTTCTTCCTATCCCGCTTTCTTACGTCCTGGTCTTTTCTTTGCCTCGATTTCTTTATTAGTTGGTTCTTTTTTCTTCTTATACTCAATGAAATATTACTTTACTTTGGCGCTTGTTTTGTCGTTCTCGACGCAAACAAGCGAGGTGGGGCCCGCCTCCGTTGACACTTCGGCGAGGCAAGGCTGGTTGGCGAGGATATTTGGAATCGGTAATGGTGCCTTAAGAGGTCTGACCTCTTTAAAGTCTTCGACCGAGGTCAGACCTCCCCTAGGAGGTGGTTTGCAACCAAACCTGGAGCATATTAAATTAGAAAGATATCCTTTTATCTCTGTCCACCTACCTTTTTATAATGAGAAGAAAGTGGCGGAGAGAATTTTGTCTGCCTGTACCTCTTTTGATTATCCCCATTACGAGGTGATTGTTTGCGATGATTCGACCGATGAGACAGTCGAAATCATTAACGAATGGAAAGACCATCCCCGCGTTAAGATTCTTCACCGACCGACAAGAGAAGGATTTAAAGGTGGGGCCCTTCGGGAAGCCTTAAAACACCTGGATCCGAAAACGGAGTTTGTCATCATCTTTGATGCGGATTTTATTCCCTATCCTGATACCTTAGAAATGTTTGTCAAATACTTTAAGGCGACAGGAGGATGGAATGAGCAACAGAGCTATCAAGCTACCAGGCTATCAAGTATGCCTTACGATACCTTTTCCAAAGTAGAGATTAGCACTTCGACAAGCTCAGTGCTAGAAAAACAGGTTGAAGAACTAAGGAAAAAGAATAACATTGCCTGTGTGGCGGGTTATCAATGGCATGTTTTAAATAAATCAGAAAACTGGATAACCAGGGGAGTGAGAACTGAATACGCGGGAAGCTATGTGATTGAAAGACCAGGGCAAGAGATTCTTGGAGCCTTAAAGATTATCCATGGGTCTGTTTACTGTATCAGAGCCGATGTTTTGAAGCATTTTGGTTGGGGAACAAGTATTACTGAAGATTTTGAGTTAACCTTAAGAATCTACGAGAAAGGGTTTAAAGTAGTTTACACTCCCTATGTCCAGGCACCTTCAGAGTGTGTCTCGACCATTAAAAGATTAATTAGACAGAGAATGAGGTGGGCAGAGGGACACTCCTTTAATGTCCGAAAGATGTTTTTAAGACTTTTGTTTGGGAAGTGGGAGACGGTGAAGACAGAAGACAGAGGACGGACGACGGATACAGAGGACAGAGAACAGAAAACAGAGCATCAGCCTTCAGTCATCGGTTTTCAAAATCCGTCTTCCGCTTTCAGTCTTCCGTCTTCCAGGCGGTGGGTTCCTTCAAAACTCACCTTCGCCGAGAAACTGGAATTTCTCTACCTCAGCCCTTATTATCTTCAAGCTTTTTTCTTTTTAATCGGGACCTTCTCTTGGCTAATCAGTGAGACTGTTTTTCCTGCCAGACTCCCTTTCTGGACTTCTCTCTGGGGCTGGTCTTTGGTCTTAACCAACTTCTTTGCCCTACCTTTAGTCAATGCCGTGGGATTATTTTTAGAGGAGAGTGAGGAAAGAGATTACTTAGGGATTTTATCATTTGTGGCTTTGTCTTATTTGTTAGTTCCCTTCCAAGCCTATGCTGCAGTTAAAGGCTTTTTAGAGTCCCAAGAAGGCCCCTGGTTTAGAACCCCAAAAACAGGCAAGATTACCGATATTTTTACAAGAGGCAGATTCTATCGCTGGATTACCGGTATTTTACCAGGTCGGGCAAAGCCCTCCCTAGCGCCGATTGCCGCTGATATCAGCGCTGATCAGCGCGGATTTTTCAATCAGCCATTATCAGCGTATGTCGCCTTAGCGACAGCCAATAATCACTTTAATCGCTTTCATATCAAGCCTAAGAAAATGAGATGGTTGGCAAAAACTTTTCTTGCTGTTCTCTTAATCCTAAGCCTTAATCTTTCCTGGCTGTCTTTCAAAGTTCCTTTGGCTCACGCCTCGCCCGGAACCCAGATTAAAACAATTGAGATGCCGATTTATCAATATGCGGCTAACGCCGATGATACGGATATCGCTGCTTCAAATGGAATCGATAATACTGCCTATACCAATAACGGTCCCCAATTTTCCTTAAACATTCCCGAGACAATGGTTGACTGTCGAACTGATTTAACTGGCACCAATCCTTGTTATGCCTATGTTGAGTGGCGAACGATTCTTAGCGTGGCAAATGTGACTTCTGGGGAAATGAAGTTTCGTATAGGTACAAGTGCTTTTAAAACTTTATCCTTAACTACCTTAAATACCAACTCTGGCGAAAGCCAGTCTCTTATTATTCGTATGGATGTCACCAGTGAAGTGGCTCAAGGAAATAATACTTATAACTTTAATGCTAATGTGGATGTGGCTAGAAATACCGATTCAGCCAAATTAATCGTGACTTATGAATATGATGATTCTGCCACAACCCAGGTAAAAACGGTCAGGTATGCCTTGCCGACTAAAGAAAGCCAATCAGCCGCAAACACAAATGATACATTAACTAGCACCCTAAACCCTAATCTCCAAGAAGCTAACATTTCCATCCAAAAAGCCTGGATTGAATTAACAGGTCAGGTTTCGGCGGGGACCGCGGACACGGGGACTAGAGCCATTATACAAGATAGCAATGTGTATCCAGTGGGTAGTGGTGCAACGAACTTAACGATGATGGATGGAGACAATAAAACCACTATGGATTTTGTGGCCATGTATGAACCTTCTAATGTAGTAGCTTCCGGAGCCGGTCCTATGGAATTGAATTATAATGCAGCGAATACAATTGCTATGCGAAACGCTGGTCAGGTCATGAATCTAAAAGGTGGAGAACTTTTGATTACCTATAATTACAGCTATTACAATACTTCCAGTACCACCCACCGCAACGCTGTCCGCTATTATGTGGGGCAGTTAGACGGAGCCCTACCCACATCTTATACTCAAATAGGGGCGCCGGTGGTTTATCTACCGGAAAGCTCGCTGGCAAACTATAATGTTTATCTTAAGGTAGTGGGGACGAATGTTGACAATACTGGTACTAGGTATAGAGTGACCATTACTGGTGGTTCGGCAGTAGAATATCCCTCTGCCACAACTTATTATGCGGCGGCGATTTCCGAGCAGGCAGGTAGAGAAGTTATTTTTATTGATATTTCAAGCAATTTTTCCAGCAATTGGAGTAGCGGCGATACAGTGACGGTTGAGGCAATAGCAGAGGCGGCGTCTGATCATTATGCCATTGGAGCGGAACTTGTTATTTCCTATAATTTTACTATCCCGGTGGGTAGTGGCACTTTTACCAATATTAAGACGGTTAATTGGTTTATTGGACAACAAACAGCCAAAGCAGCAGATAATTGGTCGCCCACTTTTAACACCTATATCCCCGAAACCTCAACCACTGTACGATCTTCGGGAGGGGAGGGAAATTACGTTATCTCTGATACAGGAAACTGGTACAAAGGTCTTCAGGTAGCCAGTGTTGGCAATGATTCAAGTTATACCACTACAGGCGAGAATGTTACGCTTTCAAACTTTTCTAGTACAGGCTTAACCGGTTCCTCGCAAACTAGCGTCTCTGCGATTATAAGGGTTTCCGATGGTAGTTCAGCATGGAAGGATTCCCTGAAAGGGGGTATCACTTTTACCACCTATGAGGTTTCTGCGCCCCAGGCGCCGGAAAAAGCGTTAATGCTTTTATTTGTTGCACCATTTTTACCTAAAATAGTAGAATGGTGGAGAAGGAAATATTTGCAATGAAAGATTTAAGGCGACTTTTGTTTTTTCTTTTTTTTCTTTCTGGTTTCTCTGCTTTGGTTTATGAGGTAGTTTGGGCAAGAAAGCTTTCTTTAGTTTTTGGAACAACAGTTTTTGCTGTGAGTTCGATTCTGGCGGTGTTTTTTGCGGGATTAGCGATTGGAAGCTGGGTTTTTGGTCACTTCGTGGATCATCCGAATAGAATGCGAATGAAAATAATCCGAATAAACGCGAATACGCCACTATTACTTTATGGTTTGTTAGAATTGGGGATCGGGTTGTATGCGGCGGGGACGCCGTGGATTTTTAAGCTGGTTGAGAACCTGCAGGTTTCTTTTTGGCAGAAATTTACACCCAATTTTTACGGGTTTAGCCTTTTTACCTTTTTTCTTTCCTTTCTGGGCTTGATTATTCCGACTACTTTAATGGGTGGAACTTTACCTGTTTTATCTAAATTCTTGGTTAGAGAAGAGGAAGAGATTGGGAGTGGAGTAGGGGTTTTGTATTTTGTCAATACTTTAGGGGCGACAATGGGAGCACTTCTTGCAGGATTTTGGTTGATTGCTACCCTTGGGGTTAGTCAAACAATCTGGACAGCAACAGTAATTAACATCCTCATTGGAATAACAGTGCTTTGGTTAACGCGAATAAATGCTGATATTAAGCTGACGCATGTTGATGTCAGCGCCGATAAGCGCCAATCAGAATCGGTTCCAATCAGCACCAATCAGCGAATATTGTTAGCCGCTTTTGCCCTCATGGGCTTCAGTGCCCTGGCTCTGGAAGTGCTTTGGACTCGTGTCTTAATTTTATTTTTTGGCGGTTCGGTTTATGCTTTTACGACTGTTTTAGTGACTTTTTTGCTAGGGATAGCGCTGGGGAGCGCGATGGTAAGTAAGTTATTAAGCTACTACGCTATCAAGAATCTTTTGCTGTGGTTTGGGGCTGGAGCAGTAATTCTGGGAATTTCAGTGATTGTGAGCACCCCCTTTTTTCAAGAAATGCCCTTTTGGCTTTTAGGGATTCTTAAGGAGGCTCGTGGTTCTTTTGGAACAGTCACCGTTTGGGAATTTATTCTTTCTTTTTTAATTATGTTTGTTCCCACTTTTTTGATGGGGGTACTATTTCCTCTAGGAGTAAAGATTTATACCCAGGAGTTGGCTGGTCTAGGCCAATCGGTGGGTAGACTTTATGGCGTTAACACCTTCGGAGGAATTCTCGGTTCTTTGGCAGCCGGATTTTTACTTGTTCCCCTAATTGGTGTTCAAAAAGGAATTTGGCTGGCGGCAATACTTTATTTTTTAGTGGGCGGGGCAATTTTAATAAAGGCTGGAATCAATAAAACAGTCAAATTATTGACATATTCCTTTATATTTTTAATTATTTCGATAGGGTATTTCTTGCCATCTTGGAACAAACATTTTTTGGTTTCTGGACCTTTTGCTAATTGGCGATTTTTTGTTTGGGACAGTCGGGAACAGGCAGAAAAAAGAATGCAAGCCTCGGAGCTTCTTTATTATAAAGAGGGGTTGGAAGCGGTGGTGGCGGTGAAAAAGAGCGGGGAGCAGATTTTTTTGCGGATTAACGGTAAAACCGATGCAGCCACAGGCTTGGACATGGATACCCAGATTCTCTCGGGACAGTTGCCAATGCTTTTACACCCAAACCCCCAGGATGTTTTAGTGATTGGTTTGGGTTCAGGGATTACTTTGGGATCGGTGGAAACCTATCTTCTTAAAATCGTTGAGGCAGTAGAAATTGAACCGGCGGTGGTCGAGGCGGCAAAGTATTTTTCCGAGGCAAACTGGAATGCCTTGGAGGATAAAAGATTAAAAATGATTGTCGGAGACGGCCGGCATTATCTTTTGGGGACTTCAAAGAAATACGATATCATTACTTCCGAGCCTTCAAATCCTTATCTTGCCGGGCCCTCCAAACTCTTTACCAAAGAGTATTTTAATCTGGTTAAAAGTCGTTTAAAGGAAGAGGGACTTGTGGCTCAGTGGATTCAATTGTATACCTTAGATACCCAAGATCTGAAAATGGTCATTAAAACTTTTCAAAGCGTTTTTCCTTATGTGACTGTTTGGGATAACCTTTCTTCGTATGATCTTCTACTGATAGGAAGCGAGGAACCTCAAGAACTTGACCTTTCTTTGCTGGGGAAAAAATTTAGGGAAGAAAAGATAAAAAAGGATTTAGCGAGAATTTTTATTGAAAATCCCGAGCAGTTTTTAAGTTATTTAGCCTTAGACAGTCGGGGAGTGGAAGATTTTACCCAAGGAGCAAAGGAAAATACAGATAACCACCCGATTTTGGAATTTTCCGCCCCCAAAACCCTTTATCAGGCAACGACAAGCAAAAACATAGAGAGCTTTAAGGATTTAAGACCCAAATTGGGTGGTAAATACGCTGAATTTCGCCAGCATGTAGTTTTGGCAAAGATGTATTTTACTCGGGGAGAAAATGAGAAAGCGGTGGCAGAATATAAAGAAGCCCTAAGGATTGATCCGGAGAACGGTTGGGTAAAACTAACCCTTGAGGGGTTAAAAGGAAGATGAGAGGTCCAAAAGCCACTTTTTCTACGATTTTCCTTATTTTGGTCATCACCTTGATGATCCTGCCTTTTTTGACTACCTTTAATGAGTTTTTGACTGCCTTGATTTACAAAATTGGTTGGTATCGGGTGATACAAGATTTTCTTCTTCCTTTTGAAACACGGATGATTGTCGTGGTCGTGGAAATTTTAGGGCAGAAAGCAGTTGCGGGGATCTCCACGGTTAGTGTTTTGCGCGATGATGTCTGGCAAAAAATTGCTATTTCCTGGAACTGTATTGGTTGGCAATCGGCTTTAGTTTTATTCGTAACTCTCTTAACTGGTCTTCAAGGACCATATACTAAAGTCTCTAAGTTGGAGTGTCTGGCGATAGGGATTTTAGGGACGTTTCTGATTAATATTTTAAGAATCAGCTTGGTGGCGATTTTGATTGTTTATATCAATGCCATTCCCGCCACCGTTGCTCATGATTATTTTTCTGCCTTCATCTTAATTCTTTGGCTTTTTTTCTATTGGTGGTTCTCGTATAGTTTTGTATTAGAAGAGAAGATAATAAGAGAAGACGGATGACTGAGGACTGAAGACCGATGTTGAGGACGGAAGAGGGAAAGCAGATACCGGAGAAAGTTATTTTCTTAATTCCGAACTTTAACTCTTAGACTATTTTTTAAGCTTCTTGACAAAGTCGGCGGTTGAGATTTCCAGATCCCGAAGAATTCCTTTAAAGGTTCCCTTTTTGATTTTGTTCTGCCAGCGTGAATGGGAATGACCACTCTTCTTTTAGTTTCTGGATTTCTTAAAACTAGATGGCTGCCCTTCTGGTGATCTTTGACAAAGCCGAGTTTTTGGGCAACCTTGATGATTTCTTTATGGGTGACAACAGGCAGTTTAGTCATGCCAGGGCAAGTCTGCCAGTTTTGGGAGAGGAAACACGGACAGTGGCAATCACTTGTTCGTCTACCTGTTCAACCGGGATTTCTTCTCCATGTTTGGCTAGGCTTTCCAGATAGGCCTCAATAGCCTCGGCAATATTTTTCTTTGCCTCATCCAAGGTCTCACCATAAGAATGACAACCTCGCAAAGTGGGACAATAAGCATGATAACCGCCGTCTTTTTCTGGCTCGAAGATAACACGAAAATTTTGAGTAACCATAGATAAATTTATGATAGCAAAAAAGAAAATTTAAGTCAATGAGTCAATAAAAATCACTCTGCCAGATTTTCTATCTCTTGATTATTCAGGTTTCCAATTTGCAGACACCGGAGAAAGTGATTTTCTTGATTCCGGTGGTGATATTTCTACCCAAGTTGGTCGAGTGGGTGAGAAGGAGATTCGCGAAAGAAGGAGTAACTAGGAGTTGAGGATTGTCTTGAAATCCCTCATGATGAGCTCAATTGCCTCAAGACATTCAAGTCTTCCCAAAACTGGAGGAAAATCGTCACGTTTTAAAAACCCCACCGGTATCTTTGTTGCCCAAGTGCCGATTTTTATCGACAAAGCCTTATACTGATAAACAGTTTCTGTGCCTCCGACACCAAAGGTGATCTCTGTCCGACAATCAGATGTCAAGTCAATTCCCAGTATTTGGGCATAGCGTTTTGGCAAAAGTGTATAGTCCGCCCCTGTGTCTACAAGCATTTCTACTGGTTGCCAGGCTTTCCTTGCTTTTGAGTAAAGCAAAAGATGAAGATAGGGACGAAAAATTTTTCCCAGAAAGGTCTTTCCCTTATAGGTGAAAGGTTCGAAAGTTATCTGGGGCATAAAATTAAGATGTAAGAGATATCAGGGCGGGGGATAAAAACGATTGTTGGTGTTTCTTTGTATTTTTTTTCTAAACGCTTGATATCAGCTAAGCCAGCTTTGCCTCTTTTCAGGGGAATAATTTCTCGCTTTACTACTAAAACATGTTTTCCGGCAAATTTTGCCGCTTGAGGATGACGTCCTGAAAGAAGGGCAGTCAAAATCTGGCGGGTTGTTTTTGCTTTCTTCATACCTTAAATGATAAGAAACTTTCCGTTTATTGTCAACTAGCTGTTCTGGTTACATACTTTTGAGACAATCCTCCTTTCTCATATCTTTTTGATAATACTGGTAAGGTGTTAAATAGCCAAGAGCTTGGTGTGGTCTCACCTGATTATAGTATACCACCCAATTGTCT